>JAAFIN010000052.1 GCA_013297825.1 Cytophagales bacterium
ACTTACTTTATCCGAATGCTTTTTATTGCTTTCTGTGCTTGTTTTCATAGTTTTTTAAGGTTTTCTTGCAAAATTACCAATTTTTGCCCTTTTTTGCAATATTGAACCATTTAAATAACTCTATTACAAAATATCCACTTTTGAAATCCAACACAAAATCTTTGAGTTGGTATTTTAAAATATAACCCAATGCAGGATTTTCAATGATAAGTGCTTCATCAGCATAGGCTTTAAAAATGCTATTTTGAAAATTAAAATACAATTCATCTTTGTTTTTGATGGTGCATTTTTTTGCAAATTCATCAGTTCCCAAAAAATTAGCTTTAAACATCTCAAAATTACGATACCACGCCTCGCCTCTGGTTGCAGTAACCGTAATTTCTTTCATTTCAGTAGGTTTTTCTTTGAGGATAATGGTAAGTGAGCGATTGCCCAAAACGTCCATTTTGAGTGGCACCATTACCGTTTCATATCCTACAAATGCAATAACCAAATCCAAAGATTTTTGGAAAATATTTTTGATAATAAAAATACCATCACTATCACTTGCTGTGCCTATGGAAGTATTTGCCAAAAAAATATCTGCTCCTGGAATAGGTTTTTTGGTTTTTTCGTCTAATATTTTGCCTTTTATGGTGTAAGTTTTTTGTGCGAAAGCCTCCCAAACCCCAAAGGGAGCATAAATGCAAAGGAGTGTAGTTAAAAATAAGGTTAAAAAATGTTTATTCATAAAAAAAATTTAGTGGAAACTTTTGGAGGGTTTCAAACCCTCCAAAAGTTGAAACCGTAGAAAACTATTTTAATTAAAACTTCAAAAATTACTACAAGTTTTGTTTTATTTTTAATTTTAACAATTATTATGATAAAAGGTAGCAGAAAATAGGTGTGAGTAATCAGGTATAAATACAAATACTTCTTGTCCTTTTATAGTTATCTCCTGTCCCCTGATACCTATTTCCTGTCCCCTGACTTTCTTACTCACTTATTTCCCACCAAACAGTTTCCATTGTAAGACCAGGCCCAAAAGCCATACTAAGCATTTTTTCGCCTATTTTATAATGATTTTCTTTTAGAAATAAATCCCACACGTACCAAATCGTAGCAGAGGACATATTACCATAATTTTTGAGAATTTGATAAGAAAATTTGTTTTGTTCTTTGGTAACATTTAAAACTTTTTCTAAGGTTTGTAAAATCTTTTTGCCTCCTGGGTGAATAGTAATGTGTTCAATGTCTTTAATCTTTGCTTCAAAAGACTTTGTAAGATTTTTGACAGGCTCACTAAGCAATGCAGGAACATAAGTAGATAAATTCATCAAAAAACCTTCGTTGCTAATGTCCCAAGTCATATCATTTTTTCCTTCAAAAAAAATATCACAATAAAAATCTTTAATTTTTAAGGTTGGTTTAGCAGGTTTTTGGTTAGAAATAATGCTTGCAACCGCTCCATCACCAAATAAAGCCCCTGAAAGAAGGTCATCTTCACGCATAGAGTTCTGCAAATGCAAGGTACAAAGCTCTATATCCAAAATAAGAACATTTGCATTTTGTCGTGCAGTACATATATCATTTGCAACTTTGAGTGCATTGATTCCAGCATAACAACCCATAAATTGAATATTAACTCGTTTTGCTTGTGTAGGAATATTAAATGCTTTTATTATCTGCATATCTACGCTTGGAGCGTACATTCCTGTACAACTTACCAAAATAACGTCTGTAATATGCTCTGGAAGGATTTTACATTTGTCAAAAGCATTTTTAGTAGCGTTTTCAAGCATTATAAAAGCATTTTGCTTAAAAATATTCATTCGCTCTGCGGTTGTAGGAAAAGATTTTTGTGGATTATTAGGAAAAAATGTCCAATTATCTAATGTTGTAAAATCTTTTATGACTGAATATCTTTGTTGTATGCCTGTTGCCCTATATAATAACGCTAACTCACTGTTTTTTTTAGTATCATTTGGATAAAAAATATCAAATATTTTTTGCATAAAAGCTAATGTTTGTGCTTGTGTAATGCAAAAAGGTGCATTTGATATGCCAATAGCGTGCAGATAAGACATATTTTTTTAATATTAAATGTTGAATGATAAATGTTGAATGAAACAGCCAAATATTTAAAAAATTATTATTTAAATATATTAAAGTAAAATATTTATATAGCAAGCAAAATGGTTTAAATATTAAAGTTAAACATTTGTATAGCAAATTAAACATTTTAAATATTAAAGTATAATACTTATACAGTAAATTAAATACTTTAAATATTAAAGTTAAATATTTATGTAGTAAGTTAAATACTTTGAATATTAAAGTTAATGTTTAAAATATTAAAATAAATATTTTAAATATTAAAGTTGATATTTAAAGTGTTAAAATAAATACTTTAAATATTAAAATTAAATACTTATATAACAAATTAAATATTTTAAATATTAAAATAAAATATTTATTTAATAATAAAAATATTTAAAATGTTAAATATAGAAAAAAACTATTTAATTTTTTCCTTTAATTTTTTAATTTGTTGTTTTGTATATCCAATATTTTTAGCTATTTTTTCCATTTTCTTATTATTTATTCTTTTCAAAGGAGCATAATAAACAAATGTTCCAAAACTTTCACAAAACGTATTATTTTCTTCCTCAATTAACATTGTATGAATTGTTTTCAATACTTCTTTTAATCCTCTTTCTTCATCAAATTTTATAATTATTTCAGGAATAATAGGGGGAATAAGCGTAGAAGGCATTTTTACAATGTTAGATAAATATGTTTTTAAATAATCCCAAGAACTTTCGTCTTTGATAGTAGCCATAACATTACCAAGATTAGTAATAGTACAAGTAGAAACATCTGCTTGAAAAAGTTTATGAATCATATCTAAACTTGGTTTTCCAATTTTTATTAAAACATCACTTGCTTTTTCTTCAACACCATTGCCATGATTTGCGTGAAGTTTGAGAATCAAAATACACAATTCAATGGTTGCCTTATCATTTTTTTTCTGATAAATTTCTTCTAATTTTTTAAGTTTTGTATCAGCAGAAGCTTTGTTAGAACCAAAAAAAACAAGTTGGTCATAGTTTTCATCAGAATAATCTACATTCAAAAAATTAGGAATGTTTTTATAAAAAATTGCTGTTTTTTTACATTTTTGAGAGGCAATACTATCACCTTTCAAGATATTTATTTCTGCTAATTTTTCATACAATTCTCCTTCTTTTGGAAATTCATTGAGCAGGCTTTGTATTTGTGTTTCTGCTTCTTTGGGTTTGTTTAAATAAATAAAATTATCTGCTAAATTAAATTTAGCATTATTTTTAATTTTTTCGTGTGTAAGCAATTTTTCAAAATACTTATTTGATTCGTTATAATTTTTAAGTAATTGATGTATTTTACCTATTACATAAGTATCTTCTTCTTGTTGATATTTTTGTTCCAAATACATCAAATCATTTAGTGCTGATTTTAAGTTTTCATTTTTGAATTGTTCTTCATCATATTCCAAAAATTTAGATTTATAGACAGAATTACCATCAATATTTTTTACGCCTGTTCCCAACTCTGCCATTTCTATACTCATTATTGAATGCCTTTTGATAAGTCCAGGTATTTTCCCAAACTTTAAAATCCCTTTTTCAATGATTTCATTTCCTTCTAACCATTCTCCACTTCTAAAAAGGGCATATCCATGTATTTCATAGATTTCAGGACAAGTTGTATTGTTTGAAAATAACTCTTTTGATGTTTTTACTGCGATTGAACTGTTATTATTTTCTATTGTTTCAAGTATAGATTGAAGTTTTTGAAACATTACATCATCACATTTTGAGAGTGTATCAAGTTTCATCTTTTCATAATCAAATATTGTCTTTTGATATTTTTGACAAAAAACATTTGTAGTAATAAAAAGTGAAATTAAAAATAAAAAATATTTCATTTTATAAAAATGATTTAAAAATTATGGGTTAATTTATTTAATAATGCTGTTAAAAATTTATGTTTTAAAAATTGTAATGCTTTAAATATTAAAGTAAAATATTTATATAGCAAGCAAAATGGTTTAAATATTAAAGTTAAATATTTATATAGCAAGCAAAATGGTTTAAATATTAAAGTTAAACATTTGTATAGCAAATTAAACATTTTAAATATTAAAGTATAATACTTATACAGTAAATTAAATACTTTAAATATTAAAGTTAAATATTTATGTAGTAAGTTAAATACTTTGAATATTAAATTAAATTCTTTAAATATTAAATTAGAATATCTTAATACTAAAATTTAATATCTTATTACTAATATCTGACAATTTAATACTGATAGCTACTTATTGATTATCAACTTTACTTTCAATAACACTTTGAATAGATGTAGAAACATTACTCAAAAAGTCGTAACCTGTAACTTGTTCTATGGCATCAACTGATGTACGATAAACTCTCCAATCAAGGTCAATGTTTTGACTGTTTGGCATATCAACTGCAATAACTCTTGTAGAAGTAGTAACACGTTTTGCATCATCATTTCCAACAGGTAACAAAACAATAATCTTCCAAGTGCGAGCAGGAACATCTATTTTGCCATTTTGCAAACTATTTGTTGAGCCATTGCTTCCTGTTCCTCCTGTACCATAAACTCCTGCAATAATATAAGCCTCAAAGGTAGGCGAAATCAAAGACCTTGTGTAATCTTCCAAACTTGCCCACGTGTTTTGGTTATTGCGTGGTGCTTGTGGAATCATATTTGTCATAAAAAACGTAGCTGAATTGTCATCAATACTTTTTGTTCGGTCAGCAGAAGGACATAAATGTCCTCTATCAAAGCCTGAACCTGAATAATCAGTAGAAGTTACACGATAAAAACTTACAGGAAGGGCAGTATTACTGCGAAAATTGTCTTGTCGTGGCGTTTGTCCAAGCCAACTATTATCTAATTGCCAGCTAACCCAATTTGCGTGTCCCTTGCTATTATTGTAAGACATCACATATTGAGGCAAAACCATCAAATAATTATTTGCATTACTTTCATTTGTGGTTGCATTGGAAGGATTGCCAAGTGCGAGGTGGTCTATAGCACCTTGTTCTGGTTTTGGTTCGTCTTTACAAGACATCAAAAACAATAAATTTCCTAATATAAATATTTGGAATATCGTAATAAGATTTTTTTTCATAATATTTTAAAATAAAAAACCGCAATTTACAAAAAATTGCGGTGATTTTAAGAAGTTTAAAAGTTTAAGGTTTAAAGTTTAAGGTTTAAAGTTTAAAGTTACAAGTTCATTTCTTCTAAAACCTAATTTCTTTGTTAGATAACCATTCATTTGTCTAATGCGGAAATATTCATCAGTTACCACAATTCCAGAGAACATTTTGCCTAATACGGTTGAAAAAATCAAAGATTCTTCTGAAATATTATTTACTTTATTTTCAAATTCCACAATCCAATGCTGATATTCTTCTACTTGTTTTTGCAATCTGCTTTCAGATTCTTGTGATTCTTTTGCTTGTTTTTCAGATTCAGAAAGGAAATATTTGGTTTTAATGTGTGTTTGGAGTGTTGTGAGCGAAGTTCCTAATCTACGCACCAATGCCTCAATCCAATCAATTTGGTAGGTTTCATAATCTGAAACAGAGAGCAATTCCAAAACCCCAACTATCACATCATCAGACCAAATAGGAATAATTAAAAGACTTTTTGGGGCAATAGTTCCCATTGCAGAGTGAATTTGTGTATAACTTTCTGGGAGATTTTGTAGGTGAATGGTTTTGCCTTTTTCCCACACAGAACCAATAAGTTCTTCACCTTTTTCAAAAGGTTTTCTATTGGATTTTTGGCGTTGATACGCATAAGAACCTTTTAATTCCAAATATTCTTTGTTAGTTGTTTCGTCAATTTGTATCAAAAATAAAGCACCTTGTTGGCTTTTGGTATATTTTACAAGTTCCGAAATAAAATGTACGGTTTGTTCTTCTACATCTGTGTTGCTTTGTCTAAGGATTTCATTAAACATTGCAAGACCTTCATTAAACCACCCTCTTTTTGCTTCTTGTTCGTTAAATGCTTCAAGCTGTGTGTTTTTTTCGTTGGCTTGGTGAAGAAGTCCTTTTATTTTTCTTAATAAAATTTGAATGTTGCGTGCAAGACTTCCGATTTCGTCTTGTGATTTGATTTTATCTAATAAAACCTCTTGATTTTTAAGACCTTTTGTAACAGATTTTACAACCCTGTCCAACAACACAATAGGAGCAGAAACATTGCGAGCTATCACAACTGAAAGAATAATCGCAAGAAAAAACATCAACACAAAGAAAATTTGGATAACAAGATTTGCATTTTCTTCTAAAGCAACGATATTGCTGTCTATTGCTTCGTCCATTTGCCTCAAAAATTTTTCAATTTGGGCAGTTGTAGAAGCCATTTGTGCCTGTAATCCGCCTTGTTGGTTGCCCATTTCGGTTTCAAGCTCAACGATTTTTTCAAATTGTTTTACATAACTACGCATCAAAAGCGTTAGTTTGCTCATTTCTTTTACGCTCACATTTTTTTTGCGTGCAATATTTGCGACTTTGAGGGCTTGTTTTGTGAGAGAATCTGCATAAACATTGTCTTTTCTAAGAAAAAAATCTTTTTCAAATTTTCTCAAAACGAGAACTTCATATTTATCCAAAGAAGTCATTTTTTGGATTTCGTGGATAGCATCTCTCATTTTGCCTTCTGCACCATAATTTTTAAATCCACGTTGGCGAACTTTTCCAACCAATTCTTTAAAAATTTGGTGGTGGTCGTGGCTTATTTTATTGATTTTTTGGAGCGTAGGATAAGCGTCAAGGTATTTGGTGAGTGGATTTTCGCTAATTTGGTCAAATAATTGTTTTTTTTCGCCCCAAAGTTTATAATATTCTTGGAGGTGAGTGCTGGTAGCTTCTTGCATAAATTGGTCATTTTGCCAATCATACAACAAAAATTCTTGTTCTGCACGCATTAGGCGAGGCGAAATAACCAAAAGTTCATCTACTTTGTGGCGTAAATGGTGATAGGCTTTCAGACGTTGGACATACATAAAAGACACCACTGCTATTCCCACCGCAAAGAGTATCAGCGAAAAGAAATAGAGTTGTAGGCGTGAATTTATCTTTTTATGCCAATTAAAAAACGTCATTTTTTGTAAATTTTTATAAAAATTTTTGTAATAAACCTAAAAAATTGTGCCAAATTATTTCAAATGATGCGTTTAAAATAGGTTTTTAAGTGTGTTTTGAAATAATAATCATTATTTAAAAAATAATTCCAAAAAATCTTAATAACTTTTGTACAAATATACGATTTTTATGTAAAATTTTATATAAAAGCAAAAAACGACTTAAAAAGTTTTTAGTTTTTTTGGTAATTTTTATTTCTAACACTTCAAATGGAATTAGGAATTAGGAATTAGGAATTAGGAATTGGGAATTTATAGTAATTTTTATTTAATTATAAAAATTTTATTTTAATTATTTTAAAAAATAAATAACTAAGGAATGAAAATTAAATAACTTACCTATTTGTTTTCAAACATTTTTCAAAAAATGGTCTGCACCGTAGTTTACGGAGGTCTGACCAATTTTTTGAAAAATTACCAAAATCGTATTTTATTTATTTCTTGTTCCTAATTTATATTTTTTGTATTTAATTCCTAATTCCTAATTCCTAATTCCTAATTTACAACTCTCCTGTATTTTGATAAATTGCTTGAAGTGGTATAAGTTCCGTTAGCAAAAATCTAAATGTGCCAAATGCGTCCAAAATTTCATATCCATACGTATAAATTAACCATTTCCAATAAGTCCCCAAATTCGTTTGAGAACTGCCTCGCACCTCACCACCTCTTGAAATAAAATCACGCAAAAGATTTTCCATACCAAGCGTAGAAACAGGAAAAACCTCTTTCATATTGTTTATACGCAGATATTGATAAGTCATTGCCCAAGATTTTTCATCATTTAATAACTGTTCAGCTTCTTCATTTTCTTGTTTTTCGTTGATTTTTTGGGTGCATTTTTCTTGTATTTTTTGTAAATATGCAATTTGGCTGATTGGATTGAGCAATGCCAAACCTCCTGCGGTTATTGGAAAGAAAAACCACGATTTGGGAAGGCGAGTAACTGCATCTTTGAGGTTGGGAAAACGTGTTGTAATTTTGGATTTTAGGAAATCAAAAATACTTTGATTTTTCCCAAAAATATGCACAAATGCTTCTGAAAGCACTTTGTTGATTGCCTGATAATGTTCTTTTCCAAATTCTTTGGCAGGTGCAAGTCCTTTGAGAAGATAATTGATGTGTTGATTGTAGGATTTTATCATATCAATTATGGTGCTTTGGTGTTGGATTTGGGCAATCATATTTTCTTTGTATTTTTCTATTTTTGGTAGATTAGGTCTCCAAATGCCATCAGCATACAATTCCAAAAACTGCCATTGTGGGCGTTGGTTGATGTTTTCTATGTATTCAAATGAAAATTCATTAGGGATTTTTGGATTTTTTTGAATTTCTATTGCCCCAAATTTTTCAGGATTTATTTCTAATCCGCATATTTCCAAAAATTCTTTTGTGTAATCTAATGCAAATTCTGAATAATTACTTTCATCACTCACGATATAAATGTCGTCAAGTTGCCTATATACAAACACCTTTTCGTGAGTAATTCCATTTTGCAATATTTTTAATAAAACATCTCCCAAAAGCATAGAAAGTGTATTACTTGTAGGAATTCCTTTTTTTGGGTTAATTGTTTTTTCATTTAATTGATACGAATTTTTTAAATATTTTTCAAAAAAATCTAAATATTTTCCAGAAATGCCACACATTTTTAGCACTTCCAGCATAATATCGTGTGAAATATTTAAGAAAAAATCTTTTATATCAATGTGCGTAATAAATAACTCTGGTATAATTATTTCACCTTTGGGGTTTAGGTAATTTTCTTCGTTTTTATAACGCATTTGAAAATACTGAATTTCTCGCATCAAAGCTCCTAACAATTTATCTGATGTGGTTTCATCTTCCAAATTTCGTGCATTGCTGGCATTATTGGTATAACCTTCTTGAGCATTTTCAAAAAAAATCAAAAAGAAATTTTCAATGGTTTCAGTTCTTTGGTCTTTGATGGTTTTATAGTATAATTTATTTTCATAAGTTGGCACAAAAACGATTTTTTTAAAATATTTTTCCCAACGCAACGCAACTATTTCCAAAAATAAAGTGTCCAAAAGATTTACATATTGAAAAGGTCGCCATTTATTTTGTGTCCAAACGCTTGTAATTTGCCCTTCGTTTTCTTTCCAATGCCAAGATTCAATATTTTGATGTATAATACGCAACGCACCTGTTATTTCGGTAATGAGTGAATTATTTGAAAGTGCTTGTTTTGCCTCTTGTTTGATATTTTGGTAGCGATATGCGTGAGAGCTGATATTTTCAAGCTGTTGTTTTACTTCTTCTGGCGTAATCAAGCTATAAAAAAGTGCATTAGAATACATAAAAGGCACACCAAAAGGCAAATCATCATTTTTGGTAAAACTTGTATTTGTGTTTTCGTAAGACGAATACGAAGTATATAATTTATCAGTAAAACTTTGAAATTCTTTTGTAAAATCCTTTTGATTTTTGAGATGTTCTTTCACCCAAATTTTAAATTTTTCTACATCTGCCTTAGAATTTGTTTCCCAAATATTTTCCCAATTTTTTTCAGCATTTTGTTGCGAAATTGCAATATTTTCTTTGGGCAAATCAAACGCAAATTCCTCCAAAACAAGCCCAAAAACAAGCCCAGCCTCCAAACGTTGCCTACCTTGTGTAATTTCTTTTTTGAGTTTTTGAAGCCAATAATTCAAAAATTCGGTTGTGCAACTTTCTGCTTCAATTTCCGCCCAAATCACATCAAAATTTTCTACTTCTGGGTGAATTTTTGCCTCGCCAAAAGTGAGCATTTGCAGACCTTCGTATAAAATTTGGAGTTTTTGGGTAATATTTGGTGTTTGTTCAGCTTGTAGTTCAATGCGGTTATAATATTCATTTAGTTTTTGATAATGTTTGTGTAGTTCTTCTAATTTTATGCGTGTGATTTGTTGGAGGCTATTATTTTTCATTTTTTAATAAATTTTTTTTGGTAATTTTTTTAATAATTTTTAATAAAATATACTTTCCACAAATTTACAAAAGAAATCATTTTTAAAAAAGCAGATTTTTCGTTAATTTTGAGTTTTTACATTAAAAATCAATATGATAAAACTTATCACATTTTTAAGTTTTTGTTTTTTGTATAGTAATAATACGATTGCCCAAAGTATTTTTAAAAATAATCGCAAAGAAACACTCCAGAATTTCAAAAAAGAGATACAAAAACGTCATAAATTATTCAAAAATGGTATTTTTGATAAAAAATATACTGCTTTGCCACAAGCAGAAATTCATTGTGTGGAAATAAAAAATTATCAAGAAATAACAACCTTGAAAAATGATTTTGATAATCAAATATCTTTTGAAGTTTTTGAAAAAAAATATCAATATGTCCAAATTGGTAAAAATGAGCTTATTATTATTAAAAAAGATGAAGAAGAAAATAAGTATTTTTGGTACCAAGTAACAACAGAATTTGGTGAGATGAAATTACAAGAGATAAAAAATCTTGATACAAAAATGTATAAAAAAAATACGTGGATTTATTTTGAAGAAAATAATACTATTACCGCATTCTATTTTTTGGAAGATATGACAGAGCCAATTATACCAAAAAAATACGCAGATTTTATCAATTATGTGGATTGTATGATAGATACTACCACAAAAGATATTATTATTCCAAAATGGGATAATAGTATGGAATATAGCCAAAACCCTATTTTTTTAGATTTTCGTGATAAAATAGATAAAATATCAAAAGAAAATCCTGAAAATACGACCCAAAAACAAACAAATTATGTAAAATCACAAATCAACAAAGACACTATTTTAATTCAAAAAGTATATGATTTTTGTATTGAAAATAATACTTCTTATCATCTTTTTGAAGAATTTGCGCATCTCACAGATGCCCAATTATTGGAATTAAATCGCAGAATACGAATATATGGCAGTTGCGGAGCAGACCTTTCTGTTGCTAATCACAACATTAAAATTGCTTTATTGTGTGCAAAAACGCAAAAATGGGATATTTTTTTGCGTGCTTGTTTGGATATTCACAAAGCAAATCGTTATGTAACAGAACTTGAAAATGCAAAAATAAACACAAATTTTCTTTTTGAATTGGAAAAAAAGGCAGGGTTAAGAACTTTTGATTTATTGTTTGGTATATCATTGAAAGCTAATAACCTTGCTCAAAATCATTATTCTTATAAGTATTTGCAGTTTTGTGCTTTTTTTCCAAAAAATGGAAAACGTTTTGAAAAGCAAATCCTTGAAATTTTGACAGATAAAAATTTGGATAAATATAACAAAATAATCTTTTATCATATTTTTCGCACACATTTATTTATCGTATTAGAAGGAAAAAAATCAGAAAAATATTTTGAAAAAATAAAAGAAAAACTACAATTTACAAAAGAAACTATTTGGAATGAAATTTCTTTTGACTTTTGATTTTTTTAAATTGTATTTTTTACAGCATTATTCAAAAAAACATCAATTATCTTTATAAAAAAAATATTATGAAATTCACACTTTCACCTGAAAAATGGGTAGAAAATTACGCAAATATTATGTATAACAGTGCTTTGTGGCAACTCAAAGATGAAGCACAAGCAAAAGATGCTTTGCAAGAAACTTTTTTGTCAGCCCTCAAAGCCAAAGAAAATTTTAAAGGTGAAAGTTCTGAAAAAACATGGCTTTTTAGTATTTTGAACAATAAAATTAAAGATGTTTTTCGCAAAAAAAATACCCAAAAAGCACAAAATACTGGGCATTTGGATTGGGGAAATGACGTGTATTCACATTTTTTTGATGAAACAGAGCATTGGACTAAAGATACTGTACCAAAATATTGGGAAAAAAATCCGCAAGAAGATTTGGAAAAAAAGGAAGTTGTCCAAACTTTGTATGATTGTATCGCCAAATTGCCATCACAACAATCAAGTGTATTAACACAAAGTTTTTTTGACGAACAAAATACTGACCAAGTGTGTAAGGATAATAACATAACTGCGTCTAATTTTTGGGTTATCATTCACAGAGCTAAACTTTTTTTGAGAAAATGTTTAGAAAAAAATGCTTTTGATAATCCACAAATTACCTAAATCTATAAAAAAATGGCAGATATTCCTTTCAAAAAAAAAATATTTTATTCCTGCAAAGAAACTACTTTTTTAGTTACACAAAAATTATACAAACCGCTTAGTTTTTGGGAAAATCTCAAAATTCATTATCATTTTAGAAATTGTAATCCCTGCAAAAGATTTTATGAACAAACTAAAATCATCAAGGATATTATCCAAAAATCACACACCGAAAATCCTTTTATCATTACACAATTAGACAAAGAACAAGAAGATTTTTTGAAAAAATTGGTGTTGGATAATCTTGAAAAATAATTAAAAATTAAGGATTGAAAAAAAAGTGTGTTATTCAGGAATTTATAGATAGAAAAGTTTGTGTGAAAAACCATATTTTAGTTTTTTTTATGATAAATTTCTTTTTTTAGCTAAAAAAATAATAATTTTGTAGAAAATTTTATATTTAAACAAATGGTATTTTTTGAAATTAACTCAAAAACTTTAAAAGTTTCTTTAAAAGGATTATTTTTTGGAAATATTATTTGGAAAAATATATTTTTTAATAAATTCTTTAAAAAAACAAAAATTCTAAAAAAAACAAAAAACGCTAAAATGAGCTTAGAATCAACAACTCAAAACATTAAAAACAAAACTGCAAATCTTAACGCAGATTTTGGTGCAAAAGTAAAATTCAATTTTACAAGTGGTGAAGGTGTAGTTTATGTAGACGCAACGGTTAATCCTGCTGTCGTAAGTAATGAAAATATTGATGCAGATTGTACGGTATTGGTAGAACTTAGCGACCTTGATGATATGCTTTCTGGCAGTCTTAACCCTATGCAGGCGTTTATGGGTGGCAAAATGCGTATTGAAGGCGATATGAGTATTGCTATGAAATTACAAGGATTTTTTAGTTAATTATGAATTATAAATGATAAATTATGAATGAAACAGCCAAATTCAATGTTGAATGATAAATATTGAATGATAAATAAAACAGCCTTTTTGTAATGAGAAGGTTGTTTTTGTTGTCAAATCTTGGATTTGTTTAAAAAAAATTATGAAAAATATAAAGGAAAAACAACTAAATCTTATTGAAAGGTATTTTAAAAATACTAATGAACCTTTTGATTCTTTGAAGTGGGACGGTGAAATGCTTGAAGTAATTTTAAAGAATAAAGTAATAGAAAAATATAATTATGATGATTTATGTGAAATTATTGAAGATTTTGCACCAATGAGTACAAAAGATAAAGTTTTAAAAGAAATTTTAAAAAAATGTCAAGAGGAAAATAATTATATTTTTCATAATGATTTGGTAAAAGATATTGCACGAAAAGTAGGTTTTGGAAATCCTTTTGATGCTACAAAAATAGATAATAAAGATAAATTACCTGAAATTTTGCTTGAAAATGATTATGCAGTTATTCATTTGGGTAATGGAAATCATCAATTTATCAAAGGAATTGACAAAGTTTATCACGATTTTGAGCCAATTCAAGAAACTTTACAATGGAATTATCAAAAAAGTATCTTGAATGAGTACAATAGTAGTGAAAGTAATATTTTGTCAGTAGCCAATAATCAAAGAATTTTACACCATTTTTTATTTGGAAAAGATACAGAATTTGAAGATATTGATATTTCTAAAAGACCAAAAACGTATTTTCCACATAGAACTAAAACAAGTTTTTCTTATAATTTTGGTACAGATTTGCATCTCAATTTAGAAAATATACAAATAGAAATTGATTTAACGATTGAATTTCAGGGAACTATTGGTGTTTTTGAGGGTAAAAATGGAAAACCTACTAATTTTGCAATTTACCAAATTTATCACCCATTTTTGTATTATCACAAAGCAAACCAACTTTCAGAAATACAAGGTAAAATTAAAGAGATTTTTGGGGTTTATGTGGTTAAAACTATTGAAAAAGGCATTACAAACTTAAAAATGTGGGCTTATACCTTTGAAAATCCTTTGGACATTACAAGTATAAAATTTGTAAAATCTGTTTGTTATCAATTAATTTCTTAAAAAATAAATGCTTGAAAATTTCAGAAACAAAGTTTTTAACCAAGATATTTTAGAAACTTTGAAACAACTTCCTGATGAATGTTTGGATATGGTGTATGGCGACCCTGACTATAATGTGGGCATTAACTACGCAGGTAAAAATTATACGCAAAAATGGAACGATTATATAAACTGGTATATAGAACTTACAAAAGAAAGTATGCGAGTTTTGAAACCAACAGGAAGTCTATTTATGATGAATTATCCCAAACAAAATGCCTATTTGCGTGTAAAATATCTTGATGAAAATTCTTTTGATGTTCAGGATTATGTGTGGGTTTATAATACAAATGTAGGACATACGCCCAAAAGATTTACAACTGCACACCGTTCTATTTTACATGCTATAAAATCAAAAGAAAATCATTTTTATAAAGATAATGTTGCAGTTCCTTATCAAAATCCAACAGACAAACGTATTAAACAACGCATTGCAGATGGACATTTGGGGCGTATGCCTTACTCTTGGTTTTATTTTGATTTGGTAAAAAACGTAAGCAAAGACAAAACTTTTCATTCTTGTCAAATTCCACTAAATTTGGTAGAAATGCTAATAAAATCTTGTACACAAGAAAATGATGATATTTTTATCCTTTTTGGGGGCAGTGGTTCTGAAATTATGCTTTCTAAAAATCTAAAACGAAATTTTATAAGTTGTGAATTACACCCTGAATATTATGAAATGATACAAGACCGACTTCAAAATAATGGACAAATATCAGAAGAATATCGTTTGGGATTTATCCAAGAAAAAAACAAAATGGAAACATCAAATAATGTAAGTTTATTTAGTTTTTAAACTTGACTTTAAAAATTTACACCATTTATATTTTCAAAAATATTTAAAAATAAATAAGAAAATTTATCATTGTGTCTTTTACTGACTCCTGATTCCTGACACCTGACTACCTTTTAATGAACAATCTTGTTTTTATTCGCCAAGTTTTGGCGTTCTTTGCATATTTATTGGGGCAAGTAATATTTTTCAAAAATTTTGATTTGTTTAATGTTGCTTTTTGTTTTTTGTATATCAATTTTATTCTTTCTTTGCCTGTATATACTGACCGCAGACTTTTGTTAGGATTGGGTTTTGTAACAGGTTTTTTTGTGGATAATTTTTATGATACATTAGGTATGCACAGTATGTCGTGTGTGTTGGTGGCATATTTACGACCTTATTTGATATTATTTTTATCTGATAAAACAGAAATTTACGATATTTCCATCAAAGAAAATGGCGTTCCAAAGTTTTTTCAATATACTGCAACTTTGGTATTTTTGCATCATTTGTGTTTGTTTTCATTACAACAATTTAATGCAAGTCTTGTACTTGATATTTTGCTCAAAACCTTTTCAAGCACCATTTTCACAACTTTAATGATTTTTATTATTCAATACCTTTTCTTTTCTCCTTTTTTGAGTGATGCACGAAAATAGACGCTGGGTGATTTTAGGATTTTTTACGAGTATTGCCCTTATTTTTTTGGTAAAATTGTTTTTTATTCAAGTTCTCAGTGCAGAATACCAAAACGCTGCGGAGGATATTTCAGTAAAAAAAATTGTGGTATATCCACACAGAGGCATTATTTATGACCGCAATGGGAAACTGTTGATTACCAATGCTCCTGTATATGACCTTATGGTAATTCCTAATAAGGTTAATGTTAAAAATATTCCTGAATTTTGTGATTTTTTGGGTATTACGCCACAAGAATACAAACAAAACTTAGAACGTGCCATCAAACAATCCAAAACGCAACCTTCGCCTTTTATAAAGCAACTTTCTAAGGAAGAATATGCCCATATTCAAGATAAAATTTCGGATTATCCTGGATTTTTTGCGGTATCTCGCACACTTAGAGGTTATCCACACCAAAGTCTTGCACACGTACTTGGTTACATAGGCGAGATAAGCCCTGAAATGCTCAAAGAGGACAAAACTGCATATTATCGTCAAGGTGATTATGTGGGAATTAGTGGTATTGAAGCCTCTTATGAGAAAGAACTTAGGGGAATCAGAGGCGTTACGCACCTTTGGGTAGATGCCAAAGGTAAAGAAAAAGGAAAATATAAAGATGGATTGCTTGATACAACCTCCACCGCAGGGCAAAATCTTATCACAACCATTGATTTGGATTTGCAACAATATGGCGAAAAACTAATGCAGGATAAAGCTGGGGCAGTTGTAGCTATAGAACCTTCCACAGGCGAAATATTGGCTATGATTTCTGCACCTACTTACGACCCAAATCTCCTCGCTGCACGTGAATTTTCAAAAAATTATTCACCTTTGGCTAATAATGAAAACAAACCGCTATTTAATCGTGCCATAAAAGCACTTTATCCGCCTGGTTCTACGCTCAAAACTGTTCACGCTTTGATTGGGTTGCAGGAAGGTTTTATTACGCCTGAAACGGTGTTTCCTTGTGATAAATCGCTTGTAAAATGCCATTGGCACCCTGTTGGTAATGTTCATAATTCTTTGCAACATTCTTGTAATCCGTATTATTTTAAGGTTTATCGCAGAATTATTTACCAAAATAAAATGGTATTGAAAGACAGCGTTTATACATTAAGTGCTGACGGTGATGGCAAAAAAGGTTTTGCGATTTGGCAAGATTACCTTTCAAGGTTTAATTTGGGTAGAAAAACAAATATTGATTTGGTACACGAATTAAATGGAAATGTGCCAAGTTTTGCATTTTATAATAAAAGATTTGGCGAAGGTCAATGGAAATTTTCTAATATTTATTCTTTGGGTATTGGACAAGGGGAAATAGGTGTATTGCCTTTGCAACTTGCCAATGTAACCGCAACGATTGCTAATAGAGGTTTTTATTATACGCCTCATTTGGTAAAAAGTATTGGGGATAAAAAACTCATCAGGGCTGAATATAACAAAAAACATAGTGTAGGCATTGATAAACAACATTTTGAAACCATAATTGGTGGTATGAATGACGCTTATCGTATGGGAACGGTTGCCCCTACTGCGATTATTGATGGTTTGGAAATATGCGGAAAAACAGGTACCGCCCAAAATCCAAGAGGGGAAGACCACTCTGTTTTTATTGCTTTTTCCCCAAGAGAAAACCCAAAAATTTGTATTGCGGTGTATGTTGAAAATGCAGGTTTTGGGGGAACTATCGCAGCGCCTATTGCTACGCTTATGATAGAAAAATACCTCAAAGGTAAGGTTTCAAAAGAATGGGCTGAAAAGATTATTTTGGATACGAAGATTATTAAGGTGAAATAGATTTTTTAAAAATACAAAAAATATTTTTATTATAGAAATAAAAGCATTTTTTGGTTTTTAAGGGAATAAAATTTAAAAAAATTACCTTGAAAATACAATTAAATTCTTAGCCCTTTCTATGGTAAAAATGCTTGTTTTAATATCCAAAAGAGTATTTGGTGTAGAAAATGAAAAGATATTGTTTGAACCTGTATCAAGATTTACCATTGCATTCATATAAAAATTTTCTTTTTGCAAAAAATTAAAAATGCCCTCTGCAAAATCATAAAGCCTTACCGCATAACCAATATTAAATACAAAATAATATATTTCATTATCTTTTTTGCTTTTGACAATACACAAAATCCTACGTTCTCGTTCTAATGCTTTATCATTTTGGGAAATTGTAAGCACATTATCAATGCCCAATAATTGCGATTGAAAAGCTGATATTTTTTGCGTTTGGCACAGTTCCAAAAAATCTGCATATTTTGGAATTGTGTTTAATTCTTGTGTGTGTTTGTAGTGCAAAAGATTATTTTTTGTGTATAATATTACGCTATATTTTGGTAAAATAGTAGGATTTTGAATTTTTCCATTTTGCACACAAAAACCTTCTTGTTTGCCTGTTTCATCAAGAAATGAGGCAGAAGTAAGCAATGAAATACTATTTTTTTGATTTTTTGCTGTCAAATCCTCAAATTTATGATAAGCTGTATTTATGTCATCATCTTGCAAAATATAGGTTTTTATTTGGGAAGATTTGAAGGAAATAACATTACCAATTTTATGATTTTTTTGGTTGTAAAGGTCTTGACTATTTTTTTGAGAAAAAATTAATTTTGGAGTATTTTTAGGAAAAATCACATAAAATATAACTAAAACCAAGCAACCCAGCCCCCAAAGGGAGAGCAAAACAAATGCCTTTCTATAAGCCCTCCCTTCTGGGGAGGGTTTGGGTGGGGTTTTCCAAGAAATCAAAACAAAAACCAAAGGCAACAAAAATAAAACATAAATTGCCCACTCTTCCAACATCAAAAAATCACTATAATACGCCATAAAAAGCTGTATTTTTTGGGAAATTCTCAAAGAAATATACCCAAAATTACCTTTTATCAAATGACTAAAAAATTTTGAATAAGGATTTTGGACTTGGTAGTGATTTATTTTCAAAAAATCCAAATAATCTTTGGCTTGTGTGCAAATAGTATCATTTTTTGGACAATTCGCAGGAATATTTTTAGTAATGGTTTTTAGGAAAAAATAACCTGTACCATATTCCAGATGTTGTTCTGCGAGTTTTATTTTGGGAAGAATATCATTATTTTTTGAAAAATAATGTATATTCATACTGTCAGCCCATTGCAGATATTTTTTTTGATGTTGTGGATTCGGTGAATTGATAGCAGAAAAATCATTCTTTTGGGCAAATACAAAAAAATGATTTACCCAAAAAAATAAACAAAATAATATGATTTTTTCATTAGTCTGCATATTCCAAAACTTGAACATTATCTAATTGTGCAACAGTACCACAAAAATAATATTCATGATATTTTGAACGTTTGATTTTGGTAGGTCTTTTTTTATCATCATATTCATAAGTCATAGTGAATTCTTTACCTTGTTCTCCCCAACTTTGTGGACAATTCACTCCAATAGGCAGATTTTTCACTAATTGACTATCAGAAAATAACAGAGGCATTTTTTCACCATAAGCAGGAGACAACCAATCAGCCTCCCAAGCTCGTATTTGAGGGTCTACTAAATGTGATTGTCCGTGAAATAAAAACCAATTTGGCATTTTAACATCATTATATTCAAAAGAAGCAATAAATCTATCACCTTTGAGATTTTTATTAGCATCAAAAATTAAATTGCGTGCAAGAGGATTTCCATTAACTAATGTTTGATAATCATATATAGTTTTTAAAACATTATTTTCATCATATTGAAATCCAGAACCATAACCACTACTTCGTTTTGTAGGTTTAAGAGAGTTATTTTCATAGGTGTAAGTCCAAGTATTTATAACAGAACCATCATATGTAATGGTAGCAGTAAGTGGATAACCATTTGCATTTGTGTTTGTGGCTTTCCATATATTTGTGCCAAGAAAACTTTTTGAAAAATATTCTGATATAACGCCTTTATCATTGTAGGTTACTTTTTGTTCTGCTTCAGCAAGGGAATTGTTAAGTGCTACACTTTTAATACTCAAAAGTCTATCTTGGCTGTCATAAGTATAATATGTGGTGTAAATAAGCTTATTTTGAGCATCATAAAATTTAGATGTTTTGAGGTTATAAGTAACTTTTTCAGGGTCGTTATTTTTTTTACAACTTAGCATTACCACAGAAAAAGAAAAACACACAAGAAGTGCAAAAAGAGAGAGAAGTTTTTTGTTTGTTTTCATTAGAATTTTTTTAGGTTTAAAAGTTGATTTGTTTATTGTATTAAACTTTCTAAAAGTTTTAGAAGTTTTAGAATTTTTACAACAATATGATTATAAAATTCTCTTTAATATCCACAAGAGGCAAAGCCATAATTAAAGCCATTTGCGAATGCTGTGTATCGTTCAGCAGGTATTCCATGATGTTGTTCATTGTATATATTCCAATCTCCTAAACCAAAAAGTTGATTTGCTGCTGTGATAGCATCTCCTTGCTCAAGGATACCCCTATCTTCCAAACTTTTAAAATATGCACCAGCCCAACAATCAGCTTGTAGTTCATGTGGTTTGGTTTTATGGTGTGCTATTCCATAAAGACGTTGTGCGAGATGAGAGAATTCGTGAGCAAGAATTACCGCAACAGCAGCATCTCCTGAGTTATTTGCGCTATTATATACATTTTGAAGCAATGTATAATCATAATAAATACTATGATTTGATGGACAATAAAAGGCATTGCCTATTTGGTTTCTTGTTGAGCCACATGTGGTCTTCCAATGAGTACCTTTTCTATCATTATAATATTTAAAATTATGTGGTGGCGCATAACGTAATCCATTGTTATACATTATGGATTGCCAATATTTATTGGAATCAGTATAAATAAAATTTATAACTTCATTTAAAGACATCTGACTAAGCTTTTTTGCACGTGGGTTATTTTTAGGGTTATTACTTGAAGTAAAAAAAAATAATGAAACAAGTAATAAAGTTGATAAAATGGAATTCTTCATAAGAAAGTATTTTTGATTAATAATTTTTCACGAAATTATTTATTTATTTAATAACTAAATTTACCTTTTGAGGTATTAGTAAAAAGTAATTATTTATTATTTTTCATCATTTGCAATAAGATGCGTATATTCAGGGGAGCGAAAACAATGTTTGCAAGGGAGATTTTCGGTGTGGTAAATGATAGGATACCAATCATAACATTCCGACATCAGTTGAATTTGTCCGCCTGTGATACCAAATATTTTATAAATGATTTTGATGTCTTTTTTAATGGTTTGGAGGCTAAAAATTTTTCCATTGATTTCCACGATGATGTCCTTTTGTGTGGTACCTTTTAGTAGTTGCTTCATAATTTCCTTTTGGCGAAAAGTAAATTGAGCATAAATTTTTTGTTTTTCTTCAAATTCCATGTAATTATATGATTTGTAGTATAAGCTAATTTTATTTATTTCGTAAAATTATAATACAAAAAAATATTTCTTACATTTATTTGATTTTTTCAATAAATAAAATTACCCTAAAAGGTATTCACTTAGTAAATACCTTTTAGGGTAGTTTTTTTAATTACGTTGATTTTTAATATACTTTATCAGGGTAATGAAATTGCCTTGTTTCAAAATTGATGGCACTACATTTTAAATAAGTCATATAAATTCTTATTTTTTTGCCTGCTTCTTGGTCAGGGATTTTGATACGAGGTTTAGAATTTTGTTGGACATTATAAAAAGTTGCAAATTCTTTCTTATACAATTGTCCATTGTTTCTGATTATTTGTACTTCTACATTTATTTGGTCAATTGTGTAACCTGTTTCATTTTTTTGTACAAAAGCAAAAATATCTGTAAAACCACCCATACCCAAAATATCATCTTCAAAATCACAATTCAATTCTACAAATTGCTGAATATTGTCTTTGATTTGTTGGATTTTTTGTGGGTTGTTTCCATTGCCTGAGTTTCCTGTATTACCTGAACCTGTATTGCCTGAGTTTCCTGTATTACCTGAACCTGTATTACCTGAGTTTCCTGTATTACCTGAACCTGTATTACCTGAGTTTCCTGTATTACCTGAACCTGTATTGCCTGAGTTTCCTGTATTGCCTGAACCTGTATTGCCTGAGTTTCCTGTATTGCCTGAACTTGTGTCTATACTCATAGGTATTGGCGTTAAATCTCCTTTAACCAAATCAAATTCATACTCAGATTTTTTAGGTTTTTTTGGGTCATTCATATCATTTGAAATAAGAATATATTTCCCATCTTTTTTTTCGTGTGTTGAAAATGTTTCCTTAAAAAGTGGCTTTTTTTCGCCTTTTTTATAGATTTGAAATGCAGTTGTACCTTTTTCGCTTACACGTACATAATTCGTTTTAACGTGATTTTCATCTTCAAAATAAGCGGTTACTTTGCCTTTGAATTCTTCTTTTGCCCAATCATTATCTTCTTTTTTGGAAGAAGGCAACATAAAAAATATTCCTCCACCAATCACCAATAACAACAAAATGCCTACAATTCCAATTAAACCATAATTTATTTTTTTGGTAGGATTTTTTTCCTGAGCTACAAAAGTATTTTGGTTATTTGAGTTATTAGGAACATTGGTATTATTTCCAAAATTTATTGTAGTATTTTGATTTTGCTGGTTTTGATTTATTGGAAAAGTTGTATTTTGATTTTGTTGGTTTTGGTTTGGTTGAAAAGCAGTATTTTGGTTTGAATTATTATTATTTGAAAAAAGATTATTTGTGTCAATGGTTGTATTATTGGCAGAATTATTATTTGGAATAAAAGGAATTTCTTGTTGTGTTTGAGGTTGGTTTCCCAATGCTTCCAAAAATTGTTGTGCGGTTTGATAACGTTCTTTTGTCTTAGGTTGTAGGGCTTTTGTGATGATTTGGTCAAGCCAATCAGGGGTATTAGGATTGCGTTTTTTGGCAGAAATAAATCCTTCTTGCACTTGTTCATCCATACTTTGAGGTCGCATTTTGCAACACATAAAATATAAAACACCGCCCACACTATACAAATCCGTAAAAGCACCTCTTTCTGCTTTGGTAATAAGTTGCTCAGGTGGCGCATAACCTATGGTTGCCATACCTGTTTGTTCCGAAACCTTGCCTTCGTCATAACTGCGTGCAATACCAAAATCAATGAGTACAAGATTATCATTTTTGTCAATAAGAATATTGTCAGGTTTTACATCACGATGCAAAATACCTGCTTGATGCACATTTTGAAGCGTTTGCAATAATTGTGTAGTATATTTTGTGATTTTTCCAATGTGAAAAATGGCATTTCTATCATTTTCCACTATAGAAGTAAGCGGTTGTCCATCTACAAAATCCATCACAAAATACGAAGTATTATTTTCGTCAAAAGTATCAATCACTTTTACAATGCCTTTTGTTTGGTCAAATTTATGTAAGGTGCGAGCTTCGTCCAAAAATCTTTTTCTGAATTGTTGGAAGGTGTTTTTGTCAAAATGGGGCGTAACTTCTTTGCTAACGGTATTTTGACGTGTGCAGTAAAGGTCTCTTGTAGCTAAAAAAAGCTCTTTAATGGCTACTTTTTTGTCTAAAATGGTATGCGTAGCCAAATATGTAATCCCAAAACCGCCTGCTCCAAGCGTTTTGTCTATGCGGTATTTATCAGATTGAAGTGTGTCATTGGGTAATAGTGTAGTTTGTGTTTGTTGTTCCATTGTTATTATTTTTGATTAAAAATTTGTGAATTTTTGTTAATTTGATAGGACTATTGTGAATATTTTTTGATAAAATTATCAAAAAATACCAATGAAATATTATTCATACATTTCTGGAGTTACATTTATTTTTAATAAAAATTCTCCGTTTTTATCCTTGTAATTGTAAGCCAATGTTACTTTGTTATCTCTAAAAGATTTCATTTCAGGTTTTTCTTTTATGCTTTCAATTAATAGAGCTTTCATACTTTTTTGAAATTCAGGCATATTTACATCTTTTTTTAGTGTATTAAAAAGCGTGTAATTATATTGTAATGTTCTATTTGATAATGCTACTGCATTGTCAAGCCTTGTCATTTCATCAACATTCATAGGACAAAGTGCATTTATTTCGTTTGCAGTTTGTTTTAAAACATCATTAAAATCAACTTCTTTTTTGGGTGTTGATTTAGAGAATGATACCGTATTAAAAGATTCAGACACGCATTTAGATACCACAGCACTAACAACAAGGCTTACTGTAGCGCCTAATACAAGTAAAATAATAGATGTTTTTTTTTGAGTAGCCATATTTTAAAAATTAATTTTTTATTGTTATAAAATTTTTTTATATTTTAATTTAGGAACAAGAAATAAATAAAATACGATTTTGGTAATTTTTCAAAAAAGTGGTCAGACCTCCATAAACTACGGTGCAGACCATTTTTTGAAAAATGTTTAGAAACAAAGAGTGAAGTTATTTAATTTTTATTCCTTAATAAGGTTTTCCCCCTTGCATATTGCCTGGTGGATTGTAATTACAAACAGCAACATATCCGCCATTACCACATTGTACGATTGCACAACCTACTTGGGTAGTTTTTCGCCACACGATTTGGCTAAAATGCCCATAAGACCCAAAATTCCCACCGCAACAAGTGC
>JAAFIN010000051.1 GCA_013297825.1 Cytophagales bacterium
AGATGCAGATAATTTTAGGTGGAATATCAATTTTTTGGTTGAAATGCCACTTTACAAAGGTTTTTCTTGTAGATTAAGCCTTGACAATTCTTATGAAAGTGTGGTATTTGATAATCGCAGACAAAATGACCTTACATTTAGATTTGGTTTTTCGTGGGGAAATAGAAGGTAATTATGAATGGTGAATGATAAATGGTGAATGGTGAATGGAACAGCCATTTTTATCATCAGAGTCTTTTAAAAAATTCATAAAAAATATTGAAAAAAATCCGTGAAAATCTGTGTTAATCTGTAAAGTCTGTGTTCCAAAGTTCTCACAAATAAAAAAAATCATTTTTTTTCCTAAAAAAATTTGGATAATTAAACAGTGTTCAATATTTTTGCATTGTAATAAAAAGATACAGTATTAAGATAAAGATTTCATATAAAAATAATTAAAAATCTACAAAAATTATGAGTATAAAAGAACGCAAAGAGCGAGATAGACAAGAAATGCAAAAAAATATCTTGGAAGTTGCCTCCAAAATGTTTTTGGAAGAAGGTTATGATAAAACATCTATTCGTAATATCGCAGAGAAAATAGAATATAGTTCAGGCACAATTTACCAATATTTCAAAGACAAAGACGATATTTTTCTCACAATTCACAGGCAGGCTTTTGACAAACTTTTTGCGGAATTTATACAACTCAATGACATAGAGGATTGCGTAGAAAAATTGTATCGTTTGGGATATATTTATATAAAATTTGCCTTAGATAATCCGCAACTTTATGACCTAATGTTCATTATGCACGCTCCTATGAATGCCCTCAAAGATGATTTGTGGGATTGTGGTCATTCAAGTTTTGATTTTTTGTACGACCTTGTGAATGAATGTATTGAAAAAAAACGCATCAAAATGCACGACACACAAGCAACTACAATGCTTATCTGGGGTTTTGTACACGGTTTGGTGTCCTTACACATTCGCAATCGTTATAAAATGATTGACCCTGAACGTGTAGAACCTACTATTTTTCAAGCATTGGACGAGATGATGGAAGCGATAAAAAGCCCCCTAACCCCCGAAGGGGGGACTAAAATACAAATTTAAAACAATCAAAATATTAAATTTATAGATGTTAAAATTCCCCCTTTGGGGGTTAGGGGGCTTTTCATCATTAAAATCCTACGTTTCGTCAGATTTTTATTGCTAAAAAATAAAAAAAACTAAATTTTTGTAAAAACTTTCAATTTACCACTCAAATTCCCCCTTTGGGGGTTAGGGGGCTTTTTATAATCTAATTTGAACAATGTTCAATTTTTTAACTATGAGCAAAAATAATTCACTTGTATTTTCTAATTTTTTCTTAATGTTTTTAATATTTTTTTCAAATAATAAACTATTTGGACAAGAAATATTAGATAAATACATCAAAGAAGCATTTGAAAAACACCCACAAATTCAACAACAACAACATTTGGTACAAAAAAATAAATTGATGTATCAAGAAGCACGTAATCTGTGGTTGCCAACCGCCAAATTTAACACAACTTACACGCTTGCACAAGGTGGGCGTACAATCGCATTTCCGTTGGGCGATTTGTTCAATCCTGCTTACAGTGCTTTAAATTCGCTTACGAATACAAGGAATTTTCCAACCTTAGAAAACCAAAATATTCAGTTTTTTCCAAATGATTTTTATGATGCGAAATTTAATATTACACAACCGATTTTTAACCAAGAAATTAAATTTAACCAAAAAATCAAAAAAGAGCAAATTGAATTTCAAAGCATAGAAATTAACCAACTTAAACGCACTTTGGTAAAAGATATTAAAATTGCTTATTTCAATTATGTGCAAGCAGGCGAAGCAATTCGCATTTACCAAGAAGCAAAAAAATTGGTGGAAGAAGCCCAACGTGTCAATGAAAGTCTGATAAAAAACGACCTCGCAACGCCTCTTGTACGCACGCGCACCCAAACACAAATGAATAAATTGGAGGCTCAACTCTTGGAAGCACAAGCAAACGAAAAAAATGCACTTACTTATTTTAATTTTCTGTTGCAACAACCTGAAAATTCACCTGTTTTGAGAGATACAACTTTGTTTTATCTTGAAAAAGTACAAAATACCCAAGACAACGAAAGCCAAATTAGTACAAGAGAAGAAATCCAAAAATTACAATCTGCTGAAAACCTCCAAAACCTTAATCTTAGACTTCAAAAATCGTATTTTATGCCAAAATTAGGGGCAAGTTTGGATTTAGGTTCGCAAGGTTTTAATTGGGCATTTGATAAGCAATCACGTTACTATCTTTTGGGCATTTCTTTGGACATTCCAATCTTCTCAGGTTTTCGTAATACATTGAAAATCAAGCAAGTACAAGAAGATATTAAAGCTCTACAAAGCCAAACCAAACACGTAAAAAATCAATTAGAATTGCAAATAAATCTTGCTAAAAACAATCTAAATGCCTCAAAATCTATCATCAAAAGTACTCTTGCAGATGTTACATTAACCAAACGCACTTACCAAGACATTTTAAAGCGTTACAAACAAGGAACTTTGCCCTATATTGACCTTTTAGATGCCCAAAATGATATGATTTTTGCCCAAATTCAACACCTCATCAATCTTGGAAAAGTACAAATTCGTGAAAGTGAGTTGGAATACGCTTTGGGTAATTATAAATTATAAAAAGCCCCCCAACCCCCAAAGGGGGAGTAATATAGTTTTTCTATTATTTATCAATTTTATCTTTAAAAAATCACCTCTATAAAATTCCCCCTTTGGGGGGTTAGGGGGCTTCTTTTATGAAAACATTATTTTTATCCGCTTTTTCTGTGCTTTCTTTATCTTTTCTCACAAATTGTGGAGAAAATAAAGCAGAAAATTACGCAAAAAACAAAAAAACACAAGAACTTACCCTTGTAAAAACTACTAAAGTGGAAACTTCACGTATTACACGCCCAATTATTGCGTCAGGTACGGTTAATTCTGCGAGTGAGGCACGTTTAGCCTTCAAAACAGGGGGCGTTATCCAAAAAATCTACGTTTCGGAAGGGCAATATGTTGCACAAGGGCAACTTTTGGCAACGCTTCATCTTACAGAAATCAATGCACAAGCCTCACAAGCACAAGAAGGCTTACAAAAAGCAGAAAGAGATTTACAAAGAGCTAAAAACCTCTATGCAGATAGCGTAGCAACCAAAGAACAACTACAAAATGCAACAACAGCCCACAAAATAGCCACCGAAAGCGTTAAAATCGCAGGGTTTAATCAACAATATTCTGAAATCAGAGCATCTATTTCAGGAAAAATCATTAAAAAATTTCTAAATGAGGGCGAAGTTGTTGCACCTGGTACACCTGTTTTCTTTGTTTCTGCACATAATTCTGGCGAATGGCTCATAAAAGTAGGTCTTACCGATAAAGATTGGGCAAGAATTAACGTAGGCGAAAGAACACAAATCAAATTGGAGGCGTATTCTGATGAGGTTTTTGAGGGAATTATCAAAAAAATTGCTGAAACTGCTGACCAAGCAACAGGAACTTTTGAAACTGAAATTTCTTTGCAAACTCAAGGCAAAAAAATGGCTTCTGGTATGATGGCAGAAGTGCAGTTTTCGCCCACACAAGGTTCTCCCAAACAAATTATTCCGCTTGGTGCTTTGGTAGAAAGCAATGGAAAAGATGGAATTATTTTTAGTATTGACAAAGATAATGTTGCTCACCGCAAAAAAGTACGCATTTCTTATCTTTTAGAGGATAAGGCTGTCATTGATAAAGGTCTTGAAGATGTGGAAAAAGTTGTTAGTACAGGTGGTGCATATTTGAGTGATGGGGAGAAAGTAATTGTGAATTAGGAATTAGGAATTAAGAATTAGGAATGAAACAGCTAATACAATAACTTTTCTCATTTTTAACAAAGAAAAAGAAAAGAAAGAGCATTTTATCCCTTAGGGCGTTGTCAAAAAATTGCCTTTTGGAATTTTTTGGCGACTCCCTAAGGGCTGAAAGACACACAATTCAAATTAAGAATTAGGAATTAAACAGCCAATAACATTGTCATTGCGTAGCAATTTGGCTGTTTTTTCTTTAAGTATATTTTTTTACTTCAATAATATTATTTTTAACACTAACATCATCAATATTAACACTAACATTACCATTTCTAACGCTAACATTACCATTTCTAACGCTAACATTACCATTTTCAACGCTAACATTACCGTTTTCAACGCTAACATTACCATTTTCAACGCTAACATTACCATTTTCAACGCTAACATTACCATTTCTAACGCTAATATTATCAATTTTACTTTTAATAATACTTTTTTCTTTTTTAACTATTTGTTAAAATATTAAAAAGGTTGCTCCTACATTTTTTAATCGTTATTAAATTTTAAACTTTGAACCTTAAACTTTAAACTTCTTTATGAATTTCACAAAATTTTTTATAAAAAACTACCAATTTACATTGCTTTTATTTGTGCTTGCGATGCTTTTGGGGATAAATTCGCTTAGAAATATGCCAAGAGGTGAAGACCCACCTTTTAATGCACCACTTTTTTTTATTGTTGCCATTTATCCAGGTACAAGTCCCCAAGATATGGAGGAACTTGTCGTAAAACCAATGGAGGACAAACTGTATGAACTTGATGATGTCAAAAGAATTATTACCAATGTAAATGATGGTGTAATGATTTTGAGGCTTGAATTTCAATATGGTGTGAGCATCAACGACAAAAAAAACATTGTTAATCGTGAAGTAAATGCTTTGCGTAGCAAATTACCACCTGATTTATTAAGCCTTGATGTAAATTCGGTGCAGTCTTCTGACGTGAATATTTTACAAATGGGTTTGGTTTCTGAAACCGTGCCTTATCGCCAATTAGAAGATAAAGCGGACATTTTGAAAAAAGATTTAGAAAAAATTAAGGCATTAAAAGAAGTAAAAATACACGCTTTTCCTAAACAAGAGGTAAAAATTAGCCTTAATCTCCAAAAAATGGCACAAAATCGCTTAGGATTAAACAAAGTTTTGGGAATGTTGCAGGGAAATAATGTCAATATTCCTGCTGGTGATTTGTCATTAGGCGAAAAAACTTTTAACATAAAAACTACCGCAGATTTTGAAAATTTAGAAGATATTAAAAAAACAGTTATTGGCAGTTCTGCCAACGGTGTTGTGCATTTACAGGATATTGCAGAGGTAAATATGGGTTATGAAAATGAAACACATCTCGCAAGATTTAACGGAAAACGTGCTATTTGGGTTACTGCATCTTTAAAAGACCGCAAAAATATTCTCCAAACAAGAGAAAAAATGGAGGTTGTTTTAAAGAATTTTGAAAAAAATCTTGATAATAATAGCATTGCACTTGCATATAGTTTTGACCAAGCTAAAAATGTAGAAAAACGTCTTTCTGCTTTCTTGCGTGATTTTGGAATTGCGATTGCGTTGGTATTGCTTACGCTTCTGCCTTTGGGTTGGCGTGCATCTGTGGTGGTAATGATTTCAATTCCTTTATCTTTGGCGATGGGTTTGTTTTTGTTGGATATGATGGGTTATACGATAAATCAGCTCTCTATTGTGGGAATGGTGGTTGCATTGGGGCTTTTGGTTGATGATTCTATTATTGTGGTAGAAAATATAGAACGTTTTTTGAGAATGGGTTACACACGTGTAGAAGCATCTATTGAAGCCACTAATCAGATTGCAGTTGCGGTGATGGGTTGTACTGCGGTGTTAGTGTTGGCATTTTTACCGCTTACATTTTTGCCTGAAGGTGCAGGAGATTTTATAAGGAGCTTGCCAATGGCGGTACTTTGTACAGTATTAGCGTCTTTGGCGGTTGCAATGATGATAATTCCATTTTTGTCAAGCCTTTTATTACGCAATCATCATTCAGAAGAAGGTAATTTTTTTATGCGTGCCTTCAAAAAATACGTTAATCAGCCATACCGCCATATCTTGGAGTTTTCATTCCGTTATCCTGTTGTGTCATTGTTGGGTGCATTTCTGTTATTTGTGGGAAGTTTGATGTTAATTCCTGTCATTGGGCTTACGGTTTTTCCAAAATCCGAAAAACCAATGTTTTTGGTCAATATTACTGCACCTTTGGGTACTAATTTGGAAGAAAGTAACCGTATTGCAAGAGAAGTAGAAAAGAAAATTTTGAAAAATAAAGAAATAATTTCGGTTTCTACCAATGTAGGAAAGGGCAATCCACGAGTTTATTATAATGTTGCTCCGCCTGAAAATGCGTCTAACATTTCGCAATTATTTTGTCAAACAAAAGAAATGGAAACCAAAGAATTTGAGCATTTTTTAGATGAAATTCGTAATGAAATTGGGCAAGTTGCAGGCACAAAATTAGAAGTTTATCAATTTGAACAAGGACCACCCATAGACGCACCTATTGCGATAAGGGTTTTTTCTGAAAATTTGGACACTTTGCGTGCATTATCATTTAGAATTGAAGATATTTTAACCAAAAATCAAGGCACACGCAACATTAAAAATCCAATTCGCACCTTAAAAAATGACATTTCTGTAAAAATTAACAAAGAAAAAGCTGGTCGTTTGGGTGTTGCACTTGCAGAAGTTGCACGCACAATGCGATTAAGCATTGCAGGCTTACAAGTTGGAAAATTTAGGAATGAAGAAGGTGATGAATATGCGTTAAATGTAAGCCTTGAAAAAAATCCAGAGGAAGTTTTGAGCATTTTTGGCAAAACATACATCACCGCACAAAATGGTGCGTTAATTCCTTTGAGCCAATTAGCAGATATTCAACTCCAAACTTCGCCTTCTACGATAAATCATTACAACAAAGACCGCTTTGTGGTGGTAACTGCATTTGGAAAAACAGGTTTTTTAACGTCTAATATCAATGCAGAAATCAAAAAAACATTAGATAATTTTAAATTTCCTAAAAATACAGGTTTTATGATGGCGGGCGAGGTAGAAAGCGCATCAGAAAGTTTTGGAGGCTTAGAAACCATTATTTTACTCACAGTTTTTGGCTTATTAGGCATTTTAATTTTAGAATTTCGCACCTTCAAAAGCACAATCATTGTGCTTTCGGTAGTACCTTTGGGCATTGTTGGGGCGTTATTTGCGTTATTTTTGGTAGGAAAATCACTTTCTTTTGTGGCAATCGTGGGAATGGTCGCACTTATGGGCATTGAAATCAAAAATTCAATTCTTTTGGTGGATTACACCAACCAACTGCGAGAACAAGGAAAATCTGTGGAGGAGGCAATACGTGAAGGTGCAGAAACGAGGTTTTTGCCTATTTTGCTTACTTCGCTCACAGCGATTGGCGGTCTTACGCCACTTGTGATAGAAGATGCACCACTTTATGCACCTTTGGCGTGGGTTTTGATTGGCGGATTGATAAGTTCAACGTTGTTGAGTAGGATTGTTACGCCTGTTTTGTATAAATTGTTACCGCCAAAAATTAATTAAGAATTAGGAATTAGGAATTACTGGGAAGTGCGTAAATCTCAAAAAATATCGTCTGTACTGTAGTTTACGAAGGTCTAATGATATTTTTTGAGATTTTTAACGACAAATTTTAGTAGATAAAAAAAGGTCAGACCTCCGCAAGCTACGGTACAGACCTTTTTTTTTGTTGCAAAATTTATTTTTTAGACATTTTTTATAAAAAAAAGATTGCTTAAAATCATTAAAAAATACTTTTTAGGAAAAGAAATAAAATAAATTCATCTTATAAAGCCCTGAAAGGGTTTAACAATAGTAACCCCACGTTAAACGTGGGGAAGTAAAAGAGTAAGTTATTTAATTATCATTCCTTAGTACTTTTCCGCAGTTCCCAGAATTAAGAATAAGACAGCCAAATGTAATGATAGATGTCAGATGAAACAATAAATCAAAATTGTAAACGCTATTGGCTGTTTCATTCATCATTTATGATTCATAATTCATCATTCTTTCACAAGTTCAAATATCGTAATTTCTGGTCTAACATTAAATCTCACTTGCCACGAATGTCCCAATGCTCTGTTGATATATAATGTTAGTCCATTATCCAAATTAAATTGCCCTGCGGTGTATTTTTTATTTTTGACAGGCAAAAAAGGTGGTGGCAAAAAAGGTGGTTTGCATTGTCCTCCGTGTGTATGTCCTGATAAAACCCAACCTTTATAATTTTTCCAAACATCTAAATCACATACATCAGGATTATGACACAACACAATATTTGCTTTTGTGTCATCAAAATTTTTCATTGCCAATTCAGGATTAAAATTTAAACCCCAAAAATCATCAAATCCAATGAAATTAAGCCCATTAAATGTTGTGTGTTCATTTCTAAGGAGGTTTATTTTATGTTCTTTGAACATATTTGTTATTTTATCCGCTACTTCTGTTTGTTGCCAATTTGTGCCATAATCGTGATTGCCCAAAATTCCTATGGTTGCAATTTTTCCTTTGACACTATTTTCCAAAACCTCTGTAAGTGCTTCATATTGAATTTCACTATTTCTTACACTCACATAATCACCTGTATAAACTACAAAATCAGGGTTAAATTCTTTGGCTTTTTTGAATGAATTGATAATAAAATGATAGTCAAATTGTGTTCCAATGTGAATATCGCTTATTTGCATCATAGTTTTTCCAACTAAATCATTAGGCAGATTTTTGATGTGCATTTTTACCTTTACAAATTCTAACCAAAATGGTTCTATCTGCCAAGCATACAATCCACTCAAAAATCCCATTCCTGTTAATCCCCAAAATATTCGTTGGATAAATGTGCGTCTTTTCATTTGGATTTATTAAAATTTAATACTGTAGTTCTTTAAATTTTGTTGTTCTAAAAGAATTTGGCTGTTTAACTGTTCTTAGCAGTCAAACAGCCAGATTCTTTCAGAATGACAAGTTTGTTTTTTTCTTTTTTTTACAGAAATTGTCAGATAACTGATTTTTTTAACAACCTTTGTATTTCTTATTTTTGTGCTTACACCTTTCTCCTTAAAAAAAGAACGAATAATATCCTCTTTCACCTTCTTTGCTGATACCTTCTATCACAACACGACCTTGTGCTTCGGTAAGATTTTTTTCTACGTCTTGAGGTGTTTGAATAGTTTTTTTGTTGATGGTTAGGATAATAAAACCCTCAGGAATACGCCTCAAAACACCTTTTCTACTTTTGAGAATACGTACACCATTATCTACGTTGTATTTTCCTTTTTCTATTTTAGAAATAACCTCCATTTCAGCCCCAATGATTTCAGAATTATAGCTTTTAGAAGTCAATACTTCTGTTGTGCCTTCTCGGTTGGTAAGGGTAATATTTGCCTCTCTTATTTGTTTGGCACGTTTGTAACTAATGCGAATTTTGTCGCTTGGTCTGTAATAACTCATTGCTTCCTCAAAATTACTTTTGCCTGTAATGACATCTTGATTAACTTTTAGGACAATATCACCTTCTTGCAATCCTGCTTTTTCAGCTTCGCTATTTTTGTCAATATTGGTAACAACCGCACCCTCATAATTTTCGGTATTTAGGTTATATTTTTTGGTAAGTTCATTGCTCAAATCCGCAACCTGTAACCCTGAAAATGCTTTTTGAACAGATTTATATTTTACCAAATCCCCAAAAACCTTCGCTACAATATCCACAGGCACCGCAAAACCGTATCCTGTGTAATATCCTGTTCTTGACATAATTGCGGTGTTAATTCCCACAAGTTCTCCTTTGGCATTTACCAAAGCTCCACCACTATTGCCTGGATTGATAGCTGCGTCAGTTTGGATAAAAGATTCCAACGGAAATTGTCCGCTTATAAGTTGAATATCACGTCCTTTGGCACTCACAATGCCTGCGGTAACTGTGGAAGTAAGATTAAGCGGATTGCCAACTGCCAAAACCCATTCGCCCACTTGTAAATCCTTAGAACTGCCTTTTTTGATGGCTGGAAAGCCTTTTCCTTCTATTTTTATCACCGCCAAATCCGCAGAGGGGTCAGTACCTACGACTTTTCCTGTGTAAGATTTTTTTTGATGAATAACCTCTATTTTTTCAGCATTTTCTATCACGTGGTTATTGGTAACAATGTAGCCATCTTCCGAAAAAATAACCCCAGAACCTGACCCTGATATTTGTCGTTGTCCGCCTCCATCAAAAAAAAGGTCAAACATACTATAACCTGGTTGGCTTTCGGAAGTGGTTTTGATAAATACTACGCTTGCAGTGCTTATGCGTGATGCCTCCACAAAATCAAATCCCCCAACAGGAGGCGTATGTCTTACTTGTTGGGCTTGGATTTCGGTTTTATTTTGGTTAAAATTATTATTATTTTGAGCGTTATTGTTATTTGTTGTAAATACATTATTAGAAATAATTTGCCAACTTATCGCTCCAAAAAGTCCTCCTGCAAATGCAGTAATGATGTTTTTGTTCATAATATAAAAGAAGCCCCCTAACCCCCGAAGGGGGAATTTAGAGGTTCAAAGTTTAAATGGTTTAAATTAAGGTTAGAAAAATAAAACAGCCATATTGCTACGCAATAACAACACAAATTTTCAATAACTATCTATGCTAATATTCCCCCTTTGGGGGTTAGGGGGCTTATTACTTCTTCATAATACTCTGCACTTTTGCTACATTTTCTTTGTCGCTCATTACCCTACTTGCTACATCAGGCGTATCAGCTTCCAGACGAGTTTCGTAGTCGTAAGTATCAGAAATAATTTGATTATATTCTTTTTTAATGGCATTTACTTGTTCCAAAGAAACATAATCAATACCACACATAAGATATTTTATGTTGTCATTAAGTTGATTGAGGCGATTGGTGGTATCTGCGTATTTTATAAATAATTCGCTTGGGTCATAAAAATTTTGGATAACGCCAATAATTGAAATAAATGCAGTAATGAATAATGCAATCGTGTTTAAATACCATTGTACTTCGTAATTTTTGCCTGTGTTAATACCTAATAAAATCGTGGTAAGCGCTGCAAGTGCAGAAGAAAGCACCCTAAAAACCAATGCCCATCTGCGAGATTTAAGTTCATAATACGCATATTTATCCTTGTCAATAATGATATTATCCACAATGTGATTAAGTTTTGCGATAACTTCTTTTTTTTCTGCGTCACTTGTCATTTTTCGTTTTGAAAAATCATCAGGAAAAAGTTTTTCCTCCAATTTTTGCATACGATTTCTATTGTCTTTGAGAGAATCAACAAGTTCTTCCACCGCTTGATTATTGCCCCCATAACCTACTTTTGCGAGGTCTTGCGTAAATGTAACCGCATTTGTTACATCTTCGTAAGTCATTGGTTTGTATTCAGGCATTTTTTCAAGAAGCTTTATAGGCTCGTCAGCATCATCAACATTCCAAAAATCAAAATCAAAGGTAGAATTAGCGAAAAGTTCTTCGTCATCATCAGGAGCGTGTTCAGAAGTTACAAAATCCTGTAAAAAATCTGTAAAACCATTGACAAAAAGATGTAAATCTTCGTCTTTGATTTGTGCTCGTTCGTTTCTATGGCTTTCGTTCAATTTTGAAAAAGGGTCATTATTATCTTCCATAAGGATTATTCATTTTTTGGATAAAAAAAGGCTTTTTTTTGGTGTTATTTTTTATAAATAAAAACAAAAATATGTTTTTTTTATAATTTTTACAACAATTCCCCAAAAATCAAAAGTCGTTTTTACAATTTTTAACATAAATAAAGTTGCATTTTGACTGTTTTGTACTTTCTCCTTACACCTTTCCCCTCTCTCCTTTCTACAAAACCGCTTTCAAACTTATATCCATACTTTTGGCAGAATGTGTCAAAGCACCCACCGAAATAAAATCAACGCCTGTTTCAGCGATTTTTACAATCGTTTCTTTGGTAATACCGCCAGAGGCTTCCACTTCGCAAATGTGATTTATCATTTTTACTGCTTGTGTCATATCTTCCACACTCATATTATCAAGCATTATTACGTCAGCAATGCCCACAGAAAGAGCTTCTTCTACTTCTTTAAGGTTGCGGGTTTCAATTTCAATACGCAAGTTTTTTTTATTCAAAACCAAATAATCTTTTGTTTTTTGCAATGCTTTTGTGATGCCTCCTGCATAATCCACGTGATTGTCTTTGAGCATTATCATATCAAATAATCCAAAACGGTGATTTGTTCCGCCACCTATTGCAACTGCCCATTTCTCTGCAATGCGAAAATTAGGCGTTGTTTTGCGTGTGTCCAATAATTTGGCTTTGGTGTGTGCTATCATTCGGGCAAGTTCGTGGGTTGCGGTTGCAATTCCGCTCATACGTTGCATACAATTTAATACAAGTCGTTCAGCGTGCAGTATTTTTTGAGCTTTTCCTTTTATCATCATACCTACATCACCATATTTTACCATTTCACCATCATTTTTGAGGACTTCAACCTCAAAATCATTAGAAACTTCTCTTAAAATTTTCTTTGCCATTTCAATTCCTGCCAAAATTCCTTCGCCTTTTATCAAAAGTTTTGCAGATTGTACCGCATCAGCAGGCACAGAGGCAAGCGTAGAATGGTCGCCTTCGCCAATATCTTCGTTGAGGGCGTGGCGTATGAATTGCGAAATATTAAAATCAGAAAGATAGTTATATGCCATTTTTTTATTGTTTTTTTGGTAAATGTTTTTTCAAATATATGATTTTTTTATTTTAAACAAAAAAGAAAAAAATGCTTTTTTTCAAAAAAAAATTAAAAAAAGTACAAAAATAAAAAGTGGTTTTTTTGTATTTTACAAAAAAAATGTATTTTTGTGAAAAGTGCTTTTGATTTTTATTTCAATTTTTTTATTTTAAAATAAAAAGTAAAAGAAATCTCCTAATTTTTAAAACAATCAATTTTAATGAATACACGTTTTTTATTTCGTTCTGTGATAATCCTTTGTATTTATATAGGATTTTTGGGCGTGGATAATGTTTTGGCACAACGCAAAAAAAAAGAAGATAAAAATGATAAAAAAACAGAGGAAAAACCTGAAAAAGTAGAAGAAAAAAAAACAGAAAGCACACCAAAAAATGAAGTAAATACTAATAGAAATGATACAATCCGCAAGCGAAAAATGCTCGCTAAGGAAGAACTTGAGGTGCAACCTATTTTTGCTAATTTGGACAAAGCCCTCAAATCAAAGCCTGACAGCGTATTTATTATGCGTTTTCCTTCTTTTTGTTGTACCAATTTACCAAAAGGTTTGGAAAAATTGATAAATGTGCAGGTTTTGAGTTTTCATAACAGTAATATGTCCCAAATGGACAGCACCATAGGAAATTTTGACCACCTTCAAATATTAGATTTACGTCAAAATCAACTTACTGAATTGCCAAATGCTTTGACAAAATTAAAAAATTTGGAAGAATTAAATTTGGAAAGAAATAATTTCACAAAATTTCCAATGGTGGTTACACAACTTACTTGGCTAAAATCTTTGACGCTTTCGCTTAATTTGTCGTTGGCACGCACAGGAAATTTATTACCGCCCAATTTGGAAAATATGCAAAGTTTGGAGCATCTTAATATTTCAGGGAATTTATTAAAAAAAATTCCACCTTTTGTGGGAAATTTACAAAAATTAAAAGAATTGAATATCAGTAATAACCAATATGGACAATTTCCGCAGGATTTATTAAAACTTGCAAGATTGGAAATATTGACTTTGCGTAGAGTGGGCGGAGATAAAGCACTTCCAAATGATTTTTCTAAATTTATAAAACTAAAAAATTTGGATATTACCGCTAATCAGCTTGCACAAGTGCCAAATTCGGTGTATAATTTGGGGGATTTGGAAACCTTAATTTTGGACGAAAACCCTATTACAAGCATTTCAAATGATGTAACGAAATTAAAAAACCTCAAAACATTGTCCCTAAAAAAAACAAGTGTCCCACCTGCTGAAATCAATAGGCTTAAAAATATTTTGACAAAAACGAATATTGTATTTTAAAGTATAAAGGTGTCAGGAATCAGGTGTCAGAAAAAATACAAAAAGTTTTAAATTAAATATGTTATTTTTAATGAAAAATAAAAACATCAAAAAAAACATCAAAAAAAACATCAAAACTATTTTTTTGCCTAAAAAATTTGTAATATTGTGCGAATAATTTATGCGAATAATTTACAAAAAAATTTTTGTTTTATACATTTATTTTTTTATGCTTTGCGTTTTACTTTTATAAACATAAACTTTATTTTTTAATTACTTTATTAAAATTTTTCCCCTACAATTATTTTCTTATGAGTTATTTGGAAGATTTAAAATCATTGATGAATATTTCAGCAACACCTATCATTGAATATAGAGGGGAAATTACGCAAAAAATTATTCTTCAAACCCTCAGCGATTTGGAGAAAACAATGGATAAGTTGGGCGAAAAACTAAAAATTACACGCAAAGCATTTAATATTATTACAGAATGTTTGCAAAATATTTTGAGATATGGCGAAAAAGTAGAAAATGAAGAAACAAACCCCATTTTTATTTTTGACCAACAAGAAAACCGCTATGTCATAGCATCAGGTAATCTTTTGGACAAAACACGCCAACCAAAACTTCAAATGCGTCTTGATGAACTTAACGCTATGGATTGGTATGCAGTACAGGAGGCTTACAAAGAAGTCATTAAATATAATCTTAGAGATAGGGACAAAACCCAAGAAACCGAAAAATCACGCAATAGTGCAGGATTGGGTTTTATTGAGATGATGCGAAAATCAGAACAAAGATTTGTGTTTTCTTTTAAAGAATGGAGCGAAAATACCACTTACTTTTTGTTAGGAATTGCCATAGATAAAGACAAAGACAAATCGTAAATGTATTTGATTTTTTTGAATGACATTTACTACAACCAAATATAGATTATTTTTATAAAAATATGCAAAATATCACCATACCTGCAGGTGAAAATACCCCTTATGTACGTTGTGATTTTCAAAAGGGTGTTTTTGAGTTTAAAGGGGCTTCTTACCCTGAATATGCAAGGGAATTTTATGACAATATTGTAGAAAAATTGGAAATTTATATCCAAAATCCTACCGCTCCCCAAACTCATATTACTTTCGCTTTTACGTATTTTAATACAGGCACTAATCCCCCTTTGATGACAATTTTTAAGGCTTTAGAAAAAATGCCTGCTGACCACCCACTTCAAATAGAATGGTGTTATGAAGATGGTGATGAAGATATAAGGGATTTGGGTGAGTATTTTAATACGCTTACTACGCTTCCAATTCATCTTATTTCACTTCCTATTCCTGAAGAATAAGTTTTTTTATTTTATATGCAACATTGTTGCAAAAATAAATACTGTGTTTTACCTTTGCGTCATGAACATAAGACGAAAAGTGTTTTACACAGTTTTTTTTATGATAAGAGTTTAGGAATAAGTAACCACACTTATTTAGTTTATATTATTCGAAAAAAAATAAATTTCTAAAAAAATGCTTCTAAAACTCTTGGAAGGTTTTAAAACCCTCTAAGAGTTGAAAATTATAATATAAACTATTTTAGTATTGATACTTATATACATCAGAAAATAGTTTTTAGATTTTTAAACCTATAAGGTTTTTAAAAACCTTATAGGTTTAGGTAATTAAAAAATGGCTGTTTTATTTATCATTCAACATTTACCATTTACCATTTATCATTTTTTAAATCCAATACTTTCTCTTAGGTTTGCTTTTTTCAATTCCCTTTGTATGGCATCTGTGAGGGTTTTTTTTGTGATTTTTGGTTCTTTGGATTGTAAAGTTTTGATGGTTGCATCTCGCAAAATATTGGTAATATTAGAAGCAGTTAATACATAATTTTCAGATAAAAATTTTAGATTTATATTTTTAGCAAGTGGCAAACCATTTGAGAAGATATTTTTCCATAAAGCTAATTGTTGCGTTGGACTTGGCACAGGAAAATGCACCAAAGACTGAAATCTTCGCATAAATGCAGTATCAATATTATCCAAAAGGTTGGTTGCCAATATCACCAAACCATCATAATTTTCAATACGTTGCAACAAATAACCCACTTCTTGATTATAATATGAATCACTTGCACGTTCTATATTTTGGCTTCTTTTTCCAAAAAGACTTTCAGCTTCATCAAAAAACAAAATCCAATTTTTATTTTCTGCCACATCAAACAATCTTGCGAGGTTTTTGGTGGTTTCGCCAATATATTTTGAAGTAATCATTGACAAATCCACACGATACACGTCCAAACCAAGATTTTTGCCTAAAAGTGTAGCAGTTAAGGTTTTTCCTGTGCCTGAACTTCCATAAAATAATGCCCTATAACCTAATTTTAGGTGTTTTTTGAGTTTTAATTCGTGCATAATTTTATGTTGGTTGGAAAGCCAAGTTTCTATATTTTGGATTTCTGCGGTGGTTTCATTTTCCAAATACAAATCTTTCCATTCAAGCTCAGTAGTGAGCAGTTCCGCAGGAAAATCACTGTTGTAAGTTGGTCTAAACACATTTCCTGTGGTCAAAAATTCCAAATATTCTTTTGAAATAACCAACTGACCAGCACCAAGCGGTTCAATTTGTTCTTTTACCTCAATTTTTAGGATATTATTTTTTATAAAAGTGCTATTTTCTCCAAAAATATAACTAATAATTTGAATCTTTTTGCTGATGTCTTTTCCTGCCAAAAGAAACAAAGCGGTTTCTAAGGTTGGCAAATATCCTGAATGAAAACGACCTTTTATGCCACCTGCTTCTGAAAAAGTGCGTTCATATTCTTTATTTCTCGTAAAAAATTTATCCAATGACTGTGGTCTTAAATGTGGTGCCATCGTAAGTGCCAAAATAACCCTTTCCTCAAAACCAAAATTACAACCTTTTATCAATGCACCCAATGTGGAATATTCGTTAATTTTTGGTAATGGAATTTCATAAATACTTCTGTATCTGGTATTATTTCCAAAATGAAAATCATATCTTGTAGTGATAATTTCCTCCAAAAACTTAAATTCTGCGTCCCAAGATGCAGAATTATGATTGATAATTTCTATTGATGACATTGTGTTAAAATCTATGTTTAAAGGGAATTTTTCTTTTGCTATTTCGTCAATATTTCTATCAACTGTATTTAATAACAAATCTTTTAGGTTAAAATTAAATTCAGGCGAGGCAATATTTGGCTTGGTTTCGTTCCAATTTGACCTATAAAATAACGTGTGGCTTGCATTGTGAAGTTCCAAAATGTGATTTCCTGTTTGCAAAACATCACTAAAATATCGCCTAATGGTCAAAGTTTTTTCTTCTGGAATTAAATCAATTTTTTTGGTTTCAAAGGCAATTTCAGCCCAATGTTCTGCTGAAACTTCAAAATAATGCGTATGCCAATCGTCTTTTTGTTTATTGTGAATTTCCAAATTCCCATAAGTGCCTTGTATATCCACAAAACACGTTATTTTGTAGGTATCATAATAAAGTGATTGATTTTCAGGAGCTTCAAAAGTGTATGTAATGCTTGTCAAATATCTGCTTTCAAATAAATTACGCATTTTTTGAATGATGTATGGATTATATTTTTCCTCCTCAGGATTTTGAATTGCCCACGCATATATGGTACTTTCGTGTATGTGAAATTCCCTTGTGAGGCTATTCATTACCATTGTTTTTACCTCATTTTCCAATTCAAAATCTTCTTCATTCAAAGAAGCCAAAAGCACATTTATAATAATACATCTTTGTTCAGGATTCACAGAATTGATGACACTTTTATAATATTCTTGGCAAGCCTCTATATTTTCACGTTTGGCAACTTCAAAAGCCCATTCTAATAAGGATTGTGTTTCTTCTTTTTCAGGAAAACGTAAAACTGAATGAAATATAAAGGGTATAAAAGCATTTTCTGATAATTGGGGAAATGCTGGGGGATTAAAATTCACAGTTATTTTTGTAGTTTTTTATTTGTAGTTTTTTATTTTTTTTTAATAATTTTAAAAACTTCAAATTTCTATAAATTTTAGGTTTAAATTTCTTAATAATTGACGAAATGAGCTTTTGAGTTGATGAAATGGGCTTTTGGGTTAAGGAATGTTTAAGGTTCAAAGTTTAAAGTTTAAGGTTTAAAGTTTAAGGTTTAAGGTTTAAAGTTTAAGGTTTAAAGTTCAATGTGTCTAATAAAATCTTGAATTATCCAAAAAATCTTAAAATCCTTCTTAAAAATATTTTTTGCAACAATGTTGCAAAAAGAAATTCTATGTTTTATCTTTGCACTATGAAAATAAGACAAAGCATATTTTATAATTTTAATTTTTATAATTTTTACTTTTTGATATTGGTAATTTCTATTTTTTTAACTATAAAAAACACTTTTGCACAAGAAAAAATAGAAGAAAAATGTACTTTTTCCTTAGAAGGTACTTTACACGACGCACATCACCAACCACTTACCAATGCAAATGTTTTTCTTAAAAATGTTGATAAAAATACCAATAAATTTACAACCACTGACACACAAGGCAAGTACAAAATAACTGAACTTTGTGCAGGAAATTATACGTTGGTATGCGAATATGTAGGATTTCAAACATTGGAAACCACTATTTTCATTGACCAAAACACCCAAACACAACAAATTACCTTAGCAGATGATGAGGCTTCGCATCTTTTGGACTTGACGATTATAGGCGAAAAAATATCGCTTACTGAAACCTCTACACAAGCATTTGGACAACTTTCTGGCGTACAACTCCAACGCCAAAAAGGCAAAAGTTTGGGCGAAATGCTCAAAGAAATTACAGGTGTAAATACCCTGCAAACAGGAAATACCATCTCAAAACCTGTAATTCACGGATTGCACAGCAACAGAGTGCTTATTTTGAACAATGGTATCAGACAAGAAGGGCAACAATGGGGTGCAGAACACGCTCCAGAGATAGATGCAATGCTTGCAACACGCCTCACCGTCATCAAAGGTGCTAATGCGGTGCGTTATGGCGTTGATGCAATGGGTGGCGTGATATTGGTGGAACCGCCTTTATTGCCAAAAAATGACAATAATCAAGGAAAAACAAACGGAAAAACAGATATTAGCGGACAAATCAATGCGTTGGCTATGAGCAATGGGCGTGGCGGTGTGATTTCAGGGCATTTAGAACAAAAATTCCATAAAAATTGGGCTGGAAGGCTACAAAGTACCTATAAAAGAATGGGAGATGTGGAAAGTCCTAACTATATGCTCACAAATACCGCTATGAAAGAGCTGAATTTTTCGGGAAATATTGGTTTTAAAAAAGAAAATTTTGAGGCAGAAGCATTTTTTAGTAGTTTTCAGACGGATTTAGGGATAATGCGAAATGCTCATTCAGGGAATTTGACGGATTTGGCAAACGCAATAGACAAACAAACGCCTCAAATTGTGTTACCTTTTGGGTATTTTATTGATAATCCACGTCAAAATGTGCAACATAATCTTTTGAAATTGAATTTTTTGTATAAAAATGAAAATTTAGGTAATTTTTCCCTGCAATATGGCTTCCAAGACAACAAAAGACGTGAATATGACCGCAGAGTACAAGTAAGTTCTGATGTTCCAACCTTAGATTTAGACCTCCAAACGCATACATTAGACGCATTTTGGGAAAAGTTTTTGGGTAAAAAATGGCAAAGTTCCGCAGGTATTAACCTTTCAAGTCAATATAACACCTATAATGCACGTACAGGCATAAGACCGCTTGTGCCACAATACCAAAATCAAGGTTTTGGGGCATTTTTTATTCAAAAATACATAGAAAGAACGTGGGAATTAGAGCTTGGGGTACGTTACGATTATCGTTTTTTAGATGTAAAAAAGTTTAATCTTCAAAATGTCCTTCAAAATCCTCAATTTACGTTCCAAAACACCAGCCTAAACGTTGGATTTTTGTATCATTTGCCCAAAAATAGCCATTTTAGGATAAATGTTTCAAGTGCTTGGCGACCACCCAATGTTGCAGAATTGTTTAGCGAAGGTTTGCATCACGGTTCTGGGGTGATAGAAGAAGGAAATGCAACACTTTCCACCGAAAAAGCCTACAAAATGATAGCATCTTTTCAAAGAATTTTTACAAAAGAAAATAAATTTGCCTTGCAAGCTGATATTTATGGGCAATACATTGATAATTATATTTTCGCAAAGCCTTCCGAAATTCGTGCTACAATTCGTGGATTTTTTCCTGTATTTAATTATACCCAAACGCCCACGTTTTTTTATGGTTTGGATTTAAGTTATCAATACGAATTTTTGAAAAATGTGCAGATACAAGGAAAAGCAAGTTTTATTCACGCCCAAAATTTGGGAAATGTTGGCGGAAAAAATTTGATTTTTATTCCTGCCAATCGTACAGATGTGCTTTTGCAATATGAAATTCCTTCTTTGAGAAGATGGAAGAATATTATTTTTCAAGGTGGTTTTTTGTGGGTATTTAGGCAAAATCAAAGCCCAAAAACGGTTTCTGTGCGTGAGCTTTCAGAAGGTACAAGCAACATTGACCTAAAAACTGAAATTTTTGATTTTTCACCACCACCACCAGCTTATTTTTTATTGCAGGCAGACGTAAGTGCGGTTTATCCTTTAAAGAAAAATAAAGAACACAACGACAAAAAATATTTTATCATAGGCATCAGAGGCGAAAATTTAGCGAATGTTGCGTATCGTGATTATATGAACAGATTTAGATATTATGCTGATGAAATTGGCAGAAATATTACTTTAAGATTGCAGTTTAATTTTTAAAAAGCCCAACGCTTGGAGGGTTTAAAACCCTCCAAGCGTTGAAATAAAATATTGCCTTTAATTATTTTAACAATATATATTTTAACAAAAAAATCTTTTTTATTTTAATGAAAAAACAAATTTTTTATTTCGCTTTTTTATTCGTTGCTTCAAGTTTATTATTTTCTGCTTGTAAAAAGAAAAGTGACCCAGCACCTGTTTCAGAAGTTGAGCTTTTGACAACTTTAAAACTGATATTTACGCCAACAGCAGGGGGAACATCACTTACTTTCACATGGAAATCTCCTGATGTTACCAGCAGTGCAACACCCACAATACAAAATATTTCTCTCAAAAAAAATACAAGTTACAATATGAAAGTTGAAGTTTTAGACGAAACCAAAAGCCCTGCAAAAGATATGACCGCAGAAATAGACGAAAAAGACACAGAACACCAATTTTTCTTTTTGCGTACAGGAACAGGTTTTGCGAGTTTTGCTTACGCTGATGCAGATAGCAATAACAAACCAATAGGACTTACCAATACTGTTGTTACAACAGGCACTTCTGGTAATAACTTGGGTACTTTGAGGATTGTACTACGTCACGAACCCAATAAAAACGCCTCTGGTGTGAGTTTGGGCGATATTACCAATGCAGGAGGAAGTTCTGACATTGACACCATACCAACTTTTGGCGTGTCTTTGATAGATTAAGTTGATTATTCTATAATTGGCTGTTATTTATTTTGTATTTTTTATGACTTAAAAAGCTAAAAATTTAACATTTTTAGCTTTTTTTGTTTTATTTTTGAAAAAAATAAAAATATTATTTTGATTTTATTTTGGGTTATTTTGTATTTTTGTACTTACACCTGACACCTGACTACTTACACCCTTGTATATTTATGAAAATTTTACATACCGCAGATTGGCATTTAGGCAAATATTTACATAATTTTTATTTATTGAATGAACAACAATATATTTTAGACCAAATTTGTGAAATCGTACAACAAGAAAAACCTGATGTAATTCTTTTGGCAGGTGATATTTATGACCGACACCAACCTGCATCTGATGCGATAGAAGTTTTTGACAAGGTAATGAGTAGATTGGTATTAGAAATGAAAATCCCTGTCATCGCAATAGCAGGCAATCACGACAGTGCGGAACGTATCAATTATTGCAATTATCTGCTTCGTGAGCAAGGATTGCATATATTTGGCTCACCTGTAATGCCTCCTAAGCCTGTAACGTTATATGATGAATTTGGAGGAATTGATTTTTATCCTATTCCATTTCCTGAACCTGAAAATCTGCGTATATTATTAGGCAGAGATAAAGCAATTCATACGCACGAATCTGCAATGAAAGCACTTATTGAATATATCAAAGATTGTGATACTTTCAAAAATAATTACCGAAAAATTGCCATTGCTCACGCATTTGTGGGTGGAGGTTCAGAGAGTGATTCAGAGCGACAACTTAGTGTGGGCAATGTTTCGGTAATGCCTTTGAGTGCTTGGGAAGGATTTGATTATGTGGCACTTGGGCATCTTCACCGCCCACAGAGTTTGGGCGAAAGCAGAAAAGTACGTTATTCAGGTTCTATTCTCAAATATTCTCTTTCAGAAGTTCATTCTTCCAAATCAATTACTATAATTGAAATGGATAAAGAAGGCAAATTTTCTGAAAAAATTATCCCACTTACACCTCAAAAAGATGTAAAAACATTGAAAGGAATTATCAAAGAAATGGAGTTTTTGCCTAATGAAACCGAAAATTTACCAAATCAGGAAGATTTTTTAGAAGTTACCTTAGAAAATGATATGCCTGTGCCTAATGCAATGCAAATTGTTCAACAAAAATTTCCTAATACATTAAATTTAAAATGGTCATCTTTAAGGCAATATAATAATCCGCTTGGTCGTATCAACAGTGATAAACTTTCGTCTATGTCAGAAATGGATTTATTCAAAGATTTTTTTGAAAGACACAACCAAAAAGATATGACTGATGACCAAAAACAAATTCTTACAAGTATTATTGAGGAAATTAGAAAACAGTAAACTAATGGTGAATTGTGAATGTTAAATGAAACAGCCAAATAAAATCAGGATTTTAAGATTTTTTGGATAACTCAGGATTTTTTTTGAACTTTTTAAACCTTAAACTTTGAACTTTGAACTTTTTAAATTTTAAATATTTTTTCTTTCTTTTTTTGTTTTTTTGTTCCCCTTTTGGGAGCTGGGGGGCTTTTGCCCAAAATGCACGTATATTGTCGCACCCTGCAAGTGTCCAACTTGAACGCCTTAATGTGCTTAATTCCACATTTAAGGAAACAAATGTGTGTGTTTCACCTGACGGAAAATACTTATATTTTATGAGTACACGCAAAAGTATGCGTATCTCAAAAGTACGTAAAATCAATGGAAGAATAGAATTTGATGGTGATATATGGGTTAGCCAAAAATTAAATAATCAATGGCAAAAACCTCAACTTGTGCCTAATATCAATACTGATGATGGTGAAGATGAACCCAATATTTCGCCAAGTGGTAATGCAGTAGTGTATCAAAGCTGGGGATTTAGAAATATTATGGGTGATAACTGGAAAGAATTGGGAGGCCCTTATTATATTTCTACGCTAAATAACAACGTTTGGGGAAAACCCAAAGGACTTGGTGGTGGAATAAATAGTTTTTTTGTGGAAAAAGAAAGAAATTTTATGCTAAAATTTCAAAATAATGCACAAAATAATGTAATTTCAGGGGAAAACGATTATGCAACTGATGGAGCAACTATGTCAGCAGATGGACGTACATTTATTGTGGCAGTTGGCGAATATTCAGGAAATATGGATTTGTATATTAGTAGAAAAGATGAAAATGGAAAATGGTCTTTTTTAGAAAAATTACCTTTAAATACCGCCAAAAATGAACGTTCTCCTGTGCTTGCTTCTGATGGAAAAACACTTTATTTTTCTTCTGATGGATTGGGGGGATTAGGGGGATTGGATATTTTTAAAACAACATTAAAACCTGATAATTCTAATACCGAAATTGTAAATGTAGGCGAACCTTTCAATTCTTGGGAAGATGATTTTGGGTTAATACTTACTGCTGATGGCAATAATGGGTATTTTTTGAGGGAAGGTGATATTTATTATGCTTTTACCAAAGATGCCAACAAAGAACTAAAACCGCAACAGGTTACTGTAATGCTTGCAGGCACAGTAAAAAATATGTACACAGGCGAGCCTATTATGGCAACAATTCAATTTTTTGATGAAAATAAAAAACTTATTGCTAATGTAACTACTAATCAAGTGGGTGAATACAGTCTGATATTGCCTGAAAATATAACTTTTGTATCTGAAAGGATAGAAAAAGAAGGTTATCAGTTAAGCACAGGAAATATGGCATTTTTGCAACCCAAAGCAGGTTTTAATCGTTTGGAACACAATCCTGTTTTGATAGCACTTGACCCTGAAAAAAATATTAAAAAACAAGAAAACAAAGAAGATAAAAAGGAGGAAAAGAAAGAAGAAAAAAAAGACGTTGTTGCTGAAATAAAAAATAATCCCCCAAAGAAAATTCGTCCTTCGGAATGTGCAGTACAAATGGGTGAAATTATTATTTTGGGGCAAAAAAAGTGATGAA
>JAAFIN010000053.1 GCA_013297825.1 Cytophagales bacterium
AAACTATAACAAATAATTATAAAAACTCAAAAATCTTGTTAATCTTTAATCCTAAAAATTCTGATTCAGACTTTGGCTGTTTCATTCACCATTCACCATTAAAAAAGTATGTTTTTTTTTCTAAAATTAATTTTTAAAGAAATGTATTATTTTTTTAAAAATAAAAATGGACGTGAATTTTTGAGGCTTGCATTTTGGTATGGCAAAAAACCACGTTACAAAATACAAAAAATTCGTACATTGGACTACAAATTAGAAGTTCCTGATGTGCTTTCGTGGTTATGGCAATTTGAGGAAATATTTTTTCAAGAATTTTATTTATTTTCTTCCCAAAAAGGAGATAAAAATATAAAAATTATAGATTGCGGAGCAAATGTTGGTATGAGTTGTTTGTATTTCAAAAAAAAATTTCCAAATGCAAATATCATTGCTTTTGAGCCTGACGAAAAAATTGCATCTTTTTTAGAAAAAAATCTAAAAAACAATCTTTCTGAAAGTCAATTTCAACAAATAGAAATCCACAAAAAAGCGGTTTGGGTGCATAATGAAGGCGTAGATTTTGAAAGTGATGGAGCTGATGGTGGTATGATTTCAAATCATAAAAACACCACTAAAAAAATTCCTTCTATTTCACTAAAAAATGTATTATTGGCACAAAAAACGGAAATTGATATGCTCAAAATGGACATAGAAGGTGCTGAAACAGAAGTATTGCAGGATTGTAAAGATGCCTTAAACAATGTAAAAAACATATTTATAGAATATCACGCTTATATCAATCAACCCCAAACATTAAACTTGATTTTGGAGATTTTGACAAAAAATAATTTTAGGTATTTTGTCAAAAATTCTTTGGACAGAAAAAGCCCTTTTATCAACCAAAAACCAAAAAATAATAGCCAAATGGATATGCAACTGAATATATTTGCGTACAAAAATGATGAATGATTGTCTGACAAGTTTGTTTCTTTGAAAAATTCGTTGTACTTTTTAGTAAAATCATTTATGAAAGATAACAAAAGACTGTTTCATTTACTATTTAAAATTTACCACTCAAAATTATCTCAGTAGCTTCCACCAAATTTTTTGCATATTCATTTGCCTGTGCTTCGTGTTTTTCTTCGCCTGCCTTTCCGTGTGTAATTTTTATGGTGCGAATACCTATTTTTTGACCTGCCAAAATATCTCTATTACTATCACCTATAAACCACGATTGAGCAATATCAATATCATATTTTGCAGTAGCCCTTTCCAACATCAGGCTGTCAGGCTTTCTGCTAAGGGATTCAGTTGTATATTTTGGGTGGTGAGGTGCAAAATAATGGTCATCAAATACATTTTCACAATTTTTTTGTAAAAAATCATAAACTTCTAACACCTCTTTTTGCGTATAAATACCTTTTGCAATGCCTGACTGATTGGTAATAATTATCAACAAAAAACCATTTTCTTTGAGTTTTTTCAAAGATGCAGGCACACCTTCTATGATTTTACAATCTTCCAATTTATACACATAATCCACTTTATCATCATTCAAAACACCATCACGGTCTAAAAAAATAGCTTTGTTCATATTATTTTTTGGGTTTAAATTTCTTTTTTTGAAAAAAAGACAAAAATAAGATTTATTTTAAGTTTTTGTTTTTAATTTTGGTAAATTTTTCTAAAAAAATTATGAAAAAATATGTTTTTTATCACGGAAATTGCCCTGATGGTTTTGGTTCTGCTTTCGCAATTTGGCAAAAATGGGGCGATAATGCGATTTATTTACCTGTTTCTCACGGTGAGCCTGTGCCTGATACTGCACAAGGTGCAGAAATTATGATGGTGGATTTTTGTTATAATAATGATATTTTGGCACAACTTGCAGTTAAATCCAAAAAAATAACCATTATAGACCATCACCAAACCGCTTATAATGGTTTTCAATCATTTTCCAAAGAAAAATATCCTAATATAGAAGCACATTTTGATATGAATCATAGCGGAGCGGTGCTAACTTGGAAATATATGTTTCCAAATGAAAACGTGCCAGAATTGCTTTTGTATGTAGAGGATAAGGATATTTGGAAATTTCAATTACCACAATCCAAAGAATTTTCAGCAGGATTGCGTGTATATGATATGGATTTTGAGGTTTGGAAAAATATCAATGTAAAAAATGTAATACAAGAAGGCGAAATATTATTGCGTTATCAGCAAAGATTAGTAAATAAAATTTGTGATAATGTGCGTTTTGAAAATATTTTGAATTATAATGTGCCTGTGGTTAATAGTGCTACTTTACAAAGTGAAATTGGCAATCAGCTTTGTGTACTTTATCCTGAAAAATCTTTTGCAGTGGTGTATTGTGATGCAGAAGAAAAACGTCATTTTAGCCTTCGTTCTGTGGGAGAATTTGATGTTTCGGTTATTTGCAAACATTTTGGCGGAGGAGGACACCGCAACGCATCAGGTTTTTCGTTGAATTTGGATAAATTTCCATTCCTATAAATAAAAAACCTTTTCCCAACAGGAAAAGGTTTTTTGAATTTTTCTTCAACTAAGTTATGCATTATGTTTCTAATCTCACTTATCACAAATAATCTAAACTTATGCCATTTATTTAAAACATTGATTATCAATACATTTATTAAAAAATTCCATTAAAAAATCCAAAAAAAAGAGTATTTTTCCCAAAAAGAGAATTTTTAATATTATTTTCAGAATGAGCGTTTTAAATGAAACCATTTTGGAACACAGATTTTTTTCTTTTTTTCGTAAAGTTTTGATATTTTTCAATTTTTAGATTTCATTTTAAAAATTCATTTATTATTTATCATTCATCATTTAACATTCACCATTTACCATTTTAAAATATGGCAATAAATGATTTTTTAGCAGAAAGCCCTCTTAATTTTGAACAAAAATGCCTTTGTGTGTTGCTTTTGGATACTTCTGGCTCTATGGTAGGCGAAAGTATCAAAGAACTTAACAAAGGTCTTGAAGAATTTTATTATCAAATCGTAAAAGATGAAGTTTCTGCTGAACGCTTAGAAATATGTATTATCACTTTTGAGAGTGATGTAAAATGTATTCAAGAACCTATTTTAGTGCGTAATCTCAAAATGCCTACATTACAAGCAAATGGCTCTACACAGCTTGCTGACGGTATTTTTCAGGCAATTCTCAAAGTAGAAAATCGCAAACATTGGTACAGAAAAACAGGACAATCTTATTATCGTCCTTTTATCATTCTGATTACTGATGGCTCGCCTGATGGCGACCAAGATATGGAAAAAGCTATGTTTGAGATAAATGAAGGCGTAAATGAACGCAAATTTTTGTTTTTTCCTGTTGCAGTGAAAGATGCTGATATGAATGTTTTGCACAAAATTGCACACCCTTCTACGCCTCCTATGCGATTGGAAGGTATAAAATTTGTAGAATTTTTTAGGTGGTTGAGCAATAGCGTAAGTATGATAACCAATTCCAAAGATAGTGATAAAATTCGTTTGCCTGATACTACTTCGTGGGGGCAAATTAGTTTGGATTAGAAAAAAAGGAAATTAGGAAAAAGGTGTCAGGAGAAAGGAATCAGGTATCAGGAAAAAGGAATCAGGAATCAGGAATCAGGTGTCAGGAAAAAAGAATCAGGAATTTAGTTGTTCTTTCGTAAGAACAGCCAGATTGTTATGTAATAATAAGGCTGTTGGCTGTTTCATTCATAATTTATAATTCACAATTTTATCCCTGCGTCAAAAATCAATTTTTGGCGAATATGCTCTTGAATTTTTGGCGTGATTTCTTGCCAAATATGTGGATAATCTTCTCTAAAACTTTCCAAACTATCATCTGCCCAATGCGTTGCAAGGTTTTTGAGTTGTGCAGAAGTAGGGTTTTTTGAATTACCAATTTTTGAAATAGTGCTTTCTAAACGGTTTTTATTCAAATAAGGTAATATTTCTGTTATCCAAAAATCCACATCTTGCCACGTATTTTCGCTTGTATTTTCAGTAATATTTTCCCATTTTTTTGCTTCTTGATATGTAGGATTTTCCAAAAATTCTTTTCTTTTTAATTTAAAAATTGGACGAGGATTTTCTGTATTTTCTTCACCCAAAAGACTGTGTTGATATGGTTTTATGACAATTCCCTCAATAAAATTAGGCACAGATAACGCAGAAAAACCCAAAAGCGAAGGAATTGGTGTGCTTTTATCCAAATCAAATTGCAGAATTTTATGTAATTTATCCACCAAATAAAATGGTGCAGTTAAGAAATTGGTTTTTGGTAAAAAATCTAAAAAATCTTTATAATCCAAATAAAATATTGAATTTTCTGTAAAAATTCGCACATCAAACGCAAAAAAACGAATATCATTTGAGTAATACACACCTGTTTGGATTGCTTGGTATTGAGGCAATTTTTCCACTTGTGGGTGCGGATATTCACCGCCACAGAGTTCGCCATAAATGATAATTTTTTGAATTTTTGTATTATTTTTTTCAAGAAAAAAATCATTTAATAATCTAAATAATTTTAGTGCTTCCAGCGAAAGGTCATTTGCAAGTATTTGAAAACTAAAAAAATCATCTTCCCAATTCAAAAACTCTTTTCTTTTAGCAAATTGAACGTTTTTTTTATCAAAATTATCTTCTATGTGAATACTAAAATTCGCTCCGTGTATTTTTTCGGTAGCAACCCAAAGGATTTTTTCCCAATTTTTGCGTATTTCTGGGCTGGTATTATCCCATTTTTCAGAAATTTTTTCGTAAAACATTGAAGTTCAAGGTTTAAAGTTTAAGGTTCAAATTTATTTTGATGACTTTTTTTCTAATTTATGAATTATTTGCAAAAATTCAAAACAAGATTTTAAAAAAATGTGTTTTTGATGTTGTATTCTTTTTACAAATAGTAAAAAAAACTTAGCAAAACTTTTGGAGGGTTTCAAACACTCCAAAAGTTGAAAAATTCAATATATTTTTACAAAAAAACACAAAAACAAATGAATTATTTAATCATAGGTGCAAGTTCAGGTATTGGCGAAACACTCGCAAAACAGCTTTTGGCACAAGGTCACCAAGTTTATAGTGCTTCACGCAATAAACCAAATATTGAAAATATAAATCATATTACGCTTGATACCAGCAATAATTTTGAAGCACAAACATTGACTAATTTTTTACCTGAAACTTTGGACGGTGTGGCATATTGTGCAGGAAGTATCAACCTAAAACCATTTCACAGACTTACAGAACAAGATTTTTTACAAGATTTTCAGGTAAATGTAATGGGTGCAATACGTGTGTTGCAAGCGGTTTTTTCAAATCTCAAAAAAGCAGAAACAAGTAGCATTGTGTTGTTTGGAACAGTTGCTTCTACATTGGGAATGACGTTTCACGCTTCAGTAGGCGTTGCAAAATCAGGTATTGAAGGGCTTGCAAAATCGCTTTCTGCGGAATGGGCAGTTCATAAAATTCGTGTAAATGTCATCAATCCATCACTTACTGACACGCCTCTTGCTAATAAATTGCTCAATTCGCCTGAAAAAAAAGAAGCATCTGCCAAACGCCACCCACTTGGACGTGTTGGCGAAGCAGAAGATGTAGCCCAAATGGCTGAATTTTTATTGTCAGAAAAAAGTACGTGGATTACAGGACAAGTGATAGGCGTAGATGGTGGAATGGGAAGTTTGAAACCATAGAATTAGGAATCAGGAAAAAGTGGTCAGGAATCAGGCAAATACAAAACAGCCAGAAATACAAATTTAGTTTTTAAAAATATATCTTTTTTAATAAAAGAGGATTATTAACCTATTTTTCATCAAAAAATACAATTATTTTTGGAAAATTAAAAATAAATACCGAAAATTGCGACTCAGAAGGTCAAAATACAATCTTTTTTTCATACTGAAAAGTATTTTTTTTGCCATTGGTTACTCCAAAAACGCTGATATAGAAAAGATACCAATTTAATTATCTTCTGAAAAACCGAATGAAAAACAAACTGAAAATAATATTTTTAGTTTGTTTTTTGTGTTTTTAACGCTCCAAAAGTTGGAAAATTTTGGAAAAATCAATAAAAAAGCATTGAATTATTCAAATTCAATGCTTTTTTTATGTTGAAAAAAATTATTTTAAAAAGTTATTTCTTTTAAAAACCATTTCTTCCACAAAACGTAAATCGTTATCATTTTCAAATACTTTGAAAGGTAATTCTATGAATTGGGCAGGCGACAAAAACAACAGAAAACCATCTTTGGTTTTTTCTATTTTTTTAACATCTTTCCATTCTATTTTCATACCTTCTTTTGGATTTATTTTCATCAAAAGTTCTTTGCTTGAAATCTCAAAATAAAATTTTTCAAACATAGGTTTTAATTGTGGTAATTGGGGCGCACCTGTGAATTGTACCCACCAAAACGCATACCAAAGCCAAGCCCCAAATGGTGCAAAGAAAAATATCCAATAATTAAAATATACCAACCACAACAATAAATTAAAAGCTACTACACCTCCAAATATTGCCAATGGTTGCCACCATCTGGTTTTAAGCACTTCACGCATACATACTTGTTTGTATGTTTTGGGCGTAAGTTGGTGTTTTTTTGTTTTGACTATCATTAAAAAAGTTCAAAGTTTAAGGTTCAAAAAGTTCAAGGTTCAAAGTTCAAAAGTTCAAGGTTCAAAAGTTCAAGGTTCAAAAGTTCAAGGTTCAAAAAGTTCAAGGTTCAAAAAGTTCAAGGTTTAAAGTTCAAAGTTTAAATTAAAAAATGGCTGTTTAAATCCTGTTAATCTTTAAATCCTAAAAATCCTGATTCAGACTTTGGCTGTTTAATTCCTAATTCATAATTTCTAATTCATAATTATTTTGCATACGCAACAGCACGTTTTTCACGAATAACTGTAATTTTTACTTGTCCAGGATATTGCATTTCTTTCTCAATTTTTTGCGAAACATCATGAGCAAGTTGTGTAGCTTTGTCATCATTCATTGCATCAGCATCTACAATAATACGCAATTCACGACCTGCTTGTATCGCATAACATTTGCTTACACCTTCAAAAGCCTGTGCAAGATGTTCCAAATCTTTGAGGCGTTGGATATAAGAATCCAACATTTCACGCCTCGCACCTGGACGTGAGCCTGAAATTGCATCACAAGCCTGAATAATTGGTGAAATTAACGAAGTCATTTCTATTTCGTCGTGATGCGCACCTATCGCATTACAAACTTCTGGGTGTTCTTTGTATTTTTGGGCAAATTGCATTCCAAGAATAGCGTGAGGCGTTTCAGGGTGGTCAGATATTACCTTTCCAATATCGTGTAGAAGTCCTGCACGTTTGGCAAGTTTTACATTAAGACCAAGTTCAGCAGCCATAGTTGCACACATTTTGGCTACTTCTCTTGAATGTTGCAAAAGATTTTGACCATAAGAAGAACGATAACGCATACGTCCTACAAGTTTGATAAGTTCAGGGTGAAGCCCTTGAATACCCAAATCTAATACGGTTCTTTCTCCAAGTTCAATTACTTCTTCGTCCAATGCTTTTGTGGTTTTTTGGACAATTTCCTCAATGCGTGTAGGGTGAATACGACCGTCCATTACCAATTTTTGCAAAGAAAGCCTTGCAATTTCTCTGCGAATAGGGTCAAAACCTGAAATCAAAATTGCTTCTGGTGTGTCATCTACGATAAATTCCACGCCTGTTGCAGCTTCCAAAGCCCTGATATTTCGCCCTTCTCTACCTATGATTTTACCTTTTATTTCGTCATTTTCTAAGTGAAAAACTGTTACAGCGTTTTCAATAGCGTGTTCTGTTGCGGTGCGTTGTATGGTTTCAATAATGAGTTTTTTAGCACTTTTTGCTGCTGAAATTTTTGCTTCATCAATGATGTCTTTTGTCAAAGAACTTGCTTTTGTTTCAGCTTCCACTCTGATACTTTCTATAAGTTGTAATTTGGCTTGTTCGGTAGTAAGTTGAGCAATTTTCTCCAAAACATCTTTTTGGCTTGCTTTCATTTTATCCACTTCATCACGTTTGGCGGTGAGGGTTTCAGCTTGTTGCATCAAACTATCTTTTATGGTATCAAGTTCAGTTTCACGTTTTTTGATTTGGTCAGCTTGTTTTTGGACTTGTTGTTCTTTTTGTTTTAGTTTATTTTCTTGGTTGTTGAATGCTTGTTTTCTGCGAGCTTCTTCATTTTCAGCATCACGTTTTATTTTTGCTTGTGTTTCTTTAAGTTCAATGGTTTGTTCTCTTTTGAGGTTTTCAGCTTCTTGTTTTGCTTGATTTTTGAGAGATTCAGCTTTAAGTTCAGCTTCTTTAAGGAGTTGATTTATTTGTTTTTGGGTGTCATCTTTTTGTTTGTCAAGGGTTTGCTTGAGCAGAGAGCGGTCTATTTGGACACCTGCAAATACACTTACACCTATGATTAAGAGTGCAAGAACTATATATATGATGTATTCCATTGGAATTTATTTTAAATAAAGGTAATATAAAATTTGGGAAAATTGGATAATGGTTTTATAAAAATTTTTTAGAAAAAAATCTTATAAAATGATACCTTTATAACAAAAAGAGGTTTTTTTTGCAAAAACCAAACAAAAATGGAATAATATATTTTAAAAAAATTGCGAATATTTTTGTAAAAACAAACTCAAGATTAACAGAAAGCATTAAAAAATTATCATAATAAAATAAGCATAAAAAATATAATTTTTTTTATATTTTTTTGAAAAAAATATAACTTTTTTTTGATTTTAGGCTTTTTTTATAAAAACTTGGTATTTGTGGTTGTTTTTTTGGAATTAAAAAAAATATTTTCTTAGGTGCAATTTTTTGTAAGTTTTGTTTTATTTTTAAAGAATTTTATTAAAAAAATAAACATTTTCTAAAAATAAAAACAATATTATTTATATTTTTCTCAAAAAGAGATTAAATTTTTTGTTTTGGTAAGGATATTTTCCTTATTTGCCTTTTGTCCCTCGCATCTTGTCATGTATGGCAAAGCAATATTAACACTTTTTTTTTAATTTTGAAAATTCCAAAAATTTTTAGAAAAAGATTTTTTGTATTTTTGTGAATGTGATAGGAATTTTTTTTGAACACTAATTTTTAAGAAAATTATGGATATAAAAACAAAGTTTATTATAGAAATGATAATCACGTTTATTACGTGTAGCGTTATTTTTTTTGTTGCTTTAACAAATAACTTTAGTTGGAATAACATTTTATTGGTAATATTTTTGGTTTTTACCTCAATATATTGGAATTATGTTAATTATGACGATATTTATGATGATGATGAATACTAATTCCCATTGAATCCAAATCTTCCAAAATCACAAAAACGTAGAATTTTGATAAGTTGTTGGTAAAAAAAAGTGAGCAATCAAAAGAAAATACTTTATTGCATAAAAAAAACAAAAATATGTGAATCATGTAGAGCTTGTTGGATTGGAATTATCTTATATGAATACACTTGATAAAACTACAAAACTTGTTTTTATAGGTAATAACAAGAAAATTACTATTGAGGCAGAAGATAATATTGCCTCAAAATTTGCTTTTAATAATGTGCCTTTGGCTTATCTTATAATAATAAATGGTGGTAGTTTTCCTTTTGATGTTTCTTTAAGATTGAAAAATGATGAATATGCTTTGTATGAAGAACTTTTTATTTTTGACAATGATAGAAATATTTATCTTAGAATTGTTGCTAAATCTTTTACTTTAGATGAAATTCCTTTATAATTTTACTTCAATAAAATTTCACTAAAAATTCTGTTTTATTTGTATGCTTGGGTATCTACATTTTTTAATTATCGCCTATAATTTTTTACATTTTTTTTAACATTTAAAATAAAAATAAAAAAAGCATTTTGAATTTAGTTTTTTTAAATTTGCATCAACTTTTTAATAAAAAACAAAATTCTTTAAATGAAAAAAACTACTTTTTATAATTTACTGCTTTTTGCAGGTGCTTTTTTATTAGCACAAAATAGTTTTGCTCAAGGCGTTTATCTCAAACACTTTGACAAAACTGTTCGCCCACAAGATGATTTTTTTAAATTTGTCAATGGAAATTGGCTCAAAACAGGCGAAATTCCTGCCTCTGAAAGTAATTGGGGGTCTTTTAGTGAATTGCAAGAAGGCAACCAAGATGTCCTAAAACAAATATTGGAAGATGCCTCCAAACGCAAACCACAAGACAAACCTAAAGGCTCTGATTTGCAACTTGTAAGTGATTTTTATGCAAGTGGTATGAATACCAACCTCATCAATGAAAAAGGTGTAACACCTATCAAAGCTGAATGGGACGACATTAATGCCATAAAAGACACAAAAGGTGTATTGGCAATGATTGCAAAACACCAATTAAAAGGTGTTGGGTCGTTATTTGGTGTGTTTGTGGGTGCTGATTCCAAAAATAGCAAAATGAATGCGGTTTATATCTCACAAGGCGGAATTTCTTTGCCTGACCGTTCTTATTATTTGGAAGACAACAAAAAATTTGCAAAAACAAGAGAAGAATACAAAAAACACCTCAAAACAATGTTTGAGCTTTTTGGTGAAACCAACGAATTAGCCCAAAAAAATGCTGATGCAGTGTATAAAATAGAGTATCGTATCGCAGAAACACAACGTGTGCGTACTGATATGCGTAATCCTCAAAAAAATTATAACAAACGCACTTTGGACGAATTGCAACAAATGTTGTTTAATATTGATATAAAATCACATTTTGAAATGATGGGTTCAGCAGATTTTAAAGCGGAAATCAAAGAGGTAATTATCGGACAACCTGAATATCTTGCAATGGCTGACCGTATGATAAAAGATTTTAGCATTGACCAATGGAAAGCATATTTTAAATGGAAATTGATGTCTTTTTCTGCACCCTATTTGTCTGACAAAATTGAACAAGAGAATTTTCGTTTTTTTAGCACCGAGCTTAATGGCGTAAAAGAAATGAAACCTCGCCAAAAACGCATTATCCAAATAACTGATGGTGCTTTGGGTCAAGTATTAGGAAAACTTTATGTAGAAAAAACATTTCCACCACAAGCAAAAGCCAAAATGATGGAAATGATTACCAACATCAAAGAAGCTCTTGCTGAACGCATACAAGGGCTTGATTGGATGACCGAAGAAACTAAAAAACAAGCCCTTATCAAATTGCAAGCAATTACGCCAAAAATTGGTTATCCTGACAAATGGAGAGATTTTAGTTCTGTGGAAATCAAAGCAGATGATTATGTAGGCAATCTTATGCGTTTGCGTAAATTTGGTACAGAATATATGTTTTCTAAAATAGGGCAACCTGTGGATAAAACCGAATTTGGAATGACTGCTCCCACCGTAAATGCGTATTATTCACCTGTAAATAATGAAATTGCGTTTCCTGCGGGCATTTTACAACCACCATTTTTTGATTTTAAAGCTGATGATGCAGTAAATTATGGTGGAATTGGGGCGGTAATTGGACACGAAATTACACACGGATTTGATGACCAAGGCAGTCAATATGATGCAGATGGAAACCTCAAAATGTGGTGGAGCAAAGAAGATAGGGCTAAATTTGATGCAAAAGCTCAAAAAATTGTAGAACAATATAATGAATACAAAGTTTTGGACAGCGTAGCAGTAAATGGTAAATTTACATTAGGTGAAAATATTGCAGATTTGGGTGGCGTTACAATTGCATATCAGGCATTACAAAAACAATGGAAAAAAAATGGAAAACCTAAAAATAAAGATGGTTTTACACCAGAACAACGCTTTTTTATTGGTTTTGCACAGGTTTGGAGAAGAAAATATCGTAGTGAGTCTATGATTCAACGCATCAAAACCGACCCACATTCACCAAGTGAATTTAGAACAAATGGCACATTGTCTAATCTTTCTATTTTTCACGAGGCTTTTGGGGTAAAAGATGGTGATAAAATGAAACGTAAGGAAATTGTGGTGATTTGGTAATTTTTTAAGATATCAGGAAACAGGTATCAATAATAAAAAAAACACAACTTTTTTTGGAAAAGTTGTGTTTTTTTGTTTTTTAGAAAAAAACATTTAAGGTTTAAAGAATTTAATTCCTGACTCCTGATTCCTGATTATTTTTTCAATAAATTTCTTGCTTTTTCAGCTTTTTTTCTAATTTTGCTTGCTGCACTTCTTGGAAGGCTATATGTAGCAAGTTCTTTGTCAGTATCAAAATCACCATCTTTTCCCTCTTGGCTAATGGTAAAATTATCACTTTTTTTGTTTTCGGTGTAAGTAGTTTTAATATCCACAAGTCCCTGTTTGATTTTGGTAAGTTGAGGACATTCATCAGCAATACTTAGGAGGTCGTCAAGTTCTTTTTCCATAGTGAGAAGTGCCATTACTTGTGGGCCTCCACCTTTTCCTTTGGTACTTTCAAGTTTGTCGCAGGTTTCCGCCAATTTAGTTAGCCAATGTCCAATACTAAAATTAGGTTTTAGATTTTCAAGTTTGTCTTTGTTTTTAGAAATACATTGTTGGATAGGGCGGTCAATCGCAGGATTGCTTTGTGCGAGTAGATTATGGGTAAATAATGTAAAACACGCAATAAAACACGTGGCAAAACAGAAATTAAGCAATAGATTTTTTTTCATTTTTTAATAATATTTTTTAAGATTTTTTTAATTAAAATTCTCCAAAAATAAAACGAAAATTCATAACAAAAAAGTTATTATTTTAAAAATTTTTAGGCAATTTTTTTTAGGAAGTGTAGGAGCAACCCTTTCGGTTGCCCAATCTTGCGATTACCCAGTCTTGTGGTTACCCAATCTTGCGGTTGCCCAATCATAGCCAAATTTTAAACAAAAAAACGAATAATGAAATAAGACCAAACAATAGAATATATTTTACGATTTTTGCACAATGTAATATTTTCTTTTAATAATATTAAAAAAATAGTATTAAAAAACAAACAAAAATGTAAAAAATAGTTTTTATATTTTTAAAATAACTTTTATAAATGATATACAAATTGTAATTTTATTTTTTTTAAATAAGATAAAGAGTTTTTAATATTGAAAAAAATAAATAAAGAATTTTATAACTTTTTTATTACAATTTTTATTTTGTTTTATATGGTTACTTATCCTTAATATTTTGATAAAAATAAATAACAACAAAATAAATAAATACTTTTGTGGTCATTTTTTGTAAAATATATTTTAATAATAAATTTAAACCAATAACATTTCTTATATAAAAAAATGAAAAAAACACTACTTTTAAGTATGTTGGTTGTGATAGGATTTTGGCGTGTTGCAACTGCTCAACAAATGGAATATCCTAACAACCCTAATAAAAAAACACCAAAAAATCCTGTTTTGCACGAAAATCACAGCATCACATTACCCAATGGAAAAACGGTGGTGCGTTGTGCTACTATGAAAATAGACCAAGAACGCAAACAGCGTTTGGGACAAAAAGAAGAAGATTTTGAAAAATGGTATCAAAGTCTTAGACGTGATAAAAATTTCGTGGATAATGACGAAATATTGCGAATACCTGTGGTAGTTCATGTAATTCATAATGGCGAAGCCATAGGAACAGGCAGAAATATATCTGTTGCACAAATTCAATCACAAATTAATGTGTTGAATCAAGATTTTAGGAGGCAATCAGGCTCACGTGGTTTTAATACCAATCCTTTGGGGGCTGATACCAAAATAGAATTTGTAATCTGCCAAAGAGACCCAAATGGTCTTGCCACAACAGGTATTGTGCGTTGGAACAGAAATACACAAGGTTGGACTGCCCCACCACATTCTACTACTTATATAGAAAATACCATAAAAGGAGCAACTGTTTGGGACGCTACACGCTATATGAATATATGGGTAGCAGATATAAGTGGTGGTATTTTGGGCTATGCACAATTTCCCGAAACGCCTTTGCAAGGTATGGATTGTGCAACACAACCTGCAGCTACTGATGGATTTGTTTCTTCTTATGCTGGTTTTGGGTCGGTTGATGTAATCCCTGCTATGTCATCTGGCGCACCTTACAATCTTGGTCGCACTGCCACACACGAAATAGGGCATTATATAGGTCTTAGACATATTTGGGGTGATACCCAACCTGCTTGTGGTGATGATTTTTGTGCAGATACACCTCGTTCTGATAATCCCAATTTTGGTTGCCCAACAGGACACGCTTCTTGTGGTCAAACTGATATGATAGAAAATTATATGGATTATACAGATGATGCTTGTATGAATATCTTTACAAAAGACCAAAAAACACGTATGCGTGCTGTATTGCTCAATAGTCCAAGACGTAAAAGCCTCATTAATGGAATAGCATTGTATCCTCCTGCTACCAATGATGTGGGGGTAATGCGTATTAATTCGCCTTTTGCGTATGCTTGTGGTGCAACCATTGCTCCAAGTATTAGAATAAAAAATTATGGCTCCGCAACACTCACTTCTGCAACTGTTACATACAACATAGATGGTGGTGCAAATAGCACTTTTAATTGGACAGGTTCATTGGCTTCCAATGTGGAAGCAAATGTAACACTTACCGCAATAGGTGTAACCACAGGCGTAAGAACTTTGAATGTAACTGTAAGCAATCCAAATGGTAGTGCTGACGGAAATGCAGGTAATAATGCTATTTCTCCAAGTATTAAAATCAATCAAGGCATTACAACATTTCCATTTTTAGAAAATTTTGAAACAGAAAGATTCCCAAATACAGATTGGGCAGTATTTGACCCAAATGAAGATTGTAATACTTGGCAACAACAATCTGTTACATTGCAAGCAAATGGTACAGCAGGACGTGCTGCTATGATGAATGGCTTTAATTTTACTACCGCAGGCAGAAAAGATGAACTTATTACACCACTTTTTGCTATTCCAGCAGGTTTGCCAAATTATGAATTGGTTTTTGACATTGCTCACGCAAGACAAGGAACCACCAATGACCAATTACAGGTGTTTATTTCCACAGATTGTGGGGCAACCTACAACGCAACTGCTATTTTTGATAAAACAGGTGCAACCTTACAAACAACCACTTCTACAGCAGATTGGATTCCTTCGCTTACCACACATTGGCGTGTGGAAACTGTTGCTTTGAGTGCATACGCAGGACAAAATATTAGATTAAAATTTGTGAGTACATTGGCAGGAACAAGTGGCAATATGTATGTGGATAATGTACGCATACAACCTGCTTATACATATTTTTCGTTAAGTGGTGCTAATCTTGTGAATGTTACAGAAAGCACAGCATCAGGAACAGGTTGCAGAGAATATACAGATTATACTTATACATTTAATTTGGATAGGAATTTATCAGGCGGAAATGCACAAGTTACTGTTTCAAGAAATGCAAGTTCTACCGCAGTAAATCCTGCAGATTTTGAAATTGTTACTGCAATGCCTATTACATTTGCAAGCGGTAGCAATACTTCACAAAATTTTGTAGTGCGTGTATATGATGATAATGCAGTAGAAAGTATGGAAGAAATTGATTTAGATTTTACGCTAAATGCAGGAACTTCTAACGCAATATTCATTGCAGGTGAAAATACCCTCCAAATCAATATAAATGACAATGATAATCATCCTGTACCTGCTGGAGGCACATTATTTACCCAAAATTTTGAAGCAAGTGCTGCGTTGCCATCAGGTTGGGCAATACTTACCTTTGGAGGACATGACAATGCTACTACAAATGATTGGCGTGTGGGGACATCAAGACTTTTAGCAGGTGCAAGGTCTGCTTATGTGTCATCAGGAGCAGGCAATTATCAAGCAAACCGTGCCACAGAGCTTGCATTGCGTACGCCTATCATAGATGCCACTTCTGCCCAATCATTAAGATTATCATTCAAATTCCAATGTAATGGCGAACGTGCGGGCGGTATAAATTATGATTATGGTTTTATAGGATATGCCTTAGAAGCAAACCCTACTACTTTTATTTTGATAGAAGGAGATGATAGTTCTACACCTTATCAAGGCGTTACCACCACAACCACACGCACAATCAATCTTCCAAATGTGTTATTAGGACAAAGATTTCATTTGTTTTTTTGTTGGTTTAGTGATACCTCAACAAGCAATCAACCTGCATTTGTGGTAGATGACATTGTGGTAGATTCTCCTGGAAATGCAGTGGCTACCGCAGTAGCAAGCACCCAAGAATATTTGGGACCTAATTCCACCGTATATTTTTATAATGGTACAAATGAATTGATGGCACGTATTGAAAATCTAAGCTCACACGATTATGGCTGTACCACAGTTAATATTGACAGAGCTGGCACAAGTGCATCACAATTTTGGGGACCTATAGGAAATCCTGCTTTTTATGTTACCAACAAATCAATTCGTGTAATTCCTGCTACCAACGCACCACAAGGCTCACATCACACCACAATTTATTATACAAACTCAGAAATAGGCGGTTGGGAAACTACTACCACCAAATCACGCAATGTTGCAAGAGTTGTAAAATCAGGTGGAGCAATTAGTGCAGTTACAAGTCCAGCACCAAATGTTACTTATCGTATTGGCATCAATCACCCTACTGCTCCAAGAGGCAATTTTGGAACAGGTTATTATGTGCAAGGTCGATTTAATAGTGGATTTTCGGGTTTTGCCATAGGTGATGTACCTCCTGCTCCACTTCCTATTGGATTGGCTACTTTTGCAGGCGAAAAAATAAGCAAAGAAAGAAATCGTCTTTATTGGACAACCATTTCCGAAACTAATAACAAAGGTTTTAGGGTAGAAAAAAGCCTTGATGGCGAAAATTTTACCTCTTTTGCGTGGGTAGATGGTGCAGGAAATTCTAATCAAAGACGTAATTATGAGATATTTGATAATCAAATATCCACTGCTTATTATCGTTTGGTGCAGGTAGATATTGACAATAAAGAAACCCCAACAGAAGTGGTACTTGTAAAAAGCGAGCTTTTAATAAATATTTATCCTAATCCTGCTACTGATAATATTCGTTTGGATATTGATAAAACATTGTCAAATGAAGTGGTAAGTCTTAAAGTTACAAATATTTTAGGAAAAAATATTTTAAATATTGAAAATAAACCTGCTGAATTGGAGAAAATCCTTAACCAAAATTTTGCTCATTGGGCAAGCGGATTGTATATTTTTGAACTAAACCTACAAGGACAACTTGTAAAATATAAAATGCAAAAACTGTAAAGGCTGAAATTTTAATATTTATATCAATAAAGTTAGGTTTTATGCCAACTTTATTGATATTTTTATTTTAAATTTTAAAATCAGCTTAAAGTTGGTTATTTTGCACTGTTGTTATGTATTTAGAAAAATACAAGCACAATACAATTATATATTTGCTACTCAAAAAACATAAAAGACAGTTTAAATATAAGTATAAAAGCATTTTGTAACACCACTCACAAACAGAAAAATTATAATAATGCCTCTAAAACAAATTTTTATTCTTTTATTTCTTATTTTTTCACCAAAAAATGTTTTTTCAAAAATCTGTGATTCTTGTATGGACGAAAGAGATTTTAGAACAAAATATGACCTTATGAATTATGATTTTATTGCTTGGGTAAAAATTAAAAATGTAGAAGAAGATAAAAATAATAAAGAAATTTATTGGGTAGAAATAGAAATTATAGAAAAATTTAAAGGAAAAAATATTGATAAAATTTATTGGATAAAACACAATGCAGGTGTAAACAAAAATCAAGAATGGTTTGTATTTGCAACAAAAAATAAAATTGGTTTTGGTACAGACAATTCTTGCACTAAAACATTTTGTTATAAAAATGCACTTGGGGAAATTGACACAAGTATTTTTATTCATTGGGATATTTTTCAAAAATTTGAAAAAATCTTTGAAGTTTATGGCAAAAAAATGTCTGAAATGTTGCCAAAAAATAACATCAAAAATGGTACTTTTAGAAGTTATTATCCAAATAATCAAATAGCTTGGCAAGCTGATTATAAAAATGGTGTTTTGAATGGTAAAAAAATACATTTTTCTCAAAAAGGTGATACTTTAATTTACCAAAATTTTGAAAACGGAAAATTACACCATCTTTCAAAATATTATTATGGTTGGCATCTTCCCAAAGTAGCCAGAACAGATTTTTTTGAAAATGGAAAACTAAAAAAACGATTTTCGTTTGATTTTGAGGGTGTAATGAAACCTGAAATTATTAGAATTTACCACAAAAAAAATCATTTCTTGGATTCTGTATTTTACAATGGTAAATTTTTGCGTATGGTTGAAAAGAATTATAAAACACTAAACGAAAAACACATTTATTTTTTTGAAAAGTCAGACAAAATAAAATACATAAGTTTTTACACGCCATTTTTCCAATATCACAAAGAATGGAATTATGAGGAAAATCTCATTGTACACGAATACAGAAAAATCCATTACAAAAATAACCTCACACACATACACACCTATACGCCAGATCACAAACTAAAAAGCATTTGGGTACACGAAACTGTTTATTTTTTCAAGGTAAAAAAAGACGTAGAATATAACCCAAAAACGCAGGAAATTACCAGATTTCAAACATGGTAAAAACCCAAAAAATCATATAAAAATTACAATTTCAAAAAAAACAAAAGAAAATTTTATTTTTTTTATTAAAATAATTTTTTATTTTCTTAAAAAACCTATAAATTTGCACCGCTTTTTATAGATACTTTTTTTGAAAACAAATATTATTATCTTTTTCAAAAAAAAATTAAATTTTGTAATCTAAATTCCAAATATTATTTTAAAATTTTAATGGCTTCTTATTTATTCACTTCTGAATCTGTATCTGAGGGACACCCTGACAAAGTAGCAGACCAAATCTCTGACGCTGTGCTTGATGCTATGCTTGCACAAGACCCAAATTCACGCGTAGCTTGCGAAACATTGGTTACCACTGGACAAGTAGTGGTGGCAGGTGAAGTAACAACCAAAGCATATGTTGAAATCCAAGATGTAGTACGCCAAGCTATCCAAAAAATTGGTTATAATCATGCTGATTATCGTTTTGAAGCAGAATCTTGCGGTATTATGGTTTGTTTGCACGCTCAATCTCCTGATATCGCTCAAGGCGTGAATGAAGGTGAAGGACTTGACAAAGAACAAGGTGCTGGCGACCAAGGTATGATGTTTGGTTATGCTAATAAAGAAACTGCTGAATATATGCCTATGGCACTTGCTTTCTCTCATAGACTTATGAAAGAGCTTGCTAACATTCGCAAAAATGAGCCTTCTCTTATTGGTTATCTTCGCCCTGACTCCAAAGCTCAAGTTACCATTGAATACAATGAAGACCACACCCCAAAACGTGTGCATACGATTGTAGTTTCTACACAACATGATGACTTTGACGAAGAAAGCAAAATGCTTGCGAAAATCCGTGAAGATGTTATCAAAATTGTAGTTCCGCGTGTAATTCCTGCTCATTTGTTAGATGCTAATACCATCTACCACGTAAATCCAACAGGTAAATTCGTGATTGGAGGTCCTCACGGTGATAGCGGTCTTACAGGTCGTAAAATTATCGTAGATACTTACGGTGGCAAAGGTGCGCATGGTGGTGGAGCTTTCTCTGGAAAAGACCCATCAAAAGTAGATAGAAGTGCTGCGTATGCTGCACGTCATATCGCTAAAAACCTTGTTGCTGCAGGTGTAGCAAATGAAGTATTGGTACAAGTAGCGTATGCAATTGGTGTATCAAAACCTGTTTCTTTGACTATCAACACTTACGGAACAAGCAATGTAAAACTTAGCGAAGGCGAAATTGCTAATCGTGTGAGTGAAATATTTGATATGCGTCCTCGTGCTATTGTAGAACGTTTTGGTTTGAAAAATCCAATCTATTCTGAAACTGCAGCTTATGGACACATGGGACGTGAAAGCTATTCAAAAGAAGTTACTTTTATTGAAACAGAAGTAAAAACTGAAGGCAACACTACCACAACCACGCAAAAAGAAGTAAAAAGAAAAGTTGATTTCTTCCCTTGGGAAAAATTGGATTATGTAGATGCTGTTAAAAAAGCATTTGGTTTGTAATCTATTATAGATTTTTTCTTACAAAAAAACACCATAAATTGACTTTTATGGTGTTTTTTTTTATTTTTATAATCACAAAAAAATATAAAATAGTTTTTTAGCCTGTATATCTATGAAAACTGACATTATACTTTTTTATGAGTTCTTTGCTGATATTTTGTTCAGGGTTATTAGCAAAAAATATTATGTTTAATATAGGAAAATCATTTATCAACAATTCCTGAAGATTTGAAATTTTATTACATATAATATCCAAATAATGTAATTTTTTTAGATTTTTTAAAGGTAAAATATCTTTAATTTTATTGAAATCCAAGCTCAAATGTTCTAAATTTTCTAAATTTTTTAAGGCTGAAATATCTGAAATTTCATTGCCTCCTAAGGATAACCATTTCAGATTTTTCAAATTTTTTAATGGTGAAACATCAAAGATTTTGCTGTTGTGAATATGTAGATTTTCTAAATTTTTTAAATCTTTTAATGCTGAAATATCAGAAATTTGGCTTATAAAAAAACTCAATGAATGAAGATTGTGCAGATTTTTTAGCACTGAAATATCAGAAATATTTTCATTGTAATCAAGGTCTAAGCAAGTTAATTTCTTTAAATGTTTAAGCGAACTAATATCTGCAATTTGATTGTGTCCAAGCCTCAAATGTGTGAGATTTTGCAAATTTTCTAAAAAAGAAATATCTGAAATTTGTGTGGAACTTATATCCAAATGTGTAAGATTTTGTAAATTCTTCACATTTTCAATATTTTTTATATTAAAAAACTCGTCCCATGAATATCCTGCTAAACTTAAAATTTTAAGATTTTTGGAAGGTAACTCAGGTATTTCAATAAGCAGATTTCTTTCTCCTTCGTTGTCAAGTTCTCCACCATTATCAAAATTTCTCCAAGAATTTGAAAAAATAAGCGTTTCAATCCAATCAAAATTTTTTAAAACTTCTAATTCTTTTTCTGTACCATTAAGCCCTAATTTCCCCAGATTAAGATATGGGTTTTTAATTTTTTGGTTGTGTGCAAGTGCTTCTTGTAATGTTTTATATTCCCTTTTGACAATCAATGATTTTTCATCAATGTTTGGATTTTCAAAGTAATTTTTTATCCTGAGTATAAGGTTTCCTTTTCCTAAAATGGCTTCGTGTATGTTTTCTATTGGATTGTCAAACAAATGCAAAGACTTTAATTGTGGTAAATAAGATAAAAAATTAGGATTTATATATGAAATTTTATTATGTTTTAATCCTAATGATGTCAAATTATTTAGAAATTCCAAAACAGAAACATCTAAGATTTGATTAGAATTTAGATGTAATTCTTTTAATTTTGTTAATGGTTTTAACGTAGAAATATCAGAAATTTGATTTTCGTTTAACCACAATTCTTCCAATTCAGTTAAAAATCCTAAAACAGAAATATCAGAAATTTGATTATGGCTTAAATATAAATATATCAAATTTTTTAAATCTTCTAAAGCAGAAATATCTGAAATATTGCTATTACATAAATTTAATTCAATAATCTCGTTTTTTTCATTCAATGAATATTCTTTTTCAAAGGGAAAATCACGCTCAGTTTGTTCTAATAAAATACCTAATTTTTGCTCTAAATCAATGATTTTTTTTGGTTTTTTATTTGGTTTCATTTTTTTTTATTTGTATTAAAAATACTTTTGTGGTTGTAAAAATATCATAAAAAACAAAGACTAACAAGAGAGAAAGTTTTATTTGATTGCTCTAAAATATTAAAATTATGATTATCTGACAATTTTTGTGGAAAATAAAAAATGAATTTGTCATTCCATAGGAATCTGGCTGTTTCCTGCGAAAGAACAGCCAAACAGACAGATTCTTTCAGAATGACACCCAAACAAAAAAAGTATTCCACAAAAATTATCCAACAACCAAAAAAATCAAAACATTTTTAATTTTTTTTTAAATTTTTAGGTTAATTTTGCAAAAAATAAAATAGAAAATATGGATAAAATTTTAGATTTTTGGGATAAATATATTTTTGTGAGAGGCAAAAATATTTGGGATATTCTCACACACATTACTTTGCAACTTGTGTTAGCAGGTTTGGTGATTATGCTGTTTTTTATGGCGTTTTTGCCAAGTTATACACACCACAGGGACACGATTAGCGTGCCTAATCTTGTGGGAATGTCTATAGAAGAAATGACTAAATTTTTGAGTAGTAGAGGGATTGAATTTGACATAAAAGATTCATCACTTTATAACCCAAAAATGAAACCTTATACCGTTACATCTCAAACACCAGAACCAGGTATGAGGATAAAAAAAAGCAGAAAATTGCACCTTACTGCTAATCCTCGTGTAATGCCAAAAATACAAATTCCTGCCTCATTGGGTGATGGTATGGAATTTAAAGATGCAGAACGTATGCTCCAAAATGTAAAACTTGATGTGGGGCGTATTGCATACAAGCCACATAAAAGTAAAAATACCATTTTGGAAATATACCACAAAGGCACAAAGATTACTCCAAAACAAATAAAAGAAGGTTACAAAATTCCTTTGTTTTCTAAATTGGATTTGTTGGTTGCTGATGGATTGGGTGAAGTAGAATTTGATGTACCTATTTTGATAGGGCTTACTGAAGAAGAAGCTCGCACACTCATAGAAGGCAATGAACTTGTAATTGGTAACGTAATTTATGATTATAAAAGCAATGCACCACTTGGAACAGTTTTTAGACAAGAACCTGAATTATATGTAGGAAAAGTACGCAGAAATGGTAAACCAAGAGAAAAAAAAGCTGTTCGTGCAGGTGATATTATTGATATCTGGGTGTCAGGCAATGAAGGTGGCAAAGAAAAACCTAAAATTGATGACGCTGATGCAGATTCTTTGGATAAATTAAAACGTAACAATATGTATGAACGTACTTCTAAGGAATTGCGTGATGCAGAAGAAGCAAAAGATGACAGGAAGAGAAAAGCACGACTTGAAAGAGAACGACTTGAAAAAATAGAAAAGGAACGTAAAAAAGCAGAAGAAGAAAAGAAAAAATTAGAAGAAAAAAAATAAAACCAAAGCCCCTAACCCCAAAGGGGAATTACCTATAATAAAACTCCCCCTTTGGGGGTTGGGGGGCTTATTACAAATGCTTTTAAAAGGAAAAACCGCTCTTATCACAGGAGCATCTCGTGGAATAGGACGAGCTATCGCCCTCAAAATGGCACAAGAAGGTGCTAATGTGGCTTTTACATATCTTTCAAGTGTGGAAAAAGGCGAAGCACTTGCAGAAGAATTATCAGCTTTAGGCGTCAAAGCAAAAGGTTATCGTTCTGATGCGTCAGTATTTGCAGAAGCTGAAAATCTTGTAAATGAAGTGGTAAAAGAATTTGGAACGTTGGATATTTTGGTAAATAATGCAGGCATTACCAAAGATGGTTTGCTAATGCGTATGACCGAAGAACAATGGGATAGCGTAATAGAGGTAAATCTAAAATCGGTGTTTAACCTCACAAAAGCAACCATTAAGCCAATGATGAAACAAAAAAATGGTTCTATCATCAATCTTACATCAGTAGTTGGTATCAAAGGCAATGCAGGACAAGCTAATTATGCTGCCTCAAAAGCTGGGATTATTGGTTTTACAAAATCAGTTGCTTTAGAATTAGGTTCTCGCAATATTCGTTCTAATGCACTTGCACCTGGATTTATTGAAACAGAAATGACCCACGACCTCGCCAACAAAGAAGAATGGCTTAAAGCTATTCCACTAAAACGTGGCGGAACTGCTGAAGAAGTGGCTAATGTTGCTCTTTTTCTTGCGTCTGACCTTTCTGCATACATTACAGGACAAACCTTACAAGTAGATGGCGGAATGTTAACTTAATTAGGAATTGGAAATTAAGAATTGGAATTAAAAATTAAATACAAAAAACACCCAAATTTTATTTTGTAAAATTTGGGTGTTTTTTAATTTTTTTGGTTATTTTTGTATATATTATACCATTCCTAAATTGGTTTTTCTGCGATTTCAACTTTTGGAGGGTTTGAAACCCT
>JAAFIN010000055.1 GCA_013297825.1 Cytophagales bacterium
CGTGGGGTTGCTATTGTTCAACCCCTTTGGTGTTGTTTAAACGAGTTTTTTTATACAGAAAAACCCTGAAAGGGTTTAACTATGGTAACTCCACGTGAAACGTGGGGAACAACAAATCCACAAAAATTGTCATACAACCAAAATTTCTAATATTACCTTATTGTTAAAAAAAAAGTATTTTTCCATTAAAAAAACACCAAAAAATACAGTTTTTATTTCCAAAAAAATAAAAAAAGAATAATATTTGGTTTTCCTACAAGTAACAAAGCACCCTTAACTTTGCAAGCGATTAGTCATACCTTTATTTAAAACTATCGTTTTTATGCAAGTACATTTTTACAAAAAAATTTATAAATTAACAGTCTATTGTTTTTTAGTTTTTTTAATACTACCCAAAAATAATGTTTTTGCCCAAACAGGCACACTCAAAGGTAATATTATTGACAGCCTCGCCAAAGAAAGCATCATAGGTGCAACCGTTTTTTTGGAAGAATTAAAATTAGGAGGCGTTACAGATTTGGACGGAAATTATATTATCAATAGTATTCCACAAGGAAATCACATTATAACCATTTCTTTTACAGGTTATAGCACCAAAAAAATTACAAACGTAAAAATTGAAGACGGAAAAATTACGACCCTAAATTTAGGACTTCGTGAAGATGTGGATAATGCTGGCGAAGTAATCATCACCGCAGAACGTGAAACAGGCTCGGAACTTTCTATGATTTCAGCCATAAAAGCCTCTGAACAAGTAGCTGTGGGCGTTTCAAGTGAACAAATTGCCAAAGCACAAGACAGAGATGCGTCCCAAGTAATACGCAGATTGCCAGGTGTTTCGTTGGTAGAAAATAGATTTGTGATGGTAAGAGGACTTAGCCAACGTTACAATGCAGTAATGGTTAATGATATTCTTACCCCAAGTTCGGAAGTGGATATTAAGGCATTTTCTTTTGATGTGGTGCCAAGTAGCGTAATTGATAGACTTTTTATTTATAAATCAGGTGCAGGCGAATTGCCAGGCGAATTTGCAGGTGGGGTGATAAAAATTTATACCAAAAATGCACCAGAAGAAAATTTTACAAATCTTAGTCTTGGAACAGGCATACGTTTAGGAACAACCTTTAATAGTGCCTTAAAAATTCAAGGAAGTGCAACAGATATGTTGGGTTTTGATAATGGTTACAGACAACTTCCTTCAAGTTTTCCTGCTACACTTAGTAGCAGTCTTTCAAGCGAACAACGTGCAGTTTTTGCCCAACAACTCCCAAATAATTGGCTTGCTCAAAACACAAATATAAGCCCTGATGTTCGCATTGGGTTTAATATGGGGCGTAGGTTTAAAATTGGCGGTATAAAAGTAGGGAATATGACTTCTGTCAATTATTCTAATGTAAATCTTTATACGCCTGATGTAAAACTCAATAATTATGGTGCTTTTGATGAAGCAACACAACAAACCCAAATTTTAGGTAAAAATGAAGATAAGATTTTTAGCACAACCACACGTTTGGGTGTCTTGCATAATTGGTGGTTTAAATTGAATGATAATCACAGCATTGAATTTAAAAATTTATTTAACCAAATGGGTTTTTCAGAAACTACCCAACGCCAAAATACAAGATTTGATAATGGTTCAGAAGCAATGAATTATTCTTATCGTTATGAACAAAGAAGTATTTTAACCAGCCAACTTGTAGGAAAACACAGTACAAATGGCGGTAAATTTAATATAAATTGGGTTTTGGGTTATTCTTTTACCAACCGCAAAGAACCAGATTGGCGTAGATTTACCACTTCACGTGCATTAGGCTCAAATGATGCTTACACTTTTGCAATTCCTGGTAGTCCTAATGCTTTTCAAGCCTCAAGATTTTATTCTAATTTGAATGAAAATGTATTAACAAATGCAATTAACGTAGAATATAAAATTGGCAAAAAAGATGACCCAAATCCTATAAAAGTACGTGCAGGTAGTTATGTAGAACTCAAAAATCGTAGTTTTAATGCACGAGTATTCAGTTATCTAAATGCTCCAAATGCAAATACAACAGAACTTACTAATATTAGAGTATTGCCTTTTGACCAAATATTTGCTAATCAAAATGTAAATGGTCAAAAATCGTAGTTTTAATGCACGAGTATTCAGTTATCTAAATGCTCCAAATGCAAATACAACAGAACTTACTAATATTAGAGTATTGCCTTTTGACCAAATATTTGCTAATCAAAATGTAAATGGCACTACACGTTTTACCATAGGCGAAGATTTAAGCCCTGATTATAAATATGATGCCTCTAACCAACTTTTTGCAGGTTATTTGAGTGTTTATTTGCCAATTACTTCCAAATTTAGTGCGACTTTAGGCGTGAGAGCTGAACAAAATACCCAAAGCATCAAAAGTAAAACAAGAGGTGGCGAAAATATCAATAAAAATTATCCTATTCTTTCAGTATTGCCTTCTGCTAATCTTACTTATAATTTGAATGATAAATCACTCATTCGTGGAGCGTATTATATGTCATTGAATCGCCCAGAATTTAGAGAATTAGCACCATTTAATTTTTATGATTTTGCTTTAAATGCGAATTTTATTGGAAATCCTAACCTCAAAATCGTAACCATTCACAATGCAGATTTTCGTTGGGAATATTATCCAACCCCAACAGAATTAATTTCGGTAGGTGTTTTTTATAAAAATTTCCAAAATCCTATTGAAACCTTCCAACTTATTGGTTCAGGTGGTGCAGAAGCATTTAATTATGTATTTGGAAATGCCAAAAATGCCACAAGTTATGGCGTAGAGGCAGAAATTAGAAAATCATTTGCAGGTTTGACATCAAGCAAATTTTTTAATAATTTGAGTTTTGTAGGCAATGTTTCAATTATTGCAAGCCAAATAAATCTTGGTGAAAAAGTGGATTTAGGCAGTGATGCAGGGGGAATTGTAAATGTAGGAGCAAACCAACCAACCAATCGCCCAATGATGAATCAATCACCTTATTTGGTAAATGCAGGTTTGTATTACAATGATGAACAAAAAGGTTGGCAAATCAACGTACTTTATAATGTATTTGGTAAAAGAATATTTGCGGTAGGAAATGCTTTTAATCCTAATATTTTTGAAATGCCTCGCAATGTAATAGACATTAACATTACAAAAACCATTACCAAAAAAGTTGATATTCGTTTTGGCATACAAGATTTGCTCAATCAACCTGTACGCCTTGCACAAGACAATAACAGTGATGGCAAAATTACAGGCAAAGATGGCGACTTTAGAACTTTCAGACGTGGAACAATATTTAATTTGGGATTTAATTATAATTTTTAAAAGCAAAGCCCCCAGCCCCCGAAGGGGAAGTTTTACACGTAAAATTTTAATCTTTTTAAATTTCTAAAAAATTGTATTAATTCCCCCTTTGGGGGTTAGGGGGCTTCTTCTCAATAATGACTTTATCTAAAAATATTTTTTAAAACACTTTTCTTTTATTCTTTTTCTTTTTGAAAAAAACACAAAAAGTTTATGAAATTCCTTTATTACTCCTTTCTTATCCTTGCATTAGCTTTTACAGCTTCTTGCACAAAAAGTTCAAGCGAACCTGACCAATTTGACCGTGATGGCAATGGTGCTATTATTTTGAGTGGTGATATTACTGCAAACCGCACACTTTCTGCCAATGAAAAATACCTTTTGAAAGGCTTTGTGTATGTAACCAATGGTGTTACACTTACCATAGAGCCAGGCACTATCATCAAAGGTGATAAAGATACAAAAGGCACACTTGTTGCAGAAAGAGGTGCAAGACTTGTAGCTGAAGGCACAGTAGATAAACCTATTGTATTTACTTCTAACCAAGCAAGAGGACAACGTGGTTATGGTGATTGGGGTGGTGTGGTACTCGCAGGAAAAGCTCCTGTTAATCAAATAGACCCAACTATGGAAGGTGGTATTCGTGGTTCTTATGGTGGCACTGAGCCAGCAGATAATTCAGGTTCTTTGCGTTATGTACGCATTGAATTTGCAGGAATTGCTTTCCAACCTGATAGAGAAATCAATGGTCTTACTTTGTATGGTGTAGGTTCAGGTACAAAATTGGAATATATCCAAGTTTCTTATAGTGGTGATGACTCTTTTGAGTGGTTTGGTGGAACTGTAAATGCAAAATATTTGATAGCTCACAGAGGTTGGGATGATGATTTTGATACAGATTTTGGTTTTGTAGGAAAAGTACAATTTGGTGTTGCATTGCGTGACCCTAATTATTCTGACGTTTCGGTTTCTAATGGTTTTGAATCTGATAATTTTAATCCAGGAACACCTGCAACTGCATTATTCACAATGCCAACATTCGCAAATATAAGTTGTTTTGCAGCAGCAGATGCTGTTAATCTTCCTGCAACTACATTAGGCTCTGGTCTTTTTGGTAGAGGTATGCACCTAAGACGCAATACAAAACTTGATGTATATAATTCTGTATTTACAGGTTTTCCAGAAGGTTTGCGTCTTGATGGCAATGCTACTTGGGCAAATGCACAAGCAAATGACCTTTTTGTAAAAGGTGTTGTGATTTCAGGCTCGCCAACTGTGGCAAGAGGTGCAAATCCAAGCGGTGAAACTCCTACATTCTCAAACACAGATGTTTTGAATTGGTATAATAATGTTGCTAATAGCAATACAAGCATTATGCCTGCTAATTTGCTTTTGAATACAAATAATTTCAACCTTACTAATCCTAATTTCTTGCCACAAGCAAGCTCTCCATTATTGAGTGGTGCAGTAGCAATAGGTGATAGTTTCTTTGAAAATGTAAGTTTCAGAGGTGCATTTGGCACAACCAACTGGGCAGCAACTTGGACAAATTTTGACCCACAAAATACAACTTACTAAAAATTAAAAAGGTATCAGTAATCAGTATTAAGGTGTCAGTAAAAAATAAACTTTGTATTTTTACTTTTTCCTGATACCTGATTCCTGCCACCTTTCTACTTATTGCTAACTAAAACACAAACTTTTATACATCTTAATTTATATTTTTGACTAATCAATCAAATACAAAAAAACACCTGCTTTTGGTAGGTGTTTTTTTTATTTTTATATATTTAATAGTTCAAAGGTACTAATTAGTAGTTCAAAGGTACTAATTAGTAGTTCAAAGGTACTAATTAGTAGTTCAAAGGTACTAATTAGTAGTTCAAAGGTACTAATTAGTAGTTCAAAGGTACTAATTAGTAGTTCAAAGGTACTAATTTGGAGTTCAAAGGTACTAATTTGGAGTTCAAAGGTACTAATTTGGAGTTCAAAGGTACTAATTTGAAGTTCAAAGGTACTAATTTGAAGTTCAAAGGTACTAATTTGAAGTTCAAAGGTACTAATTAGTAGTTCAAAGGTACTAATTTGAAGTTCAAAGGTACTAATTAGTAGTTCAAAGGTACTAATTTGAAGTTCAAAGGTACTAATTTGAAGTTCAAAGGTACTAATTAACGATTTAAACCTATAAGGTAATATGCTCAGAATAGCAAATTTTTGACCCAATTTTTAAATTCTATTTTTTTGTAATACATTGATTATCAATGTATTATATATTTTTTAAATTGAATTTTTGAGCCACTTTTTTGAGCTTTTGAGCATATTACCTATAAGGTTTTAAAAACCCTCATAGGTTTGACATTCAATCAAGATATTTTTTTTAATTTTATAATTATTCAAAAAAAAATACGTAATTTGACTGAAATTATGAAATTCCAATTTTTTAATATTGATTTATCCAAAATACTTTCTATGAAATTTTCTTTGAAAAATAATTTAAAATTAACTTTTGTTTTTGTTTTTTTATTTGGTCTAAATGATTTTGTCATTGCACAAAATAACCAAAATGATATACTTGTACCTTACCGCAAGGGCGATAAATGGGGACTTTCTACCATTGACAAAAAAATAGTATTAGCTCCTGCGTATGATGAGCCTCTTTTAATGCAAAGAGATTCTTCGGTGTCTGACGGAAAAATATTGCATTATGCAAGTGTCAATATCAACGGAAAATATGGAGCAATCAACGAAAAAGGCGAGTTATTTATTCCTGCCATACACCAAAATCCTATCTTTTTGCGTCAAGGTTTTTTTTATTTTTCAGTAATGGATTTTGAAAATAAAAATAAAAATACCGAAAAATTTGCAATTTATAATTACAAAAATAAAAAGATATTTTCAAGCAAATTTATGCCTGGAATGTTGAGAGATTTTCAAGATGGACTTTTGGCGGTTTCTTTGATAGATAATGAAAAAACGAATGTGGGCGTACTTGGATTTATTGATTACGAAGGAAAAACCGTAATTCCATTTATGTATGAAGGAAATCACCCAATGAGTGATTATCATTTTGAAGGTGGTTATGCTTTGGTTGCCAAAAAAGGTAAATTGGGGCTTATTGACAAAAAAAATAAAGTAATTTATCCTTTTACATTGGACGGAATGCCTACGCAAAATACAACCGACAAAAATGGAATTATTACGCTGAGTATGTTTGATGGAACAGAGATGAAAATAGATGGAAAAGGAAAGGTTTTATCCAAAAAAAATGCTCAAAAAGATGATGTTGAAATAAAAATTCCAAATTCTTCAAATGTGGTAAAAGGCACTTTGAAAAAAAATACAGAATATCCTACGCTTTCGTATATGATTGTGGATAAAGACAAAAAACGTATTTCTAAAAATGAATATGACAACATTTCAGAATTTGAAAATGGTATTGCAATTACCCAAAATGTGAAAGATGCGTATGTCAAATATGGTGTAATTGATGAAAATGACAACCAAATTCTCCCATCTATTTATAGTCATATTTATGATTGGGGTGAAGGTTATTATGTCATCAAAGACGAAAAAGAAAGATATGGACTTTTTAATACTAAAACCAAAAAAATAGAAATTCCTTGCAAATACTCAGGTTGTAATAGTTATATGCTAAAAAATGGGTTGGTAATGATGCAAAAAAATGACAACGACAAAATAAAAAATATAATTGTCAATCAAAAAGGCGAAGAAGTGCGAGAAATCACAGGTTATGATTATATTGGCAATGGTTATAATAATACTTTGGATATGAAAAATTATTTTGAAGTCAAAAAAGATGGAAAATATAGTCTTTTGGACGATAATTTCAAAGAAATACTACCTTTTTATGAAGAAATAAAAGGTATTTCAATAAATGGAAAACCTGAAATTATGGCAAAAAAAAATGGGCTTTGGGGAGCAATTAACCTAAAAAATGAAATTTTAATTCCCTTTGAATATGCACACATTGAAAGTCGTGCTATGGATTGGAAATATATATTTGAAACCCAAAAAAATGGTAAAACAGTTTATATAAAAGTTCCTGAAAAAATAGGGGAGAAGGTATTGGAATATGTGGAGTAAAAGGTGTAAGTAAAAAGGTTTCAGGAATCAGGTTTCAGGAATCAGGAGAAAGGCAAAACAGCCAAATTATTACAAAATGAGAAATTGTTATTTTATGCTTAATTTTTCATTCTCAATCTTTCATTTTTAATCTTTAATTGTATTTTTGTGCTTTCTATTTTCCCCTTACAAAATTCCCCTTTGGGGATTAGAGGGCTTCCTTCCATTTTTCCTTTATAAAAAAATTATGTCAAGTCAATTATCAAGTCAAAAAAAGTTTTTAAATCAAAAAAACTTTTCATTATACATTTCTTCACAAGAAATTTTGGATAAAATCCAATCGTTAGCTTCTTTAATCAATCACGATTATGCAGACAAAAAACCTGTTTTGTTGGTAATTTTGAATGGTGCATTTCGTTTTTCTGCGGATTTGGTGCGATACATTGACATAGATGTAGAAATTCAGTTTCTGCGTTTGGCTTCTTACAAAGGCACAGAAAGCACAGGTGAAATCAAAAAAATATTAGGACTTACAACCCATTTGGCAGATAGACACGTGTTGATTTTGGAGGATATTGTGGATACAGGACTTACTGCTCACCAAATTTGGCAAGATTTACAAGCCCAAAAACCTGCTTCGCTTGCTCTTATGACACTTTTACTAAAACCTGATGCACTTTCTATTCCTGTAGAATGTGCTTATGTAGGATTTTCTATTCCCAATCAATTTGTGGTGGGTTATGGATTGGATTTTGACCAACAAGGCAGAGAATGGAATGATATTTATGTGGCAGAAGAAGCCTCCCAGCCCCCAAAGGGGGAGTAAATCCAAAAATGATTTTTTTTTAATTAAAAGTAGAAAAATTACAAACATCTATTTTTTGGCAAACTTCACAAGGAGAATTTTCAGAAATAATATTATTAGAAACTACAAGCCAATTATTATCCACAAGTTCATTGTCATCAAATACACAATATTCCACGATTTTTTTTGCAATTTTAAAATCATTTTTTATCAAAATATTTTCTAATTCCTCAAAAGATTGATAAGCCTCTTTTTTGCCCAATCCATACACACGTTTGGTTACAAAACGTTCTTCAATGCCATTTTCTTGGTATTTGAAAGCATTTTTGGAAAGATGTGCTTTGTTATTTTCACAAATAGTTTTTAATTTTTCAAAGATTTTTTCAAAAGTTTTTTCATTTTTTTCTTCAAAAATTTTATTCAATAAAATTTTAAAATGACATTCAAAATAATTTTGGGTTTGTGTGGGCAATATTTCTGTATTTTGTAAAGGCACACCCATATTATCAGGGTGAGCTTCTATTTTCATTCTGCTAATTTGAAAAAAGTTATTTTGGAGCATTTGAGCAATATTTTCAACTTCTTTTTTTATTTTTTCGAAATTCCCTTCGTGCAGTGAGCTTGTCATCACTTGTGTAGGCGTATCACCACGTTCAAGCTCAATATAAATAGGTTTTACACCCAAATTCTCACAAATTTCTTGAAAATCTGTGATTTTTTGTGGCGTTTCTGTATTGTGATGCGATAAATTAAGCGTAATATGTGCTTCAAAAAAACCGTGATACATTTTTTTTAATGTTGAATGATAAATGTTAAATGATAAATGAAACAGCCTTTTTAATGTTGAATTGTAAATGTTGAATGGTAAATGGAACAGCCTTTTTTAATAGGGTTTTTAAAATTAAGCCTAAAAATTGAATGAAAAAAATCTGTGAAAATCTGTGTTAATCCGTAAAATCTGTGTTCTAAACTCGTCTTTTTATTATTTATTTAATAATTTGGCTATTTTTTTCACAAATTACGTTAATTTTTTATTTTTGCAAAATATAATTTTAAGAAAACTTTATTTTAAAAATAAACGTATGAAATTTTTAATTGAAAAATGGCAAACCATTTTATTATTTATGTTGGCAAGTTTTGTGTTTTTTGTGATGATTTGGTATTTTTCTTGTGTGGTTGCAATTTAAAAATAAACAAAAAATCAGCAAAAATCACAAAAAAAACTTACCAAATTCAAAGAACTTGGTAAGTTTGTGATGTTGTCAAAAACAACAGAATTTTCCTTTTAATTTTCAATTTTCTATATTTCTTTTTTTACCTTTTCAAATCTGAATTTGTATTTTTCTTTCCCCTTACACCTTTCTCCTGAATATTTATTTTTTCTCCTCCGCTTTCTTCTCCTCCTCTTTTTTTGGTTCTTCTTTTTTAGAAAAATCAAAATTGTAGGTAAAAGCAATCAAAAAACCTTGATTATATTCAAAAACTGATTTAATAGGCGTTAAAGGTTTATTGATAAGTGCAGGACGTTGGACAGTTTGGCTAAAAAAACCAACTTCTATTTTGGCGTGTTTGTCTATTTTGTAACCTACACCTATATTTATGCGATTTTGGTCAAAAATATTAAATCCTACATCTTTTCCAAAACCAATAAAAAGTTCGTCGTAAGCGTGCAGATAGAATTCTTTTGGGTCAATAGTTTTTCCTTTTAAAGGTAATGCACCTCTTACACGATAACGCAAACGGTGAAATAATTTCCATTCATCTGGAAGTCTGTCATTATTGTCGTCATAAAAAAGTCCCATATATCGCTGTTCATAGCGAAATCTATGATTAAGCTCAAAGCCTGTCAAATCATTATTGACTAAGGCATCTACATAAAAACGGTGTTCAGGAAAATCCTGTTCTTTGCCTTGTCTGTTGGTGCGTGAAATAGGACTTATACCTGCATTGCTGTCATATTCGCCATACGTAAAAGTATTGATATAGCCATAGCCCAAAGTAAGCATTACTTTTGGGTGAATGTTATAATTCACGCCAACCCTCGCAAGTGATTGTTGCCAAGAGGTGATAAAATCAGTTCTACGCCATTGGTATTCGGTGTGAATACCCCATTTTTTGCTGATTTTGTGGTCGCCAAAATAACAATACCAACCTATATTATTATAAGTAGATTGCCTTGTTTGTGCTTTTGTTTCTAAAATACTCATAAAGCACATAGTCAAAAAAGCATATAAAAAAATCTTTAACTTTTGCATGATTTTTAAATTTGTTTGTTTTTAATTATTTTTTAATTAAATTTTTAATAATGCAAAAATATAAATCACATTTCAAATAAACAAATTTTTTAGATAAATTTAAAAAATAATTTTTTAGGTTTTGGTTGTTCCATTTATCATTTAACATTTATCATTCATCATTTGCAATTAAATTTCTTTTTTGAAAAAAAATTATAATTTTGAGAAAAAATGCTTTTTTTTAGCAGAAAAATCAAATAACGAATATGTAAATTCTAACGTGGATATGTTTATTTGACGTTTTATACATAAAAATACAAAAAATATGTATAGAATAGGCATTTATGCCTATTTTTAAAAGTATCCATTTTATTTTTAATTCATTCCTAAAAGCAAATAAAAAATATGCAACAAAAAATATTTCTTATTGATGGATTTGGAGCTTTATTATCAGCTTTATTTTTATGGATAATTTCTAATTATGAACATATTTTTGGAATATCACAAAATATTATTTTTTCATTGTTAATTTTACCTATTTTATTTTCTGTATATTCTTTTTATAATTATTTTTTTATTAAAAAAAATTGGCAACTATTTTTAAAAATTATTGCCATTTTAAATATTTTTTATTGTATTTTGACTTTATTTTTGGTCGTTTTACATTTTAATTCTTTGACTTTTTTGGGCGTTTTGTATTTTGTTTTGGAAAGTGTGATTATAATTATTTTGGCAAGTATAGAATTAAAAATTGCTTTGAAATGATTTTTATGTTTTAAAAAATTTGAAACGTTTTTTGATTTAGGTATTTAATTTTCAAAAAAAAATTATAATTTTGAGAAAAAATGCTTTTTTTTAACTAAAAAGCAAAAAAATAATTCAAAAAAAATGCCCCAATTACTCAACGATTTAGAAACACTTTATTATTACGACAACCTCACACACATAGCATTACGCCCTGCTGATGATGAAACCACCAAATTAAGAGCCTTACACCCTGTTTTTTTGAGCGTAATAAATGCACTTACTGAACAAAGAGAAAAACAAATATTTAATGGTTGGTTTGCAAAAATTAGCTTTATTACGCAGGCTTATGGTTTGGAAGAAAGCCTTGCAGATGAATTGCAATCTTTGCGTAGGTTGTTGTATAAAGCAGTAGGAAATCCAAGATTTTCAGCAACCGAAAACCAATGGCTTGTAAGCCTTAAACTTATTGCTGAATTTGTGGAATTATTTTCAGACCAAGAAATTCCTGAAAAAATTAAAGAGATTTATAAAAATCTTCAACTTCCACAATTACATTTTAAAGAAAAACCTGCCCAAATTATCCCTTCTTTTTATGCAAATTTGGCACAAAAAGGTACTTTACAACAATTTGAAGCTAATGCACAAATCTACAATGAAATTGTTCTCACTTGCGAAAGTGAAGAACACGGAAAAATGCAGATTTATGTGCGTGATATTGTCAAATTTTCAGGTTATACGGTCATTAGACGTTATGACCTTGCAAAACATTGTGATACATTATTACACCCAAATCAAACGCTTTATCTCACAAATATTGCGAAAACAAGCCCCCCAGCCCCCGAAGGGGGAGGAAACAGCCCCAAAAATGGGATAATTTCAAATAATGATAATAATTTTGACTTTGAAAATCTTTGGGAAACGACTGATGACACCTTACTTGTGGCTTCGCCTGAATATTTGATGGACGCAAGTGTGCTTGCGAGGTGTATCATCAATGGGGCAAAATATCCTTTGTTGTATTTGTTGAATAAATTGAGGTTTTTTATAGGAAGTGAAGCAACTTTTAAGGGAAATATGCTCAATGATATGCTTGATGAATACATTGAAACAGGAAAAGATGATTATAGAAGTAATTTTGAAAAATCATTTAGAGAGCATTTGGTTGATGCAATTTCTATGAATTGGGAGGATAATGTTTTCCAAAAAATGTATGGCGAAGCAAAAGAGGATTTTCAAAATATGATAAAAGTGGTGAAGGATTTTAGAAATGGCGAAGATAATAAAGATAAAAAAAATCCTATCAATCTGACCACAGAGCCAACTTTTATATCAGGAAAATATGGCTTACAAGGTCGTATAGATATGCTTGTGGAATATCCAAAACAACCATTGAGAAAGGATATTATAGAATTAAAAAGTGGTGGTTTTCCAAATGCACAATACAAAAGTGCCAAAGATGAACATCTTTTGCAGGTTGCTTGTTATAATTTATTGTTGGAAAGTACTTTTGATAAAAGGCAAGGCGTGAGTGCGGTGTTGTACGCCCACGACAAAGAAAAACCGCTTAGGGACTGCGGAAAGCTGAATTTTGAGGCACAAGATGCAATGCACATTCGTAATTGTGTGATTTATATTGAGGAAAAAATGGCACAAGGTTACACCAGCATTTACGAAAGTATGATGTTGAGGCTCAAAGGTGTAAAACTTCCTCCTTTTACAGAAAGTGATTTGATGTACTTTTGCAATAAATGGAATAATTCAGAAGAAATAGACAAAGTTTATTTTGCAGAATTTATGGGGCTTGTGGCAAGAGAATGTAAAACTGCCAAAGTTGGGAATTTTTCGCAAGGCGAAACCTCACAAGGATTTTCAGGGCTTTGGCAAATGTCAGCACAAGAAAAACGCAATAATTTTTCGTTGCTTGCACCGCTTTTGCTCACCAAACAAGAAGAACACAGAGGAAAACCTGTTTTGACTTTCCAAAAACCAGAAATTTTAGGTAATGAAACCGAAACCACGAGTTTTCGCAACGGTGATATTGTGATTTTGTACCCTTGTGATGACCCAAAAAACCTCAATCCACTTGCTTCACAATTATTAAAAGGTTCTATCAGAGAAATTACCACAAAAAGCGTTCATTTGGAAATTTGGCACAAGACCGTTGCCCCTGAATATTTTACCCAACATAAATTTTGGGCAATAGAACCCAATTTTTTGGAAAGTTCTTATAATAATTTGTATGCCTCTTTGAGTGAATTTTTGGGTATTTCAAGAATAAAAAAAGACATTTGGTTAGGAAAAATAAAACCACAATTTGATGAAAATTTTGAATTAAAACCCATAAAAACCGAATTAAGCGAAGAACAAAATCATATTCTAAAAAACGCTCTTTCTGCACAAGATTATTTTCTGTTACAAGGCCCTCCAGGCACAGGAAAAACCTCTAAAATGCTTCGTGCAATGGTGGAACATCTTGTTACGCATACCAAAGAAACGGTTGTTTTGTTGGCATTTACCAACCGAGCAACTGATGAAATTTGCCAAAAAGTAAAACAAGTTTATCCTGATTTTATTAGATTAGGCACACAACTCACAGAAGGTGATGAGTTTTGGGAAAATACGCTAAAAAGTGAGCCAAATTGGAAAAAACTCAAAACAAAAGTCCAAAGTTGTAGGGTTTTTATCTCAACGGTTGCCTCTTTTTATGCCCATTTAAAGATAATTCCTAATTTTAACACCGTAATTGTAGATGAAGCCAGCCAACTTTTGGAGCCAAGTATCTGTGGTATTTTGCCAAAATTTGAACGATATATTTTGATTGGCGACGAAAAACAACTTCCTGCGGTGGTTAGTCAGCCAAGTTTTAGGTGTCAAGCACAAAGCGAATTATTACAAAAAAATGGTATTCACGATTTGAGTATTTCGGTATTTGAGCGACTTTTAGAAAATGCCCAAAGCAATGATTGGTGGGAATGTTATGCAATGTTAAGCACGCAATTTCGCACACACAGAGATATTGCAGGTTTTATTTCCAAAAAATTTTATAAAATATTGGATATTGGAAGTGATAGACAAACCGAAAAATGGAATTTTTTTGATAATAATTTTCCTACAAAAAATACAGAAGTTAAAGATTTTTTAAATTCAAAAAGAGTACTTTTTATCAATTCTCCAAAAGAAGAAACCCATAAAATCAATAAATTTGAGGCAAAAAAAATCATTGAATTATTGGAAATTATCCGTGAAAATGCCAAAGCAAAAGGTAATTTTTCTGCTGAAACGGTAGGCGTGATTACGCCTTATAGGGCACAAATTGCAGAAATTTATAGCCTTTTTGATGATGAATTGCGAAAAATGGTTACAGTTGATACGGTGGAGCGTTATCAAGGCTCTGAAAGGGATATTATTATTATTTCTTTGGCGGTAAATCACCCTTTACAGATGCGTAATTTGCAATCACTTAATACACAGAAAACTGTTGATAAAAAGCTAAATGTTGCACTTAGTAGGGCAAAAGAACAGCTTATTTTGTTAGGAAATGAAGAAATCTTATTGAAAAATGGCGGTTTTTATAGGGACTTTTTGGAATACACAAGATAATTAAGAATTGGGAATTAGGAATTAAGAATGAAACAGCCTTTTTTAATAGTATTCAGATTTAACCTATAAGGTTTTTTAAAACCTTATAGGTTTGAACAGTCAATAATAAATATTTTGCAATTACTTTTAAATTTATAAAATCTCTGTTTCTGTAAAATTTCTGTTGCAATTTTTTTTTGAAATTTTATTTTTTTACAAGTTTAAAAAATCAGAGATTAATCTTGCCCCAAATTATCCTATAAATTAAAAAAACAAATAAAAACCAATATTTTTGCGATGAAACTTTTACAGAAACAATATTTTTAATATTCACGTGGATATTACTGAATTATAAATGAATATTACCGATTTACAAATGAATATTACAGAATTATTCTTAAAATTCTGCAATATTCAAAATGTAGATGGTAATATTTTTTTGTATAAACTGGTGAAAAAATTATTTTTTGCAAATTTCACAAATATTATTTTGTTTAAACAAATGTATTAGCTGTTTAATTCCTAATTCTTAATTCCCAATTCCTAATTTTTACTCATATCTCAACGAAGTAATAGGGTCTTGCATTGATGCTTTGCGAGCTGGTAATATTCCAAATATCAATCCAATAGAGGCAGACACCCCAAACGAAATAAAAACAGAATCCAATTTTACAATCGTAGGAATACCTGAAAATGTTGTAATTAAATTTGCACCAACTACCCCCAAAATTACGCCCAAAATACCGCCAACCATACTTATTAGCACCGCCTCGAACATAAATTGTAGCACAATGTCAGATTTTTTAGCCCCTAATGACATTCTTAAACCAATTTCTTTTATCCTTTCCAACACAGAAGCAAGCATAATATTCATAATACCAATTCCCCCCACAATCAACGAAATCGCAGCAATAGCCCCCAATACCAAATTAAAAATATCTTTGGTGCGTTGTTGTTGTTTTAATAAAAGTTCAGGGATTTTTATATCAAAATCCTGTAATTTTTGGTGCCTGCGTAACAACATTCTTTGTATGATGTCAGCAGAAGGTGCCAAAAAATCGGTTTCTTTCACTTGAATAACAAGTCTATCAATTTGATGATAATTAACTGCTTTTTTTTCTACCTTTTGGGCATTTGGGTCGTCATTATTGTTATTAGATTGAGATTTTTGCAAAATGGATTTTGTAACTTGACCACGATTTAGATAACGCACCAAAAGCGTTTGGATAGGTGCATATATTTCTAAGTTGTAATCTCTTATACCAAGATTGCTAATGCTATTGGCAGATATTTTTTTGCTTTCCAACACCCCAATAATTGTAAGCCAATGCTTACCACATTTTATTTGCTTACCAATGGGATTTTCTTGACTAAAAAATTTTGCTTGAATATTTCTACCAATGATACAAACAGAAGCACCTGTTTTGAGATGTGTTTCCGAAAAACTTTGTCCTTCTGCAAGTTGGTAATCAATGGTTTGAAAATAAGTAGGAAGCACGCCCACAAGTCGTCCTTTGGTTTGCTTGCCTTCTCTGCTGATGTTGGTGTTTTCCATCACAACCTCTGGGCTAATGAGTGAAACATTAGGAATATGTTTTTGGATACTTTCTGCATCTGCGAGGGTTAATCCTGTGCTTGTTTTATTCTTTTTGTTTTTATTATTTTTGCTATCGCCATCACCTTTTTCGTCTTTATTTTCTACAATAGAAGAAATTACGATATTATTGACACCAACAAGTTTTATTTGTTCCAATATTTCTTCTTGCGCCCCATTTCCTACTGCGAGCATTGTAATTACTGCACTTACCCCAAAAATAATACCTAAAGCGGTAAGCGTAGCCCTTAATTTATTGGCTAAAATTGCCTCAAAGGCAATGTTTAGGTTAAAAAAAATGCTTTTCATATATTTAAAATTTATATAAATATCAATGCTAAAATGGTTTATGTTATTTTTTCTTTGAGGCGTTGGATATAAAAACCCTACTGATTACCCACATTTTTTCTATTATGACAATTTTTCTTAATTTAAAATGTAATAAACCATATTTTTTAGTTATTTTTCAAAGAAAATTGTTTTTTAAGAGCATTTCAACCTTAGGGCGTTGTAAAAAAATTGCCTTTTGGAATTTTTTGGAAACTCCCTAAGGGTTGAAAAACACAAACATAGCCCACAATTAATGTTTTTAGAAACTATTTTTAAAAAATATTGCCAAATAATTATTTCAAAACACTTTTTAAATGTGTGTAATAACATAAAATTTATTTTATAAAGTACACAACAAATTATGTATTTTTGTAAAAACAAAATATTATATTGTTTAAGTGTTTGATATTTGTGTCTTTAAGCCCTTAGGGAGTTCGCTGGGAAATTCCAAAAGGCAATTTCCCTGCAAACGCCCTAAGGGATAAAATGCTCTTTATTAAAATATTATTTGGTTTTTGTAATAAACAATAAAATTTATTTTTAAAACCAAATATATTTGTATTTACTCCCCCTTCGGGGGGCTGGGGGGCTATTAAAGTTTAGTAATTTTCATTTTGTCAGCAGAAGGCGGAATAGAAATAAGTACTTTGTCTTTTTCTTTCAATCCTTTTTCAATGATAACTTCATTATCATTTGCTTTACCAAGTTTTACCTCTTGTTTTGTGATATTATTACCCTCTTTTTTATACACAAAAGTAACTTTATTTTCGCTGTTGATAGCTTCCAATGGCACAAAAAGTACATTTTTGATGGTTTCAGATTTCACAAGATTGCTGGTTGTCATTGCAGGCATAAGGGTAGTATCTTTTTCAGCAACTTCAATTCCAACCTCAAAAACCTTTGAATCAGAATTTGGTTTTTGCTCTCCAACATTTGCCACAGTAATCACTTTTCCAGTGAGTTTTTTCTCAGGGAAAGCATCTAAACCAATATTTACATCTTGTCCAACTTTTACTTTTTGAATATCCACCTCATTGATATAAGTGCGAGAAACCATTTTTGTCATATCAGGCAAAGTTGCCACAATAGGCTCCCACGTGCTTATTTGTGAGCCTTCACGTATTTTTTCGCCATTCCAACTACGGTGATAAATGAGCATACCTGTTTTTGGTGCTTTAATTTCAAAATTGGTAAGCATTTTTTTGATAATTTCCACAGAACGTTCTGCACGTTGGAGGTTAGAAGATGCCTCTTGCATCTTGGCAACTGCTTTTTCTTTTTGGATAATGTAGTTTTCGCTGGTTTGTTGGAAATTTCTTTTTGCCTTTTCAAGGTCTATTTCAGCCTGGCGAATGGTTGCAGGTGGTTCGTATTTGGATTGTTTGAGGATAAGCGTTTTTTCCTCCTGCACATATTTGAGGTTGATGAGTTCATCTCTCACCTTTCTTAGCTCTAAAGTGGTGTCAATCTGTGCCTGTGTGAATTGTGAAAGTGATTTATCCAAATCACTTTGGCGGTCTTTGAGTTTTCCTACAATTTCAGAACCGTCCAACGCAGCAACAAAATCACCTTCATTCACAACTTTTCCCTCTGGAATAATATTGCTAATACGTACCTGCCAAACGCCTGCTTGATTGATGCCCGCAGGCCCCATTACATTGACAGAATTTTTTGCAAATAATTCACCTGACGAGGTTACTGCAATATTAAAATCACCTTTTTTGACTTCTGCACTAATTTCTTTGTCCTTGATATTAGGGTTTCCAAAAAAATAATACAAAGCAAATAAAGCAATGCCCAATGGCACTGCCCATAATAAAAAACGTTTCATTTTTTTAAGAAAAATAATTATAAGTTTTATTACAACGTTTGAAAGATGTTTTTTACTTTTAAAAAATTTATTTAAAAATAAAAATGACGTTCAAATTTAATTCATTTTTTCTAAAAAAATAAAAATAATCTCTTTTAAAATACATTTTAAATATAAATTAAGAAAAATTAACAATTATAAGGAATAAAAACAAAATAAGATTGTCCTTAAAACAAAAAAGACCCACAAAATTTTAAGAATTTTGTAGATCTTTTTTAATTTTTAATTCAATAAATGAAAAAAGATTATACTTTTTTTGAACGAATTTTTGCAAGAATTTCAGGGAGTTTTTCTAAATTTTCGCCTAAAATAATTGACATATTTTCTTTCTTTTTATCGAAAGCGTTTTGTAAAATAATAGACAAACGTGTTTCGTTGATGTCATCAATAAGTTTTTGTTCTTCTTGTTTCATAGTTTTAATTTTTTGGTTGTATAAGTATCATAAAATATTCTTTATAAATTTCAAATTTTTCTAATTCGCCTTTATTTGTAAAACCAAAAACATCATAATTAGTTTGTAAAAAAAGTAAGTTATTAGCTATTAAACGAGTATATAATTTTTTTTTAATTTCTGTGTTGCCATTGATACAAACGGTATTTTCAGGGAATGTTTTCAGAAAATGTAACATAATTGCCCAAGTTGTGGCTAATACTCGTCCCATATCTCCATTATTGCTTGTACTTTCATCATCATATACATCTTTTTCTTCATCATAATCCACAAGAGCCAAATTAAATGAATTATACCCTATTGGTTGGAATGCTACCAATTTTATAATATTTTTTTCATTACTTGTACTTACAAAACTAAATGCGTGTATATCAGTGCTATTTATTAAGATTTTTGGCGAAAAATCATAAGGTTTTTTGTTCATTTTTAAAACGTTTTTTTTACAAATATATTATTTTTTCTAAAAACAAAAAAAGACCCACAAAATTTTTAAAAATTTTGTGGGTCTAAAACCTATAAGGTTTTTAAAACCTTACAGGTTTATAGTTATAAAAAATCTTATTTAAACTCCAACATAAAAGGAATACGTGCTTGGATTCTATCCATTTTATTCATTTTTTCGAGGAATTGATAATATTTATAGGCATCACCCATTTTTTCCTCCAAATATTTATTTAGAGCTTGTTCAGTGATTTTTGCACCGCCTAATTTTTCGCTAATTTTAGCAAAAAAATCTTTTTTGGTAGGATAATATTTGAGTTTATAATCATCTTTTTTAAGTTTAGCTTTTTCAACCGCAAGCGCAACTGCATCTTCAAAATTACCAAGTTTATCCACAAGACCATTTGCTTTGCCTTGCTCACCTGTCCAAACACGTCCAGAAGCTATTTTTCTCAAATCTTCTACATTCATTTTTCTACCTTCTGCAGCTTTGGTCGTAAATTCTTCGTAGATTTTTTCTACTGATTTTTGGATAATTTTTCTTTCATCATTAGTCATTGGTTTATTTGGATTGCCAAGACCTGAATATTTACCTGTTGCAACTTCGTCAAAAGTCATTCCCATTTTGTTTTTGAACATATCACCTGTATAAAACATCATTCCAAACACACCAATAGAACCTGTCAAAGTATTAGGTTGTGCAACAATCGCATCACAACCCATTGCCATATAATAACCGCCTGATGCTGCATAATCGCCCATTGACGCAATAACAGGTTTCACTTTTTTGGTAATTTGGATTTCTCTCCACATAATATCAGATGCTAATGCACTTCCACCAGGCGAATTGATACGCAATACGATTGCTTTTACTTCTTTGTCTTTGCGTGCTTTGCGAAGTTCAGCCACGATAACGTCAGAGCCAATGCCATCTTCATTTGTTCCTGTTGTGATTTCGCCTTGACCTATGATAACTGCAATTCTATTAGAAGAACTATTTGATTTGTCTTCTGCAACGTCCATATATTTTTTCAAAGAAACTTTATTGATTTTTTCTTTTTCTGCAACTTTAAGCTGTTTGCGAAGCATATCATCAAATTCATCAAAATATGCTACGTTTGTTACAAGACCGTGTGTCAAAGCATCTTTTGCTTCACGCACAAGCATACTATCTGAAATCATTTTGAGTTTTTCAACTGTAATATTGCGTGATTTGCTAACATTTGTTAAATAAAAATTATAAATGCTATTCATAAAAGCAGTTGTTTGTTCTCTGCTTGCATCACTCATTTTATCCAATAAAAATGGCTCAACTGCACTTTTGAAGGTGCCAACTCTAAAAATTTCAGGTTTTACTTCCAATTTTTCCAAAGTACCTTTGAAGAAAGTAGGTTGTGTAACAAGTCCATTCATTTCTAAATCTCCAGATGGATTTAGGTAGATTTTATCAGCAACAGATGCCAAATAATACGCACCTTCGCTATAATAATCAGAATACGCATAGACAAATTTTTTGGATTTTTCTTTAAATTCTAATAAAACTTCTCTTACTTCTTGCATAGTTGCAAAACCTGCACTTACGCCTGTCATACGCAATACAATACCTTTGATTTTATCATCAGTAATTGCGTAGCGGATTGCTTTTTTGATGTCAATGAGTCCTACACCGCTTGGCTCGCCTGATGAAATAGGAAGGTCTAAATCCGCAAGTGGATTTTCAGCACTTTGTTCTAAAATTGCTTCATTGAGTTTTAACTCTAATACAGAACTATCTTTGATGCTTGGTTTGCCACTTGGCGCAAACATAAAGGCAATTCCTACAAAAATTAGAATAAATAAAAATATGCCAAATACTGTGGCAAAACTATATTTCAAAAATTTTAACATATACGTTTTTAATTATGAATTATGAATTTTGGGTTATGAATGAAGCGCCCTAACCCCCAAAGGGGAATAAAAAGGCATAAAAGAATAATTTTTAAATTTGTAACATCTAAAAACTCCCCTTTTATAGGTTGGGGGGCTTTTTACTTTAAAATCTGTTAAATATGTAAAAAAAAATTGGAAAAATTACAAAAAAATATTTTTTTCATAAAATATTTTTAACCTAAAAATTCTTTAAATTATCTTGTATCTTTATGTCCAATTTATTTGTATTTTTGTAATGTTTTATAAGAAATGAAATATCAATAAAATATACTTTCTTTTTTGTATTTATCTTTCTTTCTCTATTTTTCATTTCTTTATAATTATAATATGAAATTTTTATCCTACTTTTTTGCAACAATTATTTTCCATTTTTTTATACAAAGTAATCTTTTTGCCCAACAAAAACCGTCAAATATTCCGCCTCTTATTGCGCAACTTTCTACAAATGATGAAATAAACACTATCACAGAAAGCCCTGACAAAATGCTGATTGCATTGGGTGGAAAAGAAAATCTCACTGTTTGGCATAAAAATTTTGCACAAAAACCGCTTTTAGTATCCCAAAAACACACCGAAGGCGTGCAGTTTTCAGCTTTCTTGCAAGCAGATTCAGATTGGTTATTTCTCATTACAGGAGGCGGTTATACGCCTCAAAATGCAATGATGATGTGGAACAATAACACTTTTTTAGGAAGTGATAGGGCAAGATACAACAAAAGAAGCATCACAGAACATCAAGTAGCTAATACCAATTCTACAAATTTTGCGGAAAATATAACCAATGTTGAAAATAAAAACCTTGTGCAAGCGGTAAGTTGTGCGGTGGTAATTCCTGGTAATAAAGAACACAGAAACGTGCTTATCGTGGGAGATTTGACAGGAAGATTGAATTTTTTTCATTCTAATTATCACGGAGAAAAATACGAACTTTTAAATCCTTTTATTAATATTAAAAGAAAAAAAATGGGTTTAGAACCTATTTTTGATGAAACCATAAAATCACTTTCTTTTATAGTTCCCTCCAAAAATAAATATTATGTGCGTTCATTGGCATTACATCAAGAGGATATTTTGCTCGTAGGAACAGGCATAGAAAATAAAAAAGTAGGCGAATTGATAAAATGCGAAATTAGCAATCCATCTGTTCGCTCTGTTTTGGCAACATTTAGCTCGCCTGTGGCAAAAATTACCGTTTCACCTGATAAAAAATATACTGCAATCACAACAGATGCAGGTGATTTATTCATTTATGACAAAAATTTTAATTTAATAAAGGAATTTAAAAATGAAAAATACGCTTTTCCTGAATTTTCTTCTTTTAAAAATGAATTAGCAGTCGCAAGAAATGCGAAATTTATAGAAATTTGGGAAATCAATAACAATTTCCTCCAAAAAATCCAAGAATGGGAGGCTCACAGCGAAAAAATAACCTCGCTTTCGTATGGAAAAGATGGAATGTATCTATATTCTGCAGGAAATGACCAAAAACTCAATGTTTGGCTTACATTTAATATCCAAAAAGAAACAGAATTTATCGTAAATGCCAAATTAGATAGTTTTTTGAGGAAAGATGACTTCGAAAAAAAGGCAGATTTTGAGGCAAGAACCACACAAGAGAAACAAAAAATATTCATCAAAAAGCATTTTGAGCAATATTATAGCTATTTTTCAAGAAAAATATTTCACGCATTGCCTTCTAAAATAGAATATGACGTGGAAACCGAAATTGCCAAACTTTCAGGAGCTTTTTCGCCTACTTTTTTCGTAAAAATCCTCCCAAAAACCGCCAAAGATTTAAAAGGCACGCTTGAAACTTTTGTTAATGTATTTGAGCCAAAAAAATACACTTTTTTACCTAAAAATGCCCTCAAAAATCCTGAAAAAATAGACCAAAATCCGCTTATTCCTGTGCTTGTGGAGGGAAGTATGGAGATAAGGTCTGGAATAAGTGATGGCTGGGAAGAAAATAGGAAATGGAACAATGGACACGTGAGTCTTTTGTTGCATAAATTGGATATTATGGCGGATTTTAACCCTGATATTACCGCCAAATTTGCTACAAAAGTCATTTCTACCCCACAAAATACTACAAAAATCGCAGAAATTGACCTTGATATTCCCAATATTCCCCAAAATAAAATCACTAACAGGGATAATATTGCGGTAATTATTGGAAATAAAGACTACAAACACACGCAAGCAGTGGATTTTGCCCTAAATGATGCCCAAATTATGAAAAAATACCTTGTTCAAACATTGGGTTATGATGAAAAAAACATCATTTATGTAGAAAATGCCAAATCATTGGATTTTTCGCAGATATTTGGCACAAAAGACAGCCACAAAGGGAAGCTATTTAATATGGTTAAAGCCAAAAAAAGCGAGGTTTTTGTGTATTATGCAGGACACGGTGCGCCTGATTTGAACAATGATAAGAAAAGTTATTTTGTGCCTGTTGATACCGAAATGCAA
>JAAFIN010000054.1 GCA_013297825.1 Cytophagales bacterium
TAGAAAATGCTGATTTATTGGATTGGAATATTATTTCCCAAAACCAAAATATTACAGTTAAAATTGGTTTGCAACTTCCACAATATATTAAATGGGGAAAAATTAAAAATAACCTAAATGCAAATGATGACTTGTTGCTTTTGGCAAAACACAAAGGTTATTTGCCCAATATTTTTAAAAAAGAACTTGATTTTAAGCCTTTTGTGCGTAGGAATCAAGATGTTTTGAATTGGCATAATGTTCCTTATGAATATTTTTCAAAAGATTTTTTGGAGGAAATGGGCGACAAAGTGAATTGGGACAAAGCCCTCACAAAAGACCTAAAAGATGAAAATTTTATTCGTAGAAATTTGGAAAAAATAGACAAAAATAAAAGTGTTTGGCTACAAATTTCTGCATTTCAAAGTGTTTCGGAGCAGTTTTTAAGAGATTTTCAAACAAAAATCAATTTTCAAAGTATTGGACAAAAAAATATTCACGTGCTTTCTGATGCGTTTGTAGAAGATTTTAAGTATGCACTTGACCCAAATTTAATTCTAAAAAATCAAAAAAATAACCTCAGTCCAAATTATCTAAAAGCATATAAAAATTTTGATATAAAAACATTTTATCAAAATATTACCGAAGAATGGATTAAAACGCAACCAACTCATATTTTTAATTGGTGGCATATTTCAGAATTTACAACAATTTCTGATGATTTTATTCTGGAACATTTGGATAAATTGCATATTTATAAATTATCCACAAATCACCATTTTTCAGAGGATTTTATTAGAAAAATTTTTCCAAAAATGAAAACAGAACAAAGTTGTACATATTTATTTTCTTCACAAGGTTTTTCGCAAGAGTTTTTTGAGGAATTTATGGAGGAATTAAATACAAAATTGCTTTCAAGTAATCATCTGCTTATACAAAATTTTTCAGAAGATTTTATTAGAAAACACGCTAAAAAATTTGATTTTGATAGACTTTCACAAGTAAGACGTTTTTCAAGAGATTTTTTGAGGGAATTTGCCAAAGAATGGGATTGGAATTTTTGCATTACAAAATTTCAGCGTGTTTCTAATGCTTTTTTGACGATTTATGCAGATAAATTTACCACAATGGGTTGGTGCAATTTGAGTATTCATCAAAATTTATCAGAGGAATTTATGAGAAAATTCCCTCAAAAATTAAATTGGGGTAGTATCAGCAAATTTCAAACGCTTTCAGAGGATTTTATCAGAGATTTTCAGGATAAAGTTAATTGGAGGTTGCTGTGCCTCAACAAAGAAAATCAATTTTCTGAGGTTTTTAAAACAGAATTTGCAGATAAAATAGAAGAAATTAGTGCAGGAGAATTGAATAATCATTTTGCATTAAGGGCATACGAAATTGCAAGATTTCAAAACGCAACTGTAGAAGAATTGGAAAATGCTAATTTTTTGGTAGAAAAAGCACTTTTTTATCAATCAAAAACGGTTATGGCAGGAAAACCAACTTATACCAATTATGTAAAAATGCTTATTTTGATGGCTTTGGGCAAAAAAGAAGAGGCTTTTTTAATCGTAAAATGGGCTTTGGACGTAGATAAAAAATTTGAGTTTTTTCAATCATTTTACAAAGATAAAAGTTATTTGGAATGGTTAGAGAATGGAAATTGATAAGTGAAAATAAAATATATAAATCCCACATTCAAAAACCTTTATGCAAAAACCACCTTTCTCCAAAATGCTTGTTCTTCTGGAAAGCATAGAAAAACTAAATATTGAACTTGGCTTAAATGTTTCAAAATATCATTACAGAGATGAATTTGAAGAACATTTTGGGTGTAGTGTGGAAGATTATGAGTTTTTTTATGAAAGTTTTTTAAAAAACATAGAAGATATATCAAAAATAACACAATTGGATTTGAGCCATAAAGGCTTAAAAAAAATCCCTTATTTTGTTTTTTTGTTGGTAAATTTAGAGTATTTGAATTTGGCAAATAATCAGATTGAAATATTGCCTCCTCAAATTAAAAATTTACAAAAATTAACAGAATTAAATTTGGGGAATAATAAAATAAAAGATATTTCTGTGGAAATAGGACAATTAAAAAAAATAAAGACTTTATGGTTGGAAAAAAATCAAATAAAAACATTACCCACATCTGTCAAAAATCTTAAAAATTGTGTAATTTGTGTGGTTTTAAACCCTGATTTAGTTCTGCCTGATGAATTAAAAGATTTTGAAAATATAAAACTTGATTATCCGAAAGAGTTGCCTTTCTGACAAAACCCTCATATTCAAAAACCTTTTGCCTAAAAAAAGTTTTTTAGTAATACCTGCAAAAAATAGATTTTTGATTTTAGTACCATTTTTTGGAGATTATTTTCTAATTTTGCACCTTAAATTTTTCTAAAAAACCAAAAAAAATGCTGTTATTCCTCAATTCTATTGGCAATTTTGGACATTTGTCTGTGATAATTGCCTTTATGTCTGCGTTGTTTTGTGCATATTCATATTACCAATCTTCCGTATTATTTCAAGAAACCCACAAAATTCCCCAAAATTCAAAAAATACATCTTTACAAATTCCTTTGTCTTGGCTTAATATGGCAAGATGGAGTTTTTGGGTGCATTTTGTTGCGGTTTTGGCAGTAATTGCGTCATTATTTGATATTATTTACAATCACCGTTACCAATATCATTACGCTTGGGATCATTCCTCCAATACCTTGCCTGTGTATTATATGATTTCGTGTTTTTGGGAAGGGCAAGAAGGCAGTTTTTTGTTGTGGATATTTTGGCACGCTTGTTTGGGTTTTTTTATTGTGTATAAAAGCCAACATTGGGAAACGCCTACAATGGCGATTTTTATGGCAGTACAAGCGTTTTTGGTGTCAATGATATTAGGAATTGATTTTTTTGGTATGAAAGTAGGGAGCGACCCATTTATTTTGATGCGTGATGCTATGCCAGATTTGCCTATTTTTACCCAAAATCCTGATTTTATTCCAAAAGATGGTAGCGGATTGAATGCACTTTTGCAAAATTATTGGATGGTTATACACCCTCCAACCTTATTTTTGGGCTTTGCGACTACCTTAGTACCTTTTGCGTATTGCATTGCTGGGCTTTGGCAAGGCGAATACAAAAAATGGGTTCAATTTGCCTTTCCTTGGGCGTTATTTTCTGCTGCTGTGTTGGGGTTGGGTATCCTAATGGGGGCGTATTGGGCGTATGAAACCTTGAATTTTGGCGGTTATTGGAATTGGGATCCTGTTGAAAATGCGGTTTATGTGCCTTGGTTGTTTTTGGTGGCAAGTATTCACGTGATGATTCCCCACAAAACCAATCAAGTTGCCCTAAAATCTGCGATTGTGTTGGTAATTGTGAGTTTTATGTTGATACTTTATGCTACTTTTTTGACAAGAAGCGGTATTTTGGGTGATGCCTCTGTGCATAGTTTTACTGATTTGGGGCTTTCAGGACAATTATTATTATATTGGTTGTTGTTTTTGGGTTTGTCAGTAAGTTTATTGGTGTTTCGTTGGTCAAAAATTCCTACTTCTGAAAAAGAATTATCTACTTACAACCGAGAATTTTGGATTTTTATGGGGGTTTTGACCCTTATAATGGGTGGAATACAGGTTATTTTTGCGACTTCTATCCCTGTTTTTAACAAAATCGCAGAATTATTCGGTTATATTTCTAATATCGCAATGCCTGCTGACCAAATTGGTTATTATACCAAGTTTCAACTGTGGTTAGGCGTGTTTGTATTGGTTTTGGCGAGTATTGGGCAATTTAATTGGTGGAAAAAAAGCCAAATAGAAAAGGTTTGGTATGAGCCTTTTATGTTTCCTGTGGCAATTTCCTTACTTTTTGGAGCGTCAGCAATGGCATTATTGGATATGACCAATATTACATTTTTGATTTTGTTTATGGCAGGAGCGTATAGTTTGGCATCAAATGGTATGATTTTATGGGATTTGTTGTATAAAAAGAAGGTTTTTTTGGCTGGTGGTGCGGTTGCACACGTAGGCGTTGCGCTGATGCTTGTGGGAATTTTGTTTTCTTCGGGATATTCTCGCACCGTTTCCAAAAATGTTACAGGAAAACTATACAGCAAAGAGTGGAAAACTGATGACAATGAGAATAATGTATTGCTTTGGCTCAATCAATCAACGCCAATGGGCAAATATCAGCTTTCTTATAAGGGTGATTATATGGAAGCAAAAGGTTTTCCGCATTTTATTCCAAAAAATCAATTAGCACCTGTTGAAAGCAACGAAAATAAAGCCATTGCGAAACAAAATATTGCGTATGAAGGTAAAATTTATTTCAAAAAAAATGATACTTTAGATATTTTTGCAGAAAATACTTATTACAAAATAGATTATCGCACCAAAGAAGGTAAAATCTTTTCGCTTTTTCCACGAGGACAGATAAATCCACAAATGGGAGGACTTTTGGCGTCCCCTGACATCTACAAAGAATGGGACAAAGACCTTTATACACACGTTTCTTCTGTACCTGACCCTACCAAAGAAAAAGAATGGAGTGCAGTGCAAGAAGTAAGTGCGAAAATGGGTGATACGTTGGTATTGCCAAATGATTATATTGCGGTTTTGGAAAATAAACTCCCACTTTTGCCTGATGATGAAATCGTAAAAGAAGCTATCAATTCCAATACAAACAAAAATGTAAAAATTGCAGGCATAAAAGCCCAAATAAAAGTATTAGGAAAAGATAAAAATTATACATTTTTTCCTGCACTTTTGGTGAGAGAAGATAACCAACTTGGCAGTGTTCCTGATATTTCAGGCGAATTGGGAATGAGAATCGCATTGCAAAAAATAATTCCTGATACCACCGCAACATTTGGCACAGCACAAGACAAAAGTAAATTTGTATTTGGCGTAAGCACAACTCAAAGGGATTATATTATTATGAAAGCAATGGAAAAACCTATGATTAACCTGCTTTGGATTGGAAGTCTTATTATGACATTAGGCTTTGTGATGGCAACTTACAGACGTATTAAAGAGCATTAACATTTCCTTAAAAAGATTTTTTCTACTTAAAAAATATCTTAACAAAATACGTAATTTGCATTAAATTCAGGCTAAAATGAGGTTCAAATTACGTATTTTCTCATAAATTTTCTTTATTTTTGTGAAATTTTTAAAATTATTTCCTTTTTTTGGATAGCATTTTGTAGTAAAGAACTTATAATTATTTTCAAATTTATTTTGAAAAACAATAATTATGTTGCTAATTGCGTTTAAATTCTGAATAAATTGATGATTGAAAGTAAAATTTTTTCTTAAAAATTTTCTAAAAAATCAAATTATAAAAATCTAAAAATAAAAAAAATTGCTGTTTTTAAACAAACTTATATGAATATTCTCCATATTACTTTGGCTTTTCTTGGATTATTATTTAATCGCACCGAAAACCCAACACCTTCTGCTAACTTTTCTGTAAATGTACCTGTAGTGGCTTGCGATACAAAAACCTACAAAGACAAATGTATTAGCAATATGTTAGAAGGTTTTACTTTTCTCAAAAGTTTTGGATTAGATGGCAAAGGAGGCACACAACGCAATATAAGTGCATCTTATATTTTTAGCAAAGGTGCAAGATATACCGTAATGCTTGCCAACGCAAGCGCTCAAACAAAAGGCTTAGGCGTGAAAATTTTAGACCCAAACAAAAAAGAAATTATCAATAGTTACGCCAAAGAAAAAGGTAAATATTACCCAACTATCCAATATCAATGTGGCTCAACAGGAATTTACTATTTTGATTTTTATTTTACAGGTGAAGCTCCTGATTTTTGTGGTGGTGCAGTATTAGCCATAAAACGATAAAAATATAACAAAAAATATCATATTTTTTGAATAAAAAAAAGCCAAAAATCTTAGATTTTTGGCTTTTTTTTGTTTTTGTTACCAAAATGGTAGGGAGAAATATAGGAATTATAATTAAATAACTTACTCTTTTACTTCCCCACGTTTCACGTGGGGTTACCATAGTTAAACCCTTTCAGGGTTTTATAAGATGAATTTATTTTATTTATCATTTATCATTTATCATTTATCATTTATCATTTATCATTTATCATTTATTATTCATAATTCATAATTCATAATTTATCATTCATTATTATTTAACTTGAATGGTCAGCCACAATTACCCATTTTCCTTTTATTTTTTTCCAAAAAAGCGTAAAATATCCACCAATATCGCCTTTTTCTTTGCGTGTAAGGTGCCATTTTCCTACCAAAAAAGCATTTTTTTTGTCTAATATATCAAGTTTTAACACTGTAAAATTCAATTTACCCATTGTTTCAGCATTTGGATAGCTTTTTTCATAGTTTTTCAATGTATTTTCCCAGCCATACGTTACGCCACTTTTACCCACAAACATCAGACTATCAGAACGCCAATATCCTTCCATAAAAGCAGGAATATTGCCTTTGTTCCACGCTTCTTGTTGTGTAAAAAGCACATTTAGGATTTCTTTTTTATTATCTTGTATTTGAAAAATACAAAATAAAATATTAAAAAATAGAATAATCATTTTTTTTTAATGGGAAAATTATGAAATGATAGATTTTAATTTTTTGTAAGAATGGAAGGATTCGAACCTCCAATACAACCATACTCGACTTGGTCTGCTTTACCATTTGCATACACTCTTATAAATACCAAATCGTAGACTTATTCGCATAAATCTACGACTGGCAAAAAACAATTTCCAAATCAAAATATCCTCCGATATTGAAAATTTTTGTGGTTACTCGTGTTCAAAAGGTCTTATGTTTACTAATACTTTGTTCTGCCAATGAACTAATCTGCCAGATTTAATTAAGAATTGGGAATTAAGAATTAGGAATGAAATACAAATAATTAAAAATTTAGAATTAGGAATTAAGAATGAAATACAAAAATACATTAAATTTATGAAATATTTTAAAAATAATTAGAATAAAATTTGGATAATTAAATAAAAATCGCTATAAATTCCTAATTCCTAATTCCTAATTCCTAATTCCTAATTCCTAATTCCTAATTCCTTTGAGGCAGATGCGAGAATCGAACTCGCTACTAAGAAGGCTTTGACCAATTGACTTTCACCGATGAGGCTATACCTGACGCTTTGACAACAAGATTAACGCTAAACATCGAGTATTTGTAAAGCTAAAGCTGAAGTTAAAGTTTAAGTCAAGATTTTTATCTATAATTTTCCTAAATGAATGTAATCAAATACTTTTTCACCTAAGTCAGATTTTGCTAATTCAATATTGTTCGCTTCTTCAAGGGCTGTAATCGTTGCTTGCAATAATTTTTCATAACGTACCAATAATTCAGCACGTTGATAAACGGTAAATTCACCGCTAAATTGTTGGGAGGTATAAGTTCCCACAACTACTTGCGTAGATTTATCAGCTACCATAGGTTGGCGATTTTTGTCAGGGTGAGGGTCAGTAAGGATATATTGTTCTTTGATAGTGGTTTTTGTTTCGCCCACTTCCAAAGGTGTTGCAAATATATTTTTGGCTCTAAATCCATCTTCTTCTGAAAGATTCCAAAGCGTTTGCTCACTTCTGATAGGAATTTCTTTGTACAAATCCCTTAATTTTCCTTCCAAAATAGATTTCAGTCTTAATAATTCCAAAGAACTATATTCGCCCAATGTTACATTATCCACTACCAAAGTACCTTTGGGCGTAGCTGATGCGTTGGTTTTTTCAATATTAAAAACAGTATTCAGATAATTTTTAGAATTGGTATTCATCCAATCAAGTTGTTCTGATACGGTAGAAACCACATTCACAAAATTTCGCTTACTTGGTTCGTCCAAAAAACCTTCTTTTGCGGTGTAAGTTTTTCTTTCACCTTTGAAAAGTCCTTGTTTGCTCTTAAATTTTGAAAAAAGGTCATCAACCATATTTTTAAATTCTTTTTCCAAACGCTCTCTTAAAGCAAGTGCAACACCTAATTTGATGGGTTTCATATATTTTTATTTTTTTTGGTTGGGACAAAATTAAATATAATTTTGTGAAATTAAAATTTTTATTCAGATATTCAACAAAAGTAGTTTTTAATTTCATATACTTTTTCTGACACCTGACACCTTTTTCCTGAATACTAATTTACAAAATCCCAATCGCTTTTTTCAACAATGAATATTCATCTTTTTGAAGAATATCAATATCATCATCAGTTGCAAGCATAATCATTTCTTGGGCTTTTTTGACACGTTTGAGCATATTGATAATCATTGTATTGCTATGATTTACAAACTCATAAATATCTTTTTCGCACACAGGAATTTTATAACCTTTTTGGCTACTTGCTATCAAAATACCAGCATCACGTATTTTGGCTATGATTTCTGACCTAAAATAATGCTCACCTTTGCCTTTTTCCTTATCTTCCATAAGGTGCTTCATAATTTCCTTTGTAGGAACAGATTTGCGAATATCCACCCTCAAATATGTGAGCAAAAGGCTCAAAAAAGCCACTTGGTCAAGCTCTTCTTCTTCCTTAGAATGTTGTTTGCGTTCAATAAAATCCGTAATACGCCTCACAGAAGTATTCGCAATGTCGTGATTAAAATATTCATCTTCTTTGTCAGGAGCATATTCCAAAATAGGGCTTTCATCAGGAAAGTATTTAATAATTTTTACTTTTTGGGCTAATAAATTTTCAAATTTTGGAGAATTTACGCTTTTTTTGTGCGTGTCATATATGCGTGCAAAGGTACCTGATATAAAATTAGAAAGCTGGAGTAGGGGAGAAGCAACACTATTTTCAAAAGTGAATGTTTGTTCTGTAAATAGGGTAGAAACGATATAATTTTTCTCTAAATACGTTGCAAATTCACGCATAAAAGATTTTTTGTCGTGCGTGCTTGCACACATATCCACGTCCATTGCCTTGTGAAGTTCTGTATAAAGCAATTTAAAAAGATATTTATAAAAAGGTTTTTTGTATTTAAAGCCCAATCCATAAAGTTTGCGTTTATCCACCACAAGTGCGAAGATTTTAAAATCAATTTTTAATAATTCATTTAGAATTTCCAAGCGTTTAGTATCATTCTTACCTACTTTGGCAGATTTCATTTCACCATCAGGAAAATATTTCGTAATAATTTCATTGATTTGTTGTGTGGCTTGCGTTTGTTTTTCTTTGTCAATGATGACAGCACTCACAATAAAATGTGTGCTATGTGTCGTAAAATCAAAAGAATTGGTGCCAAATTCATCTACAAAGGCGATTTTTCTTTTCATTGGTAAAAAAATAAGAAATAAAATATGAAAAAATGATATTAACAATGTTGTTTAAAAATGTGATGTAAGTTACAACTTTTTTAGCAAAAAAACAATTATAAGCACAAATTTTTTTTTAAAAAATTCAAAAATTTTTAGAAATAAAAAAAATATAAAAAAATCAAAAAAAAGTTATATTTTCTTAAAACAATTTTAATGCACAAAGAGCTATTTTTAGAAAGAAAAAAAACACATATTATTTCATTGAAAATTCATAATTTTTCAAAAAAAAATTAAAAAAAATTAAAAGTAAGGCAACCGCAAACGTTTGCGAATACGTTAGCATAAAAAAAAGTACAATTTTATTTGTTAAAAATATTTTTTTTTAAAAAAGATTATTTAATATTGCCTTTGCATAAAATAAATACAACTTACTCTTTATAAAATTATATTTCTTTGAACAGGTATATAACAAAATAAAGAAAAAGTATAAATTAAGTTATGTATTAAAAAAACAACGAGAATTTTTATAATTTTTAAACAACTATATATTCTTATTAAATGATGAATAACCAATACAAACAACCATTTGCGAAGAAATTGTCAGATGACAATATGGCAGCAAGTATTGTGGTGGGCAAAGACATTCGTCAATCCTTTTGGTTAAAATGCCTTATGGTGTTTTTTGCAGGATTTATGATGTTTTCTAATGCTTATGCACAACTTTCTATTGCAGGTAAAGTGTCAGATAAAGATGGCGCACCACTACCTGGTGCTACTGTTCGTGTACAAGGCACGAATGCAGGAACAATAACAGATGATGCTGGTGCTTATAAAATAGAAGCACAACAAGGAGCAGTTCTTTTGTTTGAGTTTTCAGGTTACAAAAGTTCAACTATCACAGTTGGGGCTCAGACTCAAATTGATGTAACTTTGGAAGACGAAGGAAGTGTAGGAGAAGTTGTAATTGTAGGTTATGGCGAATTGGACAAAAAAGCTGTAACTGGTAATATCACTTCTATAAAAGGTAGTGAAATTATGCAAACTACTGTACCAAGTTTTGAAGCTGCACTACAAGGTAAAGCTGCAGGTGTGCAGGTAATTCAAGGTAGTGGTATGGCAGGCTCAGGCTCTGTGATTCGTATTCGTGGTAATGCGTCTATCAGTGCAGGAAGTGACCCTTTGTATGTAGTTGATGGTATTCCTATTACACAAGATTATTTTACAAATGGTAATAGAGGTGCAATGAATACAAATCCACTTGCATCACTAAATCCAAATGATATTGAATCTATTGATATTTTAAAAGATGCTTCTGCTGCTGCTATTTATGGCTCACGCGGTGCAAATGGTGTAATCCTTATTACAACAAAACGTGGTAAAAAAGGGAAACCTGTATTTGAAGCTGGTGTTAAAGTAGGAACATCAACTCCTACCCAAAAAGTAGATATGCTTAATAGTAGTGAGTTTTTGCAACTTTTTCAAGAAGCTTATGAAAATGATGGTGGTGTAGGTCCTGCACCACTTCCTTATGGTAGGTCTTGGGCTGATGCAAGAAATACCAATACTGATTGGTGGAATCTTACCACAAGAGCAGGTTTAAAACAAGATTATAATTTTTCTGTAAGACAAGGTGGTGATAAACACAATGTTTATGCAGGTCTTTCTTATAGTGATAACGAAAGTTATTTAGTGGGTAATACTTACCAACGTCTTAGCGGTCGTGTAAATGCTGATTATGTGATTTTGGGTGATATGAAAAAACCAATGTTAAAAATAGGTCTTTCCACCTCTTTCTCTCATGGTATCAATCGTCAAGTAAATGGTGCGTGGTCAGGTGGTATTGGTAATGCAATGTCTCAATCACTTCCTATTATATCTCCTTATAATGCAGATGGTTCTTTCAACAGAAATCAAGGACCTAATCCACTTTTGAACCAAAATTTATTTGTTTGGAGAAATAGAGAAAATCGCTCTATCAATAGTTTAAATATTGATTTTACACCAATAGATAATTTGGTAATACGTGCAACAGCAAGTATGGATTATTCTGATACACAAAATGACCAATATTCTCCTGCAGCGTTACAAAATACTACTTCTATTTTAGGTACTGCATATCGTTTCCCTACGTGGGTTACCAATTTCAATATGAATTTGACTGCATCTTATAAATATGCACTTAATGAAAAAAACAAATTTGACTTTTTGATAGGAATGGAATACCAAAAATCTATTACAAACAGCTATAACCGTTGGGAAGTATCAGATATTGATGGTCCTCTTTTCAAAAAAACAACCACAGGTCCAAATTTGCAAACATTCTACCAAGCTAATGCTGACCAAGTATGGTCATTTATGAGTTATTTTGGTCGTGTAAATTATTCTTATGCTAATAAATTATTTGTAAATGCTTCTTTACGTGTAGATGCTTCTTCTCGTTTTGGTTCTAACTATCGTTATGGTTATTTCCCAAGTGTAGGTGTTGGTTATTTGTTGTCTGACGAAGAATTTATGAAAAATATTCTTGGTACAACAGTAAGCACTGTCAAATTGAAAATGAGTTATGGTTTAACAGGTAACGCTAATATTGATAATTATGCACGTTTTGGTACATTTACCCCAGCAGGTAGCCAAAATCCTTATAATGGACAACCAACCACTTATCCTATCCGTCTGCAAAATCCTGATTTGCGTTGGGAAGTTCAACAAACTATTGATGGAGGTATAGAATTAGGTTTTTTGAAAGACCGTATTACTGCTGAACTTTCGTTTTTTAGAAAAACCAACTCTGACGTAATATTAAGTCGTCGTGTTCAATTCTCATCTGGTTTTGGTGAATATCTGCAAAACTTAGCACAAATCCGTAATCAAGGTATTGAACTTGCAATTACTTCACGTAATATCGTAAGCAAAGATAATAAAGGATTTAGCTGGACAACTGAATTTAACGTTTCTCGTTTTGAAAATAAAGTTATTTCTTTAGGTCCTACTGACCCTGACCAAATTCAAGGTGGTACCAATGATACACGTGTACAAGAAGGACAGCCTGTTGGTATCAATTATTTAGTTCGTTTTTCTCGTGTTGATTCACAAACAGGTCTTCCTGTATGGTTGGACAAAGATGGTAACGAATCATTTAATTTCTCTTTGAATAATCGTGTATTTGTAGGTAGCGTAGTTCCTGATGCAATCGGTGGTATTACTAATACTTTCCGTTACAAAGGTTTTGATATGAGTTTCTTGGTAGCATTTACAATAGGTGGTACTATTTGGGACAACTCTGCAAAACGTCAATTAGGTTCTGGTCTTATGGAACAAGGTTCTCCTTGGAATATGCGTCGTGAAATGCTTAATCGTTGGACAAAACCAGGCGACAATGCACAATATCCTCGTTTGACTCGTAATGTAAGCACATATCCAGGTTTGCCAGGTTTCTGGGATTACAACTCTACTATGTTCTTGTATGATGCAAGTTTTGCACGTTTGCGTAATTTATCATTTGGTTACACATTTGATGGTGATGCAGTGAAAAAATTTGGTTTGAGCAGTATGCGTGTTTATTTTGTTGGAACAAATCTTCTTACTTTCACAAGATATCCAGGTGCTGACCCTGAAATTACACGTGATTTTGAAAATGCACAAGACCGTAACATGAGTCCTAATGTTACATATTTGACAGCTCCGCCAGAAAGAACTTTGTCTATTGGTGTAAATGTTCAATTCTAACCTTTCATTTTCATAAAAATTTTCACAAAAATTTAATTTAATTTGTACACAATGAAATTAAAACATATATTTTTAGCAGGGGTTTTAGCATTAGGCACTACTTCTTGCGATAATCTGTTGGAGTTTCCACCTCAAAATGAGGTACTTACAGCAGATGCACTCAAAGACCCTACTACTTATCAACCTTTGTTGAATAGTGCTTATGATGTGCTTCGTGGTGGTGGTGGCGGATTTTTGGGGGGACAAGCTCAAACTATTGCTGAAGTAATGGGGGACAATATCAATCCTGCTGGTATCAACACAGGTTTGAGTGATTATACACAATACTATCTCAAAACCACATCTATATTTTCTACAGCCTCACGTACTTTGATGCAAGAGCCTTACATTGCGGTTTATCGTGCAAATGTATTGTTGGAAAATGTTGATGGTTCAACCTTGCCTGATGCAGATAAAAGACGAATCAAAGGTGAAGCTCTATTTTTACGTGGTTTGTGTCATTTTGAGCTTGTAAGATTTTTTGCTAATCCTTACAATCCAACAGGTGCAAATGACCAACCTGGTATTGTGGTGCGATTACAATCAGAAGCTACTCCTCGTGGTCGTAATACTGTAAAAGAAGTTTATGACCAAGTTATCAAGGATTTAACTGATGCAATAGCATTGTTGCCTAATACAAATGGTGTTTATGCAACTTCTTGGGCTGCAAAAGCATATTTGGCAAAAGTACAATTCCACGCTCATAATTTTACACAAGCATTTGCTTTGGCTGATGATGTTATCAAAAATAGTGGTGTTATGTTTAATACTGCTGATACAGAATTTGATAGACGTTTTTCAGTTGTGGGTTCTGCTGAAACTATTTTGGGTATGAGAAGTACAGGACAATCTGACAATCGTGGAGCTGGATTTACAACCATTTATAGAAATGATGTAACCAAAACACAAAAATTATTGATTTCTCGTAATTTTTATGCGCGTGCAACTGCCAATGTAAATGACAAAAGAGGCGTGAAATGGTACACTGTTGATGCACCAAACAGTCCAGGTGAAAGAATATTTTTCAATGCTTTCAACAACAAAGACTTTGTGCAAGTACCTTTGATGCACATTACTGAGCTTAAATTTATACGTGCAGAAGCTGCTGCTCAAAATAATAACCTGACACAAGCATACGCAGATATAAATGACATTAAAACAAGAGCTGGATTACCATCATTAGTTAATGGATTACCAAAACAATCTGTAATTCAAGCTATTCGTGATGAAAAACGTTTGGAGCTTTTCTGTGAAGGACATCGTTTCCACGATTTGCGTAGAATTGGTGCATTAGAAGGTGGTGTTACCATCAATGGCGCACCTTGGAATTGCAATGGTATGACTATCCAATTCCCTGACCGTGAAATCTTTGGTGCAGGTGACTTGATTGTACGTAATTTAGAGGGTGGTTGTCAATAAATAATATTGAAAAATTATCTAAAAATTTTTAAGATTTAATGCTTACTATTTTATATATATAAGTATTAAATCTTGAATTAAAATACAAAAAATTATATTTTCTCTTAGAAAAACTATAAAATTTTGTATGTTTCTTTTTTAACAAAAAGTATTCTAATTTTTATTATAGCTTTATAATAATATGAAAAAAAATTTCTTTTTTATCGTTCTTTGGGTTGCCTTAGTTGCATTTGCAACAAGTTGTAAGCCTGAAAAAGTAAATCCATTGGAATCTCCTTTTGATAAAGTGAAAGGTATGTCTGGTACATGGGTAGTAACAACTGCTACTCAAATAGATGAGGTTCAAGTTACAAAAAACTTTCCTTTTCAAAGATTAGACCTTACCAGCAGATTACCTTACACCAACTATAAAATCACATTTACAGTTGATGAAAATGGTAATCCTTCTACTTACAGTGTAAATCGTGGTACTGCTCCCAACCAAGCACCAAGTATTATCCCTGCTGACGCAGGCACTTGGAGTGTAGATAGCAAAGAATTTCCAAGCAAAGTTACCTTTAGAGGAACAGGAAGTTCAGCACCTTTCACGCTTAACTTTGGTTCTGTAAACACAATCATTGCAGGTAAATTAGACCTGAAACTTACTCGCTCACAAGCGGGTAAGGCTTTTGTAAGCTACCAATATCTTTTTAACAAACAATAATCCTTTTTGAATAAAATGACAAATAAATTCTTAATATTTCTCACTGCATTATTCTTAATGGTTTATGCTGTGAAAGCACAAAATTGCGGAAATGCAACATATACAACTACTCCTGCTGTATTTACTGCTGAAGACCAAGTAACAATTAATATTGATTTGGCTGGTTGCCCTGGTCTTGCTGGTACTGCAGGTAGTCCTGGTGCTGTTTATCTTTGGCTTTTTAATAATGGTGCTGATGCTATTGGGCAAACAGGCACATGGCTTAACTCACCAGAAACGTTTAGAGCAACTTACACAGGTACTTTTGGTAAATATACTTACACCTTTACGCCTACCATTTTATTTGGTAAAACTTCTGCACAAATAGGAACTTCTATGGGTTTTTTGGCAAAAACAAAAACAGGTGCTCCACAAACAGTAGATTTAACACTTGCTATTGAGCCTTTGGTCTATACGCCTGTTGCAATACGTTCTTTTCCTGTGAAATTCACACAAGATGATATTGTAACATTCTATTTTGACCAAAATTTTACAGGTGTACCAAGTACATTAAGATCTACAACAGAGATTTATATGTATACTGATGTAACTTTGACAGACAATAGTTCTTTGCAACCATCTTGTTATGATGATGGACCTTGTGGTACAGCAGGACAATTACCTGTAAAAGATAATCCAAGATTAAAATTCGTAAATGAAGGTAATGGTATTTATTCACTTACTATGATACCAAAAACTTTTTATGGTCTTACAGGCACACAACAAATTAAAGACATTAAAGTACACATTAGAAGTCGCAACAATCCTTATGGAGCTGGAGCACCAAATCCTCCTGCAAGTATGGGGGACAAAATCTTCAATCCAGTAGTTGCTGATTAATTTTATAACCAAACACAATATTTTCTAAAGCACATTATTTTATGAAAAAAATATTATTGTCTATTTGGTGTTTATTGCTTGTGTTAGCAGGTTGTAATACCAATAGTTTCAAAGAATATGGCAGTCGTCCAGAAGCATTAGCAGATTTTGCATTGCTTATGCCTGCAACAAATACATATCTCCAACTTAATGCAAGTGCACCTGCTACATCAGTAGATATCACTTGGCAAAAATCTTCTTCTGGTCTTGATGTACCTGGCACTACACAATCAAATACTACTTATGAGTGGTTATTAGATAGAGTAGGTGGTGATTTTTCTGCTCCTTTGCTGACACTTGCCTCTAATAATACAGGTAAAGATACCAAAATAACCCTTACACACCAACAAATTGAAACAGCATTAGGTAGTGTAGGTATTGCTCCAAAAGCAAAAACTGATTTTATTTGGAGTGTAAGAGCAACCAATGGCACAAAATCATTTAAAAAACTTGCTTTTGCTCCTTTCAACATTTCTATTAAAAGATTTGATGTAGGTGTAAGTGCATTTACTATCACAGCCCCTGCTGATGAAGCAATACTTTATCTTAATGAAACCGCTCCAACTGCAAAAGCAGGTACTATTACATGGGTAGTTCCTACCACAACACCTGCTGGACAAGCTTTGACTTACAAATGGGTAGCAGTAGAAAGAACTACAACAGGTGATTTTTCACGTCCTTCTGTAATGATGAATCTTTCAGGTGTAACTGTAACAGGTGCAAATGCAAGTGCAGACGTTACCAACCAACAATTTGATGACGCTTTGAGAGCAGCAGGTTATCCTGTAGCAGGCAAAGCTGATTTGTCTTGGGCAATCGTAGCAACTGCAGGTGGATTAGATATGTTATCAACCAATTATAATGACATTGCTATCTTCCGTTTTGGTGCAGCAATTCCTGTAAAATTTGAACTTGCTAATTATCCTGCAAGCACGCCAGCAAATGGTAAAATATTCTTAGCAGGTAAATTTGGTTTTGCAGGTTATACGCCTGCTGGTGATTGGCAACAACCTGGTACTGTTGCAAATCTTGAACTTATCAAAAATGCAACAACAGGTTCTTATGAAATAACTATTCCTGTGCCTGTTAATAGGGTAATTGATGAATTCAAATTTTTCTTTGTGCCTAATGGTACTTCTTCTTCTTGGTCTTATGGTGAAAGAAGATTTAACTTTGCAGGTGCAGAAGAAGGTATGCCAAACAGAAGCTGGACTTTTATGGGAACAAATACAAATCCAAAATTCTCTGTTGCTAAATGGGAAGGCATAGGTTCAGTTCCTGCACAACTTAGTAAATTTGAGGTTACAGTTGATGCTGCAGTTACAATTCCTGCGGGAAAATCTGTATATTTGGCAGGTGAAATTAGTGGTACATCTGCATATTCTGCATATTTTGCGAAGTCAGGTAATTGGGCTCAACCAGGTACGAATCCTGCTAATGAAATGATGTTTGATAGTGGAAGTGGAAAATGGTTTATTTGGTTGCCCATTGGTGCTGCAGGCAATAAAGAATTTAAACCTTTTGTAGCATCAGGTGACGCACCTTTTTGGGACAGTGGTATGGGAAAAGCAGATTGCACAGGTGAAAGTAATCAATCTTTCGTTTTTTCGGGGACAAATGGACCAAGTATCAATGTTGTAAGATTTCAAAAAGTAGCTCCTTGTCCTTTGTAATTGATTTTAGATAAAAAATAACTTTTTTCAAAAAAAATAGTTATTCATTTTAATAAATAATAAAAATAGCGTAGTTTTTACAAAAATTCTACGCTATTTTTATACAAAAAAACCAAACATACTTTACTAAAAAAATAATCAAATAACTACAATAAATTATTATTATTCAGATAGAAATAAATTAAAATCAATATATTATTCTTTATGAACAAAACAATCAAGTATTTATACTTTTTGCTTTTTGTGGTATTTTTACCAATATCACTTAACGCACAAGTTGTAACCACAAACCCTGCTATATTCACAGCAGACCAATCTGTTACAATTACTTATGATGCTACCCAAAGTCAAGGACAAGCATTAGTAGGTATATCAGGAAATATCAAAATGCACTCTGGAGCAGTTACAGCAGGAGCAGGAAGCAGTGCGTGGGATCCTTTGTATGTGAAAGGTGCTTGGGGCGACCCTGCATCAGTTGGAACTGCTACACCTGTATCTGGACAACCCAATAAATGGAGCATTACCATTACACCGCGCACTTATTATGGAGTGCCTGCTGGTACGCCCATTTTTCGTTTGGGAATAGTATTTAGAGAAAATGGACCCTGTGGAGGATTTGGTGGTGCAGCAACTGCTTGTAAAGAAGGCAAAAATGCACAAGGAAGTGATATTTTTATAGATGTCAATCAAGGCGGATTAGCCATTGCCTTTACAAATCCAACCAATAGCGGTTTTTTTGTAAATAATGGTGATGGTGTTACCATTTCAGCTACTTCAAATGTAAGTGCTACTTTAAAAATATTTTTGAATAATGTAGAAGTTGCTTCACAAAATAATGCAACAACTATTTCTTTCAATGTAAGTGTTACCAATGCAACACCTCTTTATAATGTAACTGTTAGCGCAAGTGGAGGTAATCCTGTTGTTACAGATACCAAATCAACATATTTCGTATTGAGGCAAAACTCAGCCACACAAGCATTACCTGCGAATGTTATAGATGGCATAAATTATGACCCTAATGATGCTACCAAAGCAACATTTGTGCTTACTGCACCTGACAAAAAATTTGTGTATCTTGTAGGTTCATTCAATAATTGGCAAATTAGCCCAACTTATATGATGAAACGTACCCCAAGTTATGGCGGAAGTGGAGCAGGTTCTAATCCTACCAATAATAAATATTGGGTAGAAGTTACAGGCCTTACCTCTGGTGTGGAATATACTTTTCAATATTATGTGTATGATAATGCTGAAAACCTTGTAAAAATTGGTGACCCTTATTGTGAAAAGGTTTTAGATGAAGGTAATGACCAATTTATTCCTGCGAGTATTTATCCAAATCCAACGCCTTATCCAACAGGAAAAACCACAGGCACAGTTTCTGTAATGCAAACAGGGCAAACGCCATACAATTGGTCTGCTGCAACTACTAACTTTGTAAGACCTGACAAACGTAGGTTACAAATTTATGAACTTTTGGTGCGTGATTTTGATGCAACGAGTAGTTATCAAGCAGTTATTGATAGATTGGATTATATCCAAAATCTTGGTATAAATGCCCTTCAACTTATGCCTATTATGGAATTTGAAGGAAATATAAGTTGGGGCTACAATGTAACTTATTTTTGTGCTTTGGACAAGGCTTATGGTACAAAAAATAAACTTAAAGAACTAATAGACAAATGTCATCAAAGAGGTATTGCGGTTATTTTGGATATTGCTTTAAATCATGCTTATGGGGATAATCCTTACGCAAGAATGTATTATAATGGTAACAGACCAGCTACAAATAACCCTTGGTTTAATGAATATCCGAAACACCCTTTTAATGTAGGGAATGATTTTAACCATGATTCACAATATACACGCAATATGGTTGACCAAGTAATAAAATATTGGATTAACGAATACAAAATTGATGGGTATCGTTTTGACCTTATCAAAGGTTTTACACAAACACAAACTTGTGATAACGTTGGTGCAAATTGTAATGTGGGAACTTGGAATAACAATGATGGTTCTCGTCAATTCAATATCAAACGTATGGCTGATGTACTTTGGGCTACTTCTCCAAATTTGTATATTATTCTTGAATTTTTGGCAACAGGCGGACAAGAAGAAGCAGATTATGCGAATTATCAAGTAAATGATAATACAAAAGGTGGTATGATGCTTTGGCGTAATATGGATAGTAGATACTCTCAAAATATTATGGGCTTTAATACAGACCATTATATAGGAGATGCAGATTTTGCAAATAATCCAAATGGTAGTGGAGTGCCTTTTCAACAGCCTCGTGTAGTTAGTTATTCTGAAAGCCATGATGAAGAACGCAATGTTTACAAAGCAAAAACAAGTGGAAAAACGAATAATCCATCTCACAATGTTCAAAATATAGATGTTGCACTTGACAGAGCAAAAGCACTTGCTGCAATGAATTTGCCTATTGTAGGACCAAAAATGATTTGGCAATTTGGGGAACTTGGATATGATTTTTCTATCAATAATTGTGAAAATGGCACAATAAATAATGATTGTAGAACAAGCCCAAAACCTATTCGTTGGGATTATTTTGATAATGCAAACCGCAAACGCCTTTATAAAGTATATGCTGCTTTGAATAAATTAAAAATTACCTATGATGCTTTTATGAGTACAGATAATTTTATTATAGAAGATGCAGGTTATACCAAACAACTCAAAATCACGCCTCAACCTTATAATGGTAATCCGACAAGCCCTAATAATATGAATATTCTTATCATTGCTAATTTTGATATTGCAGCACAAAATGTAAATGCACAATTTCATCATACAGGCACTTGGTTTAATGTTTTTGATGAAGGAAGTAGTTTTAATGTTACAAGTACATCACAAACCGTCAATCTTCAACCTGGTGAATTTAGAATGTATGTAGATGTTGCCATTCCTGCTAATATGCTACCTGAAGGTGGTCTTGTGGCTTATACTGCACCTGGAAAAGCAATCAACCCACTTGCTACTGCTCTTTCACAAACTTCTATTAGATTGGATTGGACAGACATAAGTGGTGAAACTGCTTATAGAATATTTAGGGCACCAAGCATAAATGGTACTTATACACAAGTAGGCACAGATTTGGCTGGAAATGTAATTACATTCACAGATAATGGACTTACTGCTAATACACAATATTTTTATAAAATTGTTTCTGTAAATTCCTTTGGAACAAGAGAAACCGCTCCATTTAGTGCAACTACCAATGCAGCAGGCACACCTAATGCACCTACAAACCTTGTTGCTACACCAAGCCATACATCTGCTGCTAATCTTAGTATTACACTTAATTGGACAGATAACGCAACAGATGAAACAGGTTTTATTGTAACACGTAGTAACACATCAGGAGGCACATTTACACAAATAGGAACACAACTTGCTGCGAATACAACTACTTATATTGACAACACAGTAGTTGCTGGACAAACTTATTTTTATAAAGCGTGTGCAGTAAAAACTGCAGCACCTAATAGCTGTTCAGTAGAAGCAAGTAGTGGAATTATCATTGCTCCTGCTATTGCTCCTTCAAATGTTGTATTAACGCCTAATGTTGCTACACCAAATATAAGAGTAAACTGGACTGATAACTCAACAGATGAAAGTGGTTTTATTATCCAAAGAACCACAACAGCAGGTTCTAATTACACACAAGTTGGAACTGTTGGGGCTAATATTGCTACATTTACAGATGCAAATGTAATGATTGGTACAACTTATTTCTATCGTGTATGTGCTACTAAAACAGGTACTTCAAACGCTTGTTCTGCTGAAGTAGGATTGCCAACCCCTTTATCCATAGAACAAAATTCTATCAGCTCTGCGTTGTTAGTATTCCCTAATCCAACTTCGGATAGATGTCAAGTTTCATTGAAAAATGTAAATTTCTCAAAAGCTCATATTGAAGTATTGGATATAATGGGTAAAGTAGTAACTAAATTACCAATGGAAAATGATACCCAAGAAGTAAATATGGAAAATATGCCTTCTGGTGTTTATTTCTTACGTGTAACAACTGACAAAGGTCAAGGCGTAAAACGTGTATTGAAAAAATAAGTTAAAATAAAAATGGTTTGGTGTCATTATCAAATAACTTTTATTTTAAAATAAGAAAAATCTAAAACATTTACACCAATAAATGTTTTAGATTTTTTTTATGAAAAAAATTTAAAAAAATCTTAACATTTTTTTTAATTTTCTTGTTTTTTTTAAAAAAAACATTTTTTTTTGAACTTTAAAAACATGGAAACAACAAAAGTATTTAATCAAAATCCCAAAAATACACTACAACAAGGTACAAGCCTTAGTATGCACCCACACAAATTTGCTTTGTGGTTGTTTGTGGTAAGTATTACAATGATGTTTGCTGCACTCACAAGTGCCTACATTGTCAAAATTTCAGAAGGGCAACCGCTTGTGTATGACCTTCCGCAATTATTTTGGGTTAGTTCGGTGGTAATTATTATCAGTAGCCTTACAATGCACTGGGGATATTTTTCTGCCAAAAAAGACAATTTGCAACAAACAAAAATTGCAATGGTGGTTACAATGGTCTTGGGGCTTGTATTCTTGGTAATGCAAATTCAAGGCTGGAATGAACTTGTGAGCCAAAATATTTATTTTGCAGGTAGTCAATCCAAACCAACAGGCTCATTTGTGTATGTATTTAGTGGATTGCACGGAATACATTTGGTAAGTGGATTGGTATTTGTGGCAATTATTTTGATAAAAACATTTACAGGACGCATACACAGCAAAAGTATGAACGCAATGGAAATGTGTGTAACTTATTGGCATTTTTTGGATTTGCTTTGGTTATATTTATTTGCATTTTTGTTATTAAATCACTAATTTTGACCTCAAAAAACGAAACGAAATTTAAACAATTCCCATTTTTTAATTTTTTTTGAAAAATGGGAAAAAAATATACTGAAACAAATTATATTATTATGGCTCACGCTACACATTCTCAAGCAGGCGGAATAGACTGGAATGGCGGAAATCAACCCCTCAAAGCAAGCTGGGGAAAGTTGATGATGTGGTTCTTTTTGCTATCTGACGCTTTTTCATTTTCAGGTTTGTTAATTACGTATGGTATGTTGCGTTATAGTGCAGTAGCCTATAATCCTGCAGTACATGGACCTTACAAATTTTCTATGGATTATTGGCCTATCCCTGACAAAGTATATGAAGCTGTGCCTTTTTTGCACGGTGTTTCATTGCCTTTGGTTTTTGTGGGTATTATGACCTTTATTCTTATTATGAGTAGCGTTACAATGGTGCTTGCTGTGGAAGCTGGACACCGTAACGACCGCAAAGACGTAGAAAAATGGATGCTTTGGACTATTTTGGGTGGTTTTACATTTTTGGGTTGCCAAGCGTGGGAATGGAATCACTTTATTCACGGAACTGATACAGGAACTTTGGATAATATCACAGGCAAAATGGTGTATGGTGCTAACCTTATCCAAAACCAATATGGACCTCCTGCATTTGCAGATTTGTTCTTTTTTATTACAGGTTTTCACGGTTTCCACGTATTTAGTGGTGTAATGTTAAACGTATTGATTTTTTATAATACTGCTTTTGGTGTATATGCAAATCCTAATCGTGAAATTGACTTAGGTGCAGGACGTTACGAAATGATTGAAAAAGTAGGGCTTTATTGGCACTTTGTGGATTTGGTGTGGGTGTTTGTATTTACTGCTTTTTACTTGATATAAAATTAAGGTTTAAAAGAGTTCAAAAAGCTCAAAAAGGTTCAAAAGTACAATTAAATTTTTGACCCTAAAATCTTAAACCTATGACTTTTTGAACTTTTAAACCTTTGAACTCTTAAACCTTTTTGAACTTTTTAAACCTTAAACTTTTTATGGCTGATTCACACGCACACCACGACCACCAAGAAGGCGAAATCGCAAAACCAAACACCGCTTGGATATGGCGTGTATTTTGGATTTTGTTAATTGTAACTGCTATTGAATTTATCATTGCATTGGCATTGCCTGTGCCTGCGAGTATCAAAAATTTTCTTTATATTTTTCTTACAATCGTAAAAGCAGGTTATATTGTAGGTGAATTTATGCACTTACGTCACGAAGTAAGATTTTTGCTTTGGGCTATTAT
>JAAFIN010000056.1 GCA_013297825.1 Cytophagales bacterium
TTGTCATTCCATAAAAATCTGGCAGTTTCTTTACAGAACAACCACATTTTTACGGAATGATAATGTTGTATAAAGCACATTTCAAAAAAAATTATCACACAATCATCAAATTATTGTAATCATTTAAACCAAAAAATTCCATCATGAAAAAAATCATTTTTACCTTTGTTTTTATGTGTGTGTATATGTGTATATATGCACAAGGGCAATTATTGGATAGCACCGCACTTGCTGATACCAAAGAATACAGAAGCCTTGATGAGGCTTTGAAAGAGCCTTTGAAGGTGTATAAATTGAGCTTATCTAAAAATCAATCTACTGTTTTATTCAAAGAAATTGGACAGTTAAAAAATTTGCAAGAATTAAAGGTAAATAACAGCAAATTAACCACTTTACCCAAAGAAATTTTTGAGCTTAAAAATTTACAACTCTTAAATGTGAATTTTAATGAATTGACTATTTTACCCAAAGAAATTGAAGAAATGAAAAATTTGGAGGTATTGCATATAAATTACAACCAATTTGCCACATTTCCCAAAGAAATCATCAAATTAAAAAGTTTGAAAAAATTAGGTTTGGAGAGCAACCAATTATCCACTTTACCTAAAGAAATTGAAGAATTAAAAAATTTGAAAGAATTGAATTTGGATTTCAATGAATTTACTTCTTTTCCCAAAGAAATTTTAAAATTGAAAAACTTACGAAATTTGTATCTAAACCATAATAAATTAACTGTTTTACCCCAAGAAATTAAAGAATTAGAAAATTTACAAGAATTGCGTTTGTGGGTAAATCAATTAACCACTTTGCCCAAAGAAATTGGAGAATTGAAAAATTTGCAATTTTTGTATGTGTATGCAAATAAATTAACTACTTTACCCAAAGAAATTGGGAAATTAAAAAAATTAGAACAATTAGATTTAAAGCTCAATAATTTAACCACATTGCCCAAAGAAATTGGAAAATTAAAAAATTTGGAGTTGTTATGGTTAAATGATAATAAATTAACCACTTTACCCAAAGAAATTAAGGGAATAAAATATTTGCAAGTATTGGGTTTGAGTGATAATCAATTTACTACTTTGCCCAAAGAAATTTTTGAACTCAAATTTTTGAAAAAATTAGAAGCAAGTTCCAATAAATTGACTTCTTTGCCTAAAGAAATTGTAGGATTGAGAAATTTTCAAGAATTATATATAGATAAGAATCAATTTACTGCATTTCCAAAAGAAGTTTTTGGAGCAAAATATTTACAGATATTGGATTTGAGTAAAAATCAATTAACTACTTTACCCAAAGAAATTGGAGAATTAAAATATTTGAAATATTTGTATTTGAGTTCCAATCAATTTGCTGATATTAAAGAAATTGAAGGATTGAAAAATTTGGTTGAATTGTGGTTAGATGGAAATAAATTAACTATTTTACCTCAAGAGATTTTGGAATTAAAAAAAATAAAACGATTATTGTTAGGTAAAAATCCTATTTCTGAACAAGAAAAAGAAAAAATCAAAGCTCTTTTGCCTAATTGTGAAATTACTTTCTAAAATCATAAATAAAAATTAAACCTTAAACCTTGAACTTTTTGAACCTTAAACTTCTTCTATGGAAAATATAGAATTTGCAAATCAAATCACGCTTTATGCACAGCTTTTAGAATTGGAAGGTGAGGCATTTTTTAAATTGCAGGCTTATGGAAATGCAGTAGAATCCATTTTGGCACTCAAAACAAATATTATGGAAATGGCTGACACCGAAATTCGCAAAATTCCTGCGGTAGGTGAAGCCATTTTTAAGAAAATCATTGATGCCAAACAAAATGGAATATTCCACCAACTCACAAACAAACTCAAAAATATTCCGATTGGTGTGGTTGGCATCTTAAAAGTACCTGGTTTGGGTGTGAAAAAAGTGCGATTATTGTGGCAAGAACACAATATCACTGATACAAAAATGCTTTTGGAAGCCTGCGAAAATGACGAAATCGCTAACATAAAAGGTTTTGGTGAAAAAACTCAAGAAAATATCAAGCAATACCTGTTATACCAAGAAGATAACTCTGGAAAAATCTACTATGCACGTGCAATTCCTTTCGCAAATAAGATATTGGCGTATCTTGAAGGTACTTCACGAGCTACTGATATGCACCTTTCAGGCGAAATGAAAAGGCATTTGCCTGTGGTGGAAGTAATGGAATTTGTGTGTAATATCAGATGCAAGCAAAATGTGGTAGAAATGCTGGAAAAATGCAATTTTTTAGAAAAAAATACCCAAAAATCAGGCGTTTTTTTGTGGGCTGGACATTTCAAAAGCAACCTTTTGAAGATAGAATTTAGGTTTGTGGCAGGAGAATTGATGACAAGCACAAGATTTTTAAAGGATTCTTCGGAAGAACATCTTTTTTATCCAATTCCCAAAGAAAAAAATCATAATTTAGCAGAAAATCAAAATAATCTTTGGAACATTGCTTATCAAAAACCCTTTGCAACAGAAGAAGAAATCTATAAAATCGTCAATATGCCTCATATTCCAGCAAATTTACGTGATAATATGGGCGAATTTGACCTAACAGAAATTCCTGTTCCACAACATTGGAAGGATTTAAAAGGTATTTTGCACAATCATTCCACGTACAGCGATGGCAAAAACACGCTTCAAGAGATGGCAGAAGCCACGAAAAGCTTAGGTTTTCAGTATTTTGGAATAAGTGACCACTCCAAAACCGCAGTATATGCCAACGGATTAAACGAAAACCGAGTTTTGCATCAATTTGAGGCAGTAAAACAGCTCAATGAAACGTATATTTCAGAAGGTTTTAAGGTATTTTTTGGAATAGAAAGCGATATTTTGGGCAATGGTGATTTGGATTACAAAGAGGATTTGCTCAAAAAATTTGATTTTATTGTGGCGTCTATCCATTCAGGTTTCAAAATGACCCAAGAACAAGCCACAAAACGTATGATAAAAGCCATTGAAAACCCTTATACAACCATTTTGGGACACCCAACAGGCAGGATTTTGCTCAAAAGAGAAGGTTATCCTTTGGATATGCCCAAAATAATAGACGCTTGTGTCGCTAATCAGGTTGCAATAGAACTTAATGCAAGCCCTTATCGCTTGGATTTGGATTGGAAATGGATAAAAATCGCAGTTGATAAAGGTGCTTGGATAAGCATAAATCCTGACGCACACGATACCGCAGGGCTTGAAGATATGCGATATGGTATTTTGGTTGCAAATAAAGGTTATTTGCCTGCTTCCCAAACGCTCAATGCTTTGACAACTGAACAAGTGCAAAGATTTTTCAAAAAAGAAAAGGTTTTTTAGAAAAACATAATGTATAAATTTTAAGAATAGGCATAAATGCCTATTCTATACATATTTTTTTAATTTTTTTTACACAATAAAACCTATTCCAAAGCCTTTAATCTCACACTTACAGCGTTTTTATGGGCAAAAAATCCTTCTGCTTCTGCCATAAGTTCAACTGCATTACCTATATTTTTGATACCTTCTTTTGTAAGTTTTTGGAAAGTGATTTTTTTTACAAAACTATCCAATGACACACCGCTATAAGCCCTCGCAAAACCTTCTGTGGGCAATGTGTGATTAGTTCCAGAGGCATAATCGCCTACACTTTCAGGCGAATAAGCACCCAAAAATACAGAACCTGCATTGCGTACTTGTTCGCCCAAAAGTTCAGGGTTTTCTACGTGCAGAATAAGGTGTTCAGGAGCATATTCATTGCTGAAATTCATTGCAATTTCCAAATTTTCAAAAACCAATATATGACTGTGTGCCAAAGCCTCCACAATAATATCTTTGCGTGGTTGTATCGCAATTTGTACTTCTAAAGCGTGAAGCACTTTATTTGCAAAGTCTTCTGAATTGGTGCATAAAATTACTTGGCTACTTGTACCGTGTTCTGCTTGCGAAAGCAAATCAGATGCTACAAAATCCGCATTGGCATATTCATCAGCAATAACCAACACTTCCGAAGGTCCCGCAGGCATATCTATTGCGGTGCCTCCTTCTGCTACAATTTGTTTTGCAGTTGTAACATATTGGTTGCTGGGACCGAAAATCTTATCCACTTTTGGAATGGATTTAGTGCCATAACTCATTGCACCAATTGCTTGCACACCACCACATTTGAATACATTTTTGATGCCTAACAAATTAGCAGTATAAAGCAAAGCTGGGTGAATATTGCCATCAGCTTGTGGAGGCGTACAAAGCACGATTTCAGTACAACCTGCCAACGTAGCAGGCACGCCAAGCATCAAAATTGTGGAGAACATTGGCGCACTTTGGCTCGGAACATAAAGCCCTACACGTTGAATAGGCACACTTTTTCGCCAACAAGTTACACCTTGCATTGTTTCTATTTTTTGTGAAATTTCTTTTTGTGAAATATGAAATTTCTCAATATTTTCTTTGGCGGTTTTGATAGCTTTTTTTAGATTTTCAGGGATAATATTTGACGCATTTTCAAGTTCAAAAGTAGTAGCTTTGAAATTTTCAATGGTTACTTTATCAAATTTTTGGGTGTAATGCCTTACTGCCTCATCACCTTTTTGTTTGATTTCTTGTAAAATAGGCAATACAACTGCGTGCAAATCTCTATAACTTTGCCCACCTCTTTGGGTGTATGTTGTCCAAGTATCAACAGGAGGATTTAAAATTTTTTGCATAAAAGTTTAAGGTTCAAAAAGTTCAAAAAGTTCAAAAGTTCAAAGTTTAAGGTTCAAAAAGTTCAAGGTTCAAAAAAATTAAAATAAAAATGTGTCATTCTGAAAGAATCTGGCTGTTTTGTATTTTGCTGTTTCGTTCCTAATTAAATTTTTTGAGGATTTGATAAAATAAGGGGCATTTGAATTTGTAAACAAATTTTATTATCCTCCACGTCCACTAACCTTTAATTTCTTGAAATTTTCTGATGGAATAAGTATTGTATTTTTTGTAGAATCTTGCAAAATTAAATCTTTTGTCAACGCAGAAACAATTTTTGCATCTTCTAACCATTCTGTAATGGTTAATTTACCAGAAGTTAATGAATATTTTGTTGGTTTTTTCCAATCTTTGGGAAAAACTATCTTGTCATCACAAATTCCAACAACATAAGTATTTCCTTTTGCATATTTGTTAAGATAAATATTTACAAACTTTGGGTATTTTATAATATCTATTTCTGTATTTTTTGGTATATTTTCAAAATCTAATTCTAAAAATAATTCATATTGCAAATCATTTGAAATTTTTTGAAGATAAGCATTTGCACAACCATTTACTTTTGATGTGGTATCAAATTTATAAATATTTTGATTTTCCAATATTTTTTTATTTGGTTTAACCTCAAATTTATCTGATTTAACCTCAGTAATTTTAGATTTTGGTTGTTCATTACAAGAAAATGATATTATTAAAATAAATATCATTATAATTTTTTTCATAATAAATCTTAGGAATGAATAAAAAATAAAGGTTTTTAGTAGAGAAAATTTAAACTTTGGGCTTTTTAAACTTTAAACCTTGAACTTTTAAACCTTAAACTTATATTCTCGGTTCTTGCTGACTCAAACAATGCAAAGTACCCAATCCCCAAACGATTTGGGAAGCATCAATGCCTATTACTTTTCTCTTTGGAAAACAATCTTGCAAAATACCTAAGGCTTTTGTGTCATTTTCACTCTTAAAAATAGGTACTAAAACCTTTTCATTTACAATCAAAAAATTAGCATAAGATGCAGGCAAACGTTCTTCATCTATATAATGTGGTGTTGGCATTGGTAAGATAATTACTTCTAATTTTTTACCATTATGCAAAATAATATTTTGTAATTTTTCCAAATTTTCGTGTAATTGGTGATAATTTGCATCATTTTTATCATTTTCTATAACTGTAATTACGGTATTTTCATTTACAAATCTTGTAATGTCATCTACGTGTCCATCAGTGTCATCACCTACAATGCCCTCACCCAGCCAAATTACCTGCGAAACACCATAATATTCACACAAATAATTTTCTATTTCTTTTTGAGAAAGATGTGGATTGCGATTTTTGTTCAAAAGACAATCTGTAGTAGTCAAAACAGTTCCCTGTCCATTAAAATCCACAGAACCGCCTTCCATTACGATATTTGGAGAATACATTTTTAAACCAAAATGTTTTGCAATGTTGGAAGGCATTGCATTATCACTGTCAAAAGGTGGATATTTTCCGCCCCAAGCATTATATTCCCAATTTACGATAGCTTTTTGTTTGGTATTTGGGTTTATCACAAAACCAGCCCCAAAATCTCTTGCCCAAGCATCATTTACAGGGAAAGTAAAAATTTCTATATTTCCCAAGTTAGCTTTTAGGTGATTAAGTTCATATTTTATCCATTCAACAGGGATTTTTTGACCAATATTAAGGCGTACTTTTTCTACTTCTGCAATTTCTTTGATAAATTGAAAATATGCAGGGTACAAATTATGCCTTTTGGAGCCTTCCCACGTATCAGAATTTTGAGGAAATGAAAGCCAAGTAGCTTCTTGCTCGTGCCATTCAGCAGGAAAGTGAAAACCGTCTTGTTTTGGAGTGGTCATTTAATTAGGAATTGGGAATTAAGAATTAGGAATGAAACAGCCATTTGGCATTTTATAATAATTTGGTTATTTATTTTAAATAAAAAATAAGTATTAAATTTGTGGCAAAAACCTTACAAATATCAAATACAAAATAACAAGTTTTTTGGATAAAATCCAAAATAACAACAAAGACAAATAACTTATCAACTTTCCCTGACTCTTATGAAAAAACTATTTTTGTGCTCTGTTTTTCTATTTTTATGGGCAGTTTCTTGCAAAAATTCTCAAGAAAATTCACCCAGCATATACGAAACCAACGAAGAACTATCAGGAGGCGAAAATTTTACGACTTATGACCTTTCTGAAAATGCTTTTGGTGCAGAAGGCAAACAACTTACACCCCAACAAAGCAATGATTTTACGACAGGAAATTCATTTTTTAGGTCAAATTGGGTCATTGCACCTGGCTCTGTCCAAACATTGGACGGATTGGGCGCATTATTTAATGCAAATTCTTGTGGAGGTTGTCATTTTAAAGATGGCAGGGCAAAACCACCACTTTCTTCCAATGAACCGCTTAATGGCTTGTTATTTAGGTTAAGTATAGGCAATGATGCACAAGGAAAACCCATTCCTGAGCCAAATTATGGCACACAATTACAAGATAAAGCAATTTTAGGCGTAAATCCAGAGGCAAAAGTTAGCATAAATTACCAAGAAATCGCAGGAAATTATCCTGATGGCACAAGTTACACATTGAGAAAACCAATTTATACGTTTTCACAAAATAATTATGGAAATTTTAGTCCAAATATGCTTTTTTCGCCTCGTATTGCACAACAAATGTGCGGATTGGGTTTATTAGAAAACATAAAAGAAGGTGATATTTTGGCTTTGGCTGATGAAAATGATGCAAATAATGACGGTATTTCAGGAAAACCGAATATGGTTTGGAATATTTTGACGCAAAGTTTTACATTGGGGCGTTTTGGTTGGAAAGCAAATGTTGCAACCCTCAAAGAACAAACTGCTGGGGCTTTTCACGGTGATATTGGCATTACAAGTTCGCTTTTTCCGCAGGAAGATTTAACGAATTATCAACAAACTTTATTAGGAAATATTCCAAATGGTGGCACGCCTGAAATAGAGGATATAAATCTTGAAAAAGTAATAAATTATACTAAAATGCTATCTGTTCCTGTGAGGCGTGATGCGAAAAATAATGATATTCTGAAAGGAAAACAACTTTTTATGCAATTAAATTGCAATGCGTGTCATAAACCTTCTTTTGTTACAGGCAATAATAACGCAATTTCAGCCCTCAATAACCAAGTAATTCGCCCTTATACAGATATGCTTCTGCACGATTTGGGCGAAGATTTGGCAGATAATCGTCCTGATTTTAGGGCAAATGGGCGTGAATGGCGTACTCCTCCGCTTTGGGGAATTGGTATGTTGGAGGTCGTAAATAGACACACATTTTTACTGCACGATGGCAGGGCAAGAAATGCAGAAGAAGCCATACTTTGGCACGGAGGAGAAGCAGAAAAATCAAAAAATGATTTTAAAAATTTATCTAAAAATGAACGTGATTTATTGCTTAAATTTTTGAATAGTTTGTAGAAAGGGGAAAGTACAAAACAGCCAAAACACAAGGTTTATTTTTTGAAAAAAAGAAAATTCCTAAATAAAAAAACAAAATTCTCAAAAATCACGTTCTTTTTTTGAATACTTTTTAATTATTTCCCAAGATTTTTAATTTTTCTTAAAAACCAAAAAAATAACAATGGAACAACACATTTTAACCGCTTCTGATATTCGCCTCGCATTTGTGGATTATGTACTCATACACCACGATACACCACCATCTGTGTATGCACTTGCCAAAAAAATGGAGATTTCAGAAAGTGAATTTTATGCACATTATACCTCATTAAAAGACATAGACACAGATATTTGGAAAACTATTTTTGCTGATACCATTGAAAAAATGCAAAGTGAAGATGTATATCAACAATATTCAGTAAGAGAAAAAGCACTTTCATTTGCTTATACTTGGTTGGAGATTTTGAAACAAAATCGTAGTTATGTATTATTTAGCATAGGACATCATAACGCATTTTTTTTCCAAGAACCTGCTTATTTGTCTGCTTTCAAAAGCGAATATATGATGCTTGCTCAAGGCTGGATAAATGAAGGAACCGCCATAGATGAAATACAAGACCGACCTTTTTTGACACAATTTTATAACAGAATTTTTTGGAAAATTACCAAAGATATTTTACATTTTTGGGCAAAAGACCACAGCCAAAATTTTGAAAAAACTGATGTGTATGTAGAAAAAGCCACAAATCTTGCTTTTGATGCACTTGGCAAAAATGCCTTAGATGGTGTTTTTGATTTTTTTAAGTTTAAATTTCAAAACAGGTAAAATAATTAAGAATTGGGAATTAGGAATGAAACAGCCAAAATTCAATTAAAAATATTAAAATTATAAATAGTTGTTTCAATTATTTTTTAAATAATTAGAATAAAATTTTGATAATTGAAAAATATTTTGTATAAATTCCTAATTCCTAATTCCTAATTCATAATTCATAATAAATTCCCTCTTGCAAAAAACTTTTAGTTTGCAAAACTTCGTCCATTGTAGGGAGAGGCATATCTAAGGGAAGTTTTTGGAGGCGTTCATCTTTTTTTTGGAAAGGTGGTTGATTTTTTGCCTCAAAAAGTGCGTGCATTACATCAGGTGTGGCACTATAAAAAATTAAAGGCACATTTACCAATTCCCATTCTTGGAGTTTTTTGTTAATTTCCTCAAAAAAATCTTTGGTTTGGGCTAATCTAATACGAGAACCAAGTTTAGATTTGCCTTTGCTATTGAGGTGTTTGAGTTGTGATTTTCCTTGTTTTTGGCGTACTGTGTAACGTCTTATAATTTTATGGCTTACGATTTCGCCTTCTTCTGTGTGGGCAAGTCCTGCGTTTCCGCCTGCTTGTATGAGCAAAATCAGATAATCAGGTGGCGAATTTGGGGCATTTTCCAAAAAATCTTGTAATTCATTTACCCAATTTTCTTTGGATAATGCAGGAAATAAAAATGGAAGTTGTATGCGTTTTGTGATTTCATTTTCTTGAATTTGGACAAGCGTATGCGGTTTTTCCCATTGCCAAAGATTATGTTGTGGTAATATTTTTTCTTCACAAAAAGATAAAATTTCCCAAAAATTAAGTTTTTTCATGTGTAAAAAGTGGAAAGGTATAAAAGGTTTTTGTGTTTTATCGTTTAAATCTAAAATATGCAATTAAATAAAATGTAAATATGATAGTTTTTAAAATGAAGTCTAAAAAATTTTAGGAAAAAAAAGAAAATCTTTAAAAATACTGAGAACTGCAAAAAAAGTATTAAAAAATGTTTTTTAATGATTTTAAGGAAAAGAAATAAAATAAATTCATCTTATAAAACCTTGAAAGGTTTTTGACAATACTAACTCCACATTTCACGTGGGGAAATAAAATAGTAAGTTATTTAATTATCATTCCCAAGCAATTTTTCTTTGTAAAAAATGCCTATAAAAAAAAATATTTTTTTTATTTTATTTTGGAACTATCGTTCCAGTATGTTTGTATTACTAATAACAGAACGATTGTTCCAAAATATTTTTTTAACAAAAAAACTTTTTAATCAAAATGAGCAAATTACAAAATAAACTTGCAGTTATTACAGGTGGCAACAGTGGTATAGGTTTGGCTACTGCCAAAACATTTATTCAAGAAGGTGCAAAAGTCATCATCACAGGCAGAAATCAAAAAAATATTGATGAAGCACTCAAAGAATTGGGGGATAATGCAGTAGGAATTTTGGCAGATACTGCCAATCTTTCACATACAACCAATTTGGTAAAACAAATTTCTGAAAAATTTGGTAAAGTTGATGTGCTTTTTGTGAATGCAGGTATTGCTAAATTTGCACCTATTGAACAAACAACTGAAGAATTTTTTGATGAAACCATCAACATCAACCTCAAAGGTGCATTTTTTACTGCCCAAAAATTTATCCCAATTCTAAATGATGGCGGTTCTATCATTTTTAATACAACAGTTGCTTTTCACGTGGGTATGGGCGGAGCAGGCGTATATGCAGCGAGTAAAGCAGGACTTTTGGCGTATGCAAAAGTATTGGCAACTGAGGTTGCTCCTCGTCAAATACGTGTTAATTCGGTAAGTCCTGGTCCTATTGCAACACCTATTTATGACAAAATGGGCTTTCCACAAGAAGCATTAGACGCTATGGGTGCTGCATTATCTGCTAAAACATTGCTCAAAAGATTTGGTACATCAGAAGACATTGCAAAAGTAGCATTATTCTTAGCAAGTGATGACAGTTCTTTTGTTACAGGTGCAGAGATTTTGGCTGATGGTGGTATGTTGATAAATATCTCTTAATTTTAGAAAATCATTTTAGGAGCGTGTGAATTTTAATGTGATTTAACGTTTCACAGGCATAAATGCCTGTGCTATACATAAAAATACAAAAATATGTATAGAATAGGCATTTATGCCTATTTTTAAAAATATCCATTTTAGTTTAATTCATTCCTTATTAAAATTATTCTCAAAAAAACGAATATCTTTGCTTTATGTTTTAAAGCAAAGATATTTTTTATTTTTAAACGAAATACACATTTTAATTTAGTAAAATTGTCTTTTTACTGATACCTGACACTTTACCACTTACACCTAATATGGCACGCAACAAAGCATTTGAGGAGCAAGAAATATTAGAGAAAGCGATTTTGTTGTTTTGGACAAAAGGCTATCACGCCACTTCCATTGATGACCTTACCAAATATTTGGGCGTGAGTAGGTCAAGTCTTTATGATACTTTTGGTGATAAAAAAGCTATTTTTATGCTTGCACTCCAAAATTATACCAAAAACGCACATAAAACCGCTTTCGCAGTTGCCAATGAACCTATTTCTGCGTTTGAAAAAATCCATTTTTTGGTAAAAAATATCATAGAAACTTTTGACCAAGACCCAGATAGAAAAGGGTGTTTTGTGATAAATGTTACAACTGAATTAGCAAATCAAGATGATGAAATATATGAATTTACCAAAAATAATTTGGGTAATGTAAAAGACATTTTTAAAAATATCATTTTACAAGGACAAAACGAAAACAGTATTTCCAAAAAACATTCTGCTGATGATTTGGCATATTTTCTTTTTAATATGTATAATGGATTACAAATTTCTGGAAAAATGGGTGCTTCTCAAAATATTCTTTGGCGAATATGGAATGTTGCGTCTGATATTTTTGGTATTTAAAAATAATTAAAAAAAATAAAATAATTTTTATAAAATTTAACTGAATTTTTAACTTTAAAAGAAAAAAAGATTTTGAAGCTATTTTTTCATAATGATTTTAAAAAAAGAAAATTTTATTCATCATTTGTCATTCATTATTAAAAATTTAATCCACGATTTTTCATTTTTTTTTCCTTAATTTTGCAAAAAAAATTAAACAAAAATGGAAAATCCTTTTAAAGCAGGTTTTGTGAGTATCGTAGGTCGTCCCAACGCAGGAAAATCAACCCTAATGAATCAACTTGTAGGCGAGAAATTGTCTATTATCACCTCCAAAGCACAAACTACACGTCATCGTATTATGGGAATTTTGAACGGTGATGATTTTCAAATTGTGTATTCTGATACACCAGGTATCATTAACCAAACCCAATACGCATTGCACAAAGCAATGATGCACTTTGTATATAATGCCCTTGAAGATGCTGATGTAATATTGTGGGTAATAGAAATGCAGATTTTGACTGATGAATACAAGCAAAGTATGCTAAAACTTCACGAAAAACTTACTTCTACCTCTACACCTGTTATTTTGGTGTTGAACAAAATGGATTTGTGCAAAGAAAATGACATCAAAGAACAATTAGCTTTTTGGGAGGAACATATCCCCAAAACACATATTTTTCTAACTTCTGCATTGCAAGGACAAGGTACAGCACCATTATTTGAAAAAATATTAAGCCTTTTGCCTTATCACCCTGCATATTTTCCTGAAGATGAACTTACCGACAAATCAGAAAGATTTTTTGCGTCTGAAATCATAAGAGAAAAGATTTTTTTGCAATACAGCCAAGAAATCCCTTATGCGTGTGAGGTGCTTATAGAAGATTTCAAACAAAAAGGTGACATTTTGTATATTCGTGCTAATATTCTTGTGGAACGTGATGGACAAAAAGGTATTCTAATTGGTAAAAAAGGCGAAGCACTCAAAAATTTGGGTATAGAAGCACGTAAAGATTTAGAAGATTTTTTTCAACAAAAAGTTTTCTTGGAAACAAGGGTAAAAGTAGAACCAGATTGGCGTAAAAAAGACTTTTTGCTTGAAAGATTTGGGTACAGGAAAGAATAAATTAGGTGTCAGGAAACAGGTGTCAGGAAATAAAAAAAGGTCAAAATTCTAAGAATTTTGACCTTTTTTGTGTTTAATGATTTTTAGAAAAATCTATACAAAATTTGTGCTTGGAAATTCAAAGTGATATATGTAGGTTTTTGTGAATCACCACCAAGATGTGTTCCCATACCTGCAAAATATTGATAAGGCAAACTTTGTGAAGGTGTTGTATTAGTTTCTTTATAATTGAACAAAAGATTGTAATTCATAGATAAATCCACAAAAAGATTTCTATAAACTTTCAAATAAACGCCATGTTGAACACACAATGCCCAAATATTCATATTGCGTGCATAAGGCAAACGTGCATCAGCAAAATAATTTCCTTGAAATTTTATCTCGCCTTCTTCTTGATTTTGGCTGTGAATAAAACCACCCCCTACTTTATAAGATGCAATATCTGAACGTTTATCGCTAAATATATAATTGCACAAAAATTTTTGATAAGTGCCTGTATTTTTGTAACTGTCTATGTTAAATGCCAAATCTTTTCGTGAATAACTTGTGTAACCAAAATCTGCTTCAAAAGCAACGTTTTTATACCGATATTTTGTGGTTAAATCAAGACTCACGCCTTCACGCAAAGATATGACAATGGGACGCATTATATTTACACCTACAAAAAGGTTTTTTCTTATAGATGGAGAATTATTTTCTTCTTGTGCAAAAACAAAATAAAATTTTGATAAAAATAAAAAAGTAAAAAATAAATATTTCATTGAGATAGTTTTTTAATTGAAAAAAATTATTTAAAATAAACTGTCATTGTACTAACATCATTTCTTTGACTTCCTAACAAGAAAGGATATAAAAGTATAGCATTTATAAAATTTGTAGGCGTATAACCTTGAAATTTAACATTTGCATCATCAATCATTGGGCTGCTTTTTTCACGAACAAATTTTATATTGTTGTTTTTATCAAGTTCCATCACAAAACCACATTGTTTGGATTTATAATACACATTGCGTGTATAAGCAAAAGTTACATTATGCACACTATTATCTGAAAGCGTAATTTGCAAGGTTGTTGTGTCCCTATTCATATCCAATCCTACAATTCCGTCAGTAAGATTGGGTTGTTTTATTGCATTTTTTAGAGAAATGTTTGAAACAGTAGCATTATTAGTTGAATTACTCATTTTAGCAATGTATAACTCAAAAGAAGGTTCTTCTTGATTTCTACAATCCTCTTTTGCACAAGCAAATAAATAAACACTGATAAGTACCAAAAGAAAAGTATTTTTTAGTTTCATTTTAAAAAAAGTTTGAATTTTTTTTATAACCAAAAACGCAATAATGTTGCAAATGGTTGCCTTATAAATAGAAAAATATTTTTTATTTTTTTTAAAATTTAAACAAAATATTTTATCCTAAAAAAATTGGTTTTTGACAATTTTTGTAGAATATCTTTTTTGTTTGGGTAAATTCATTTATTTATTTTGGTTGTCTGACAATTTTTGTGGAAAAATGAAAAAATGGTATTTTGTAGCACACACTTTTAGTGTGTGTCTTTGTCAAAGCATCATTTAACTATGTTTTCACACACTAAAAGTGTGTGCTACATTATTCTTCCACAAAAATTGTCATAGAACCTTTATTTTTCCACAAAAATTGTCATACAACCAAAAAACATTTATAGAAATCTTAGATTTTTGCAAATTATTTTTTTGGTTAAAAATTTAAAAGAAAAATGTATTTTTGGAAAATTAGAAAAAATCCATAAATTGCAATTTTGTATTTTTGTATTTCCCTGATTCCTGACTACTTTCTCCTGTCCCCTAAAACATCTATGATTCGTTTTCTACAAAATCTCAAACTTGTTCAAAAATTAGGTTTTAGTTTTTCGCTTGTGATTTGTATTCTATTAGGCGTAAATATTTATTCAAATATCCGTTTATCTTATTTACAAACTTCCAACGAAAAAATAGCCAATGTATATTTTCCTGCGATTGTGGATTTATCAGATTTAAAATTTCTGTTGTCTGATTTGCGTGCTTCACAAGTAAATCACGTAAGTACCAATGACACACTCAAAATGGAATTAGAAGAAAACGAAATGAAAGAAACCATCAAAGAAATCTTAAAAAATAAAAAAGAATACCGAACTTTTTTGAAAAGATTTGATACAAATGATAAAAAAATTCCACTTATTTATGATGATTTTGATGCTTTTTGGCAACAATATCAAAAAATGAGTATGGAATTTCTAAAATATTCACGTGCCAATCACAACCAAAAAGCCCTTAATTTTTTGGAAGGTGAGCCAAAACAAGTTTTTGATGCAATGCTTGGGAGTTTGGATAGATTATTAGAACTTAATAAAGAACGTTTTAATGATGAATCCAAAAATATCCAACAAATATATCGTACAAATGTATTTATCAATCTTTTATTATTATTGTTTCCGATAGCAGTTGCAATTCCTTTGGTTTGGTTTTTGGTAACAATTATTAGAAAACCCATTACAGACTTAGAAAAAGCCTCAAAACAAGTAATGCAGGGGAATTTAGATATAAAAATCCACAAAGACAATATGACTGATGACGAAATAGGAAGGCTTGCCTTAATGTTTCAAAATATGACCGAAAACCTCAAAAATAATCAAAATGAACTTCAAAAAAGAGAAATTATACGCAATGGAAGGGCTGACCTTGCCCAAATTATCAACGAAAGTATAGACGCACAACTTAGTTTGGATAATTTTGCACAAGAAATTATTATGTTTTTTATCATTTATACCAAAGCTAAAATTGGTAGTGTTTATTTATTAAATCCTCAAAAAACGCATTTAGAATTTACAGCAGGATATGCCATTAGCCAAAAAATTCCTACAATAGCCATAGGTGAAGGGCTTTTGGGACAAAAAGCAAAAGAAATTATTGAAAAATTTAATAAAAAACAAAAAAACTACGTGGAAGTTGTGGCAGAATTGCCTGCAGATTATTTTCAAATTGCATCTTCATTGGGAAATACACACGCCAAAAATCTTATTATTGCACCTTTTTTGTTTGAAGGTGAATTGATTGGCATTATGGAAATTGGCGAAATATTGAAAGAAGATTTACAAAATGCACTTGATTTTATTGATGTAGCGGTTTTGAATTTGGGTATTGGTTTTCATAGCCAAAAAAACGCCATCAAAGTACGAGAACTTTTGGCTGACACACAACAACAAGCAAAACTTTTGGAAGAACAATCTACTATTTTAGAAGAACAAAATCAAGACATTGCCCAGCAAAAAGAAGAAATTGAAGCAAGCAGAGATGTCATTATGCACGAACAACGCAAATCTGATGAATTATTGTTAAATATTTTGCCTTTTTCTATCGCAAAACAACTCAAAGAAACAGGCGAAGCTGTGCCTCAACATTACAAAAAAGCAACTGTTTTATTTACTGATTTCAAAGGATTTACACGTATGGCTTCCACGCTTTCGCCTGAACAAATTATCAAAGAATTGAATTATTGTTTTTTGGCTTTTGATGAAATCCTTGAAAAATATGGCTTAGAAAAAATCAAAACCATTGGCGATTCTTATATGTGTGCTGGCGGATTGCCTATTGCCAACGACACCAATCCTGTTGATACAGTGCGAGTTGCATTGGAAATTCAGAAATTTATGACTGAATGGCAAGCCTCACGTGAAAAAGAAGGCAAAGAAACTTGGCATTTACGCATTGGCATACACACAGGGGAATTGGTGGCTGGTGTTGTAGGCAAGAAAAAATTTGCGTATGACATTTGGGGTGATGCGGTTAATATCGCAAGCAGAATGGAAAGTAATGGCGAAACAGACAAAATCAATATTTCAGAAACTACTTACCAACTCATCAAAGAGCATTTTGAATGTGAATTTAGGGGAAATCTTCCTGTAAAAAATGTAGGAAATGTAGGAATGTATTTTGTGAATGGGGAAAAGGAAAAATAGTAGGGGAAAGGGAAAGTAGAAAGGTGTAAGTTGGGTAATTTTTATGTGTTAAAATCAAAATACTTATTTTTGAAATTATCTTAAACTATTTTTTATAAAAATCAATGCCTTTCTACTTTTACCTTTTTCCTAAAAAACATTTTTAATCTTCATTATAAAGCATTTGTAATACGCTTTGTCCAACAGATGTAAGGGTTTTGCGGTCAATAATTTCCATATTATCTTTGGAAGTATGGTGATAATCACCAAAAAATTCATCTGGTTTTTTGGTACTGTGTTCTATGATGTCAAACATAGGAATTTTTGCAACAGTATTTACGTAATAATGGTCATCAGTAATTGCTCCAGCTTCGTGCTGTTTGAAATTTTTAAAACCTAATTGATTAGCAATTTGCCAAAATTTTAAGGTAATTTCTTTTGCATATTCCAAAGAATACGATTCAAAATGAAATTCTGCACCTTTTGCTCCTACCATATCCAACAAAATACCATAATAAGCACTGTAATCTGTGGCAGTAAAGGCATTGCGTTTGTTTTTTGCCCAATATTGCGAACCCAAACACCAAGTATCTGCTTTTTGATTTTTTGAGCCTTCAGTTTGTCCATAATCTTCTGCATCAAAAAATATAATATCCACGCCTACATTTAATTTTTCAGGGCTTTGTGATATTACTCTTGCGATTTCTAACAAAATTCCTACACCACTTCCAGCATCATTTGCACCATCAATAGGCTTGTATTTGGTAGTGTCTTTGGTTTCTTTGTCGTTGAAAGGGCGAGTATCCCAATGTGCTGCGAGCAAAATGCGTTTTTTGGCATCAGGATTAAAAGAACCTATAATATTTTCAGCTTTTAGGGTTTTTCCGTCAAAAGTTTTGGCATCAAAAGGCTGGCGAAAGGTTTTGAATTTATATTTTTCTAAGGTATTTACCAAATAATCCGCACAGGCTTTGTGTGAGGGCGTTCCTGGTATTCTTGTGCCAAATTTCACTTGTTTTTCTACAAAAAAATATGCTGAATCACCCAAAAAAACAGGTGTTTTTTTGAGTGCTATATTTTTTGGTGGGTCAGGCGTAGAATTTTCTACATTTTGAGGTTTTTCATCTTTACAAGCCCACAAAAAACCTATTATGATAAAAAAAAATAAATGTTTTTTTTTCATTTTTTATAAAAATTTTTAATTCAATAATTTTAAAAAAACCTCTACAAAAACTTTTGGAGGGTTTGAAACCCTCCAAAAGTTGAAATATTGTAAAACTTGATTTAATTATCCATTGATAAATAACGTACTAATAGAACTATGTTCGTGTACTCTGCGAATTGCAGTTGCAAATAGACTTGCTATGCTTAATACGTGGATTTTTGGGGATTCTTTTTTGAGGGGAATAGTATCAGAAACTACGATTTCCTCCAATACTGAACTTTCCAAATTTTCGTATGCTTTTCCTGACAAAACAGCGTGTGTACATACTGCTCTCACACTTTTTGCACCTTTTTCCAAGATAATTGCCCCTGCTTTGCTGATAGTTCCACCTGTATCAATTAGGTCATCAATCAACACCACATTTGCATTTTCTACATTGCCAATTACTTGCATTGATGCGATTTCGTTGGCACGTTTGCGGTGTTTGTCGCATACAATCATTTCTGTTTCAAATATTTTTGCAAAAGCCCTTGCACGACCTACGCCTCCCACGTCAGGTGCTGCAAACACAAGATTTTCAAGATTAAGGCTTTTAATATAAGGCACAAATAACGCACTTCCGTCCAAATGATCCACAGGAAAATCAAAAAAACCTTGAATTTGTCCTGCGTGCAAATCACAGGTCATCAGTCTATCTGCACCAGAGGCAGAAAAAAGATTAGCCACTACTTTTGCACCTATTGAAACACGTGGTTTGTCTTTGCGGTCTTGGCGTGCATATCCAAAATATGGCACTACAATCGTAACAGAGGACGCAGAAGCACGTTTTGCAGCATCAACCATTAGGAGAAGTTCCATAATATTGTCCGCAGGTGGAAATGTAGATTGTACCAAATATACATCACAACCACGCACAGATTCCTCAAAAAAAGGTGAAATCTCGCCATCACTAAATCGTTGAATGATTAGATTTCCCAAAGGAATACCATAAGATTGACAGATTTTTTCTGCTAAATAACGTGAAGCAGTACCGCTAAAAATTTTTACAGAAGAAGCCATTTTAAATAATTAGGAAAAAGCCCCCCAGCCCCCAAAGGGGGAGTAAAATCTAAATTCCCCCTTTGGGGGTTAGGGGGCTTTTTTTTGTTGCAAACATACACAAAAAGCATTTAAAAATGGGATTTTATTTGGTAAGAATTTATGTTTTATAAATTTTCTTCTTGTTGTCCAAATTGTTGTGCTGGTCTAAAAAGTGTCGTGCTGTAAAATTTATAATTTTTAAAATTTCAATATGATATTTTAATTCATCTTTTTGATTTTTTTGAAAGAAACACCAGCACAACATTTTGTATGTTAAGTTATTTTTTATCAATTTTTTTTTGATTTTCGTTGTCATCTACCTCCTCATAATCATCAAATTCTTCGTCATCATCATCATCTTTGTCCTCATCATCATAATACAATCCACCTTCCAAGAAATCATCTTGAGCCAATACCAAAACATCAAAGTTACCTTCTCCAACGTTTTTATTGAGTTTGTTAATGATGTGTTGAGGATTGTCGTAAGGCCCTGAAATATAATAAGGTCGTCCCTCTTTGCCAAATACAATATCATTGATGGTGTCATCTACCAAATCCTCATCAAGTCCATACTTTGTAAGTGCAAAATCTTTGTGTGGTGCAAAACCCAAATCTTCTGCATAATCCAATGCTCCAAATACAAAATTGGTTACAAATTTTTCAGAAACTTGTCTAAAACTTTGTCCTGCTTCTTCTTTACTTGCCATTAGTTTTTTAAAATCATCATCATCAAAAGCAAAATGATAACTGGTATTTTTAACGCCCAAACAATACACATCAAGCATATACGTAAAAATAATGTATTTTCCGCTTGGCATTTGCTTTACAATAATCATTGTTTCCAATCCATTTTTAGATTCCTCGTATGAGCTTGTGGAAGCTAAACAAATTTGTGTAGGAAGCTGTTGTACTTTTTGTATGATGTAATTTTTTGGGCTAAGTTGTGATTTTTTATTCATATATTTTTATTAAAATTAAAAGCAAAATTAAGATGAAAATATGAGAATAAAAATATAAAAATCTGTTTTTAGGAATGAGTGAAAAATAAAATGGATAGTTTGGAACACGGATTTTACGGATTAACACAGATTTTCACGGATTTCTTTTTTTATTTTTATGTACAGCACGGGCATTTATGCCTGTGAATTATCAAACATACCCACATTAAAATTTACCTGTTCCTTATTAACCAAAGTGAATAGTTTAAAAGCCAAATAACAATAATTTTGCACATTGTTTTAAGCATTTTCTACAAAAAAAACTATCTTTGCAACTGCATTTTTTTTAACTTATATTTTTATGTTATATTTTAGTTTAAAAATTTTCTTGAAAAACACTTTTTTTAATAATAAATACAAAATATTATTTTGCAAAATAATATTTTTTGTATGCTTTTTTGCCTGCATTTTTTCTCAAAGTTCATATATTTTTGCCCAAAAACTCAATATCAATGGTATTGTCATAGATGACCGCACCAAAGAACCTTTGCCTTTTGTGAATATTGATGTAAATGATGGCGAAACAGGCACTACAACCGATTTAGATGGAAAATTTAGTATCAATGTGGAAAGTAGCACGCTCAAAAAAGTGGTTTTTGTGTATGTAGGTTACCACAAATTTATCTACAAAGTAAAACAAATTGATGACCTCAAACCACTTCAAAAACCTTTGCGTATTGCACTCATTGAAAATCCTGAACAAATGCGTGAAGTAGTCGTTATCGCAGGTGCAAATCCAGCCCACAGAATTATCAAAGAAGCTATCAAAAATAGAAATAAAAATAATCCCCAAAAACTCAAATCATATCAATACAAGGCTTATCACAAAGCATTATTTAGTGCAGAAAATAGCGGAAAACCTATTCAAATAACACCAAATGACACCATAAAAATGGATAGTTCTGATATAGAAATGGAGGATTATCTCAAAAAACATCACCTTTTTTTGACCGAAAATGTAAGCATACGCCAATTTTTAGCTTCGGATTATTACAAAGAAGAAGTCATTGCTAATCGTTTTTCAGGGTTGAAAAAAGCACCTTTTGCTTTTGGAGCAACTGCCAATCAGCCTTTTAGTTTTTATCAAGATTTTGTAAAAATTTTGGACAAAGATTATTTAAGTCCTTTGGCGATTGGAAGTATTGAAAAATATGATTTTTCTTTGGAACAAACCATTTTACAGCAAACTGATACGGTTTTTGTGATTTCATTTTTGCCTCGCAAAGACAAAAATATTATTGGGCTTGGTGGTGTGATGTATGTGCATAGCAAAGGTTATGGATTGCAAAGTATTCGCATCAATAGTATTCCAGAGGAGGAAAATTTTATTTCGTTTAAATTTCAACAATATGCAGAACTTCAAGAAAAAGACGACACCAAAATATGGTTTCCTGTGCAGTTAAACAGCGAATATTTATTTAAAAATATCAATCTTATTGAAAAAAAAGTAAATAATAAAACAGTTGAAAAACGTAATAGTGTATTTACAAGCAAGACATATATCAAAGATATTTTGCTAAATCCACCGCTTCGCAAAAGAGATTTTTCTGATGAAATACAACAAATTTCGGATTCTGCTCACGTGGCAAAAGACAGCGTTTGGCGTGCAATGCAATTAGAAAAGTTGGACAAAAGAGATGAAAATACTTATAAATATTTGGATAGCTTAGGCACTAAATACAAGGCAGATAAAATTCTTAATTTTGCAGAAAAATTTGCTTTGAATCGCATTGGATTAAATAGTTATTTGGATTTGAATATAAGACAAATGTTAAGATTTAATCGTTATGAAGGATTAAGAATTGGTTTTGGTTTGCAAAGTAGCGAGAAATTGATGCAAAAATGGGCAATCTTTGGAAAACCGTTTTTTTGGAGTGCGTACTTGGGTTATGGTACCAAAGATGGAAATTTTAAATATGGTGCATCTATGAAAATTGACCTAAAAAACCGTTTGGGTTGGCAAATTGGTATCAATGCCATCAAAGACATAGAAGAACCTGCCCAAACGCAATATTTTGCTCCTGATGCACTTTTTTCGTCTGGAACTGCTCGTTTGATTTTGGCGGAACGTATGGATAAAATGCACAAATTGGAGGTTTTTACGCAAATGCGTCCTATTCGCAATCACCAAGTTTATTTATTTGCTTCACGCATACAATATCAACCAACTTACGATTACAGATTTATCCAAAATACAGAGGATTTATTAAATATTGATAATCAACATTTTTATCAATTTTTTGAAGTTGGTGCTAAATGGCATTATGCCAAAGGTCAAAATTATACCAGGAGATTAGGGCAAAGAATATTGTTACAATATGATGTGCCTGTTTTTAATGTGAATATCACAAAAGGTTTTTCAGCATTGGGCGGTGATTATGAATACACACGTTTGGAAGGGCAAGCAGAATACAAGTATAAATTTAGATATGTTGGGACGACACAAGCCATTTTAAAAACAGGTATTTTGTGGGGAGATGTGCCTTATATGCGTGAAATGCACGCTCCTTCGGTTACTTCACGCTTTCCTATGTGGGTAAAAGGTTATTTGCAAACTGCGGATTTGTACCAATTTTTGACTGATAAATATGCAGGTGTATTTTTAAGTCATTATTTTGGGCGATTGTTGTATAAATCCAAAAGTAAACAATTTCAACCAGAATTATCTTTGCATCACAATATGTTTTGGGGTGATTTTGAAAAAGCTTCCCAACATTTGGGCTTTGATTTTCAAGTACCAAATAAAGTTTTCTTAGAAAGTGGTTTTTTAGTGGATAAACTTCTTAGAAGTGAGCTTGCGAGTTTTGGCTATTGGAATTTAGGTTTTGGTCTTTTTGCAAAATATGGACATTATACAGAAGATACTTGGCACAAAAATTTTAGTTTTAAAATGAATTTTGGATTTGAATTTTAGCATTTCAAACCTATAAGGTTTTTAAAAACCTTATAGGTTTAAACATCTAAAAATGAATTTTGGATTTGAGTTTTAAATGTACCAATAGGCTTTATCCTGTTGCCTTTGCACAACAGACTAAAGCCTGTTGTATGTATTTTTTAACTCTTATCTCAACTCTTGGAGGGTTTTAAAACCCTCCAAGAGTTTTATTGCTAACTGCAAGTGTATTATTGCTAACTGCAAGTGTTTTGTTGCTAACTGCAAGTGTTTTGTTGCTAACTGCAAGTGTTTTGTTGCTAACTGCAAGTGTTTTGTTGCTAACTGCAAGTGTTTTGTTGCTAACTGCAAGTGTTTTGTTGCTAACTGCAAAAGGTTTTATTGACTTCGCAATAATTTTATTGGCTGTTTCATTTATCATTCAACATTTATCATTCAACATTTATCATTTATCATTATTCCACATTTCCGAAAGAATTTTTTTAGCAACTTGAATATCTTTGATAGGTGTGAGTACAAGCATTGGCTTTTTTTGAACTTCTTTAAAGTTTCCTATTTTTGGATTTTTTTGCATAAAAAACATTACCTTTTTGAACCTATCAGAAGAAAAATAATCAGGTTTTTCTACAAAATATGCTTTTATTTGATTTCCTTTTAATAAAAGCCTTGCAAAACCAAGTTTT
>JAAFIN010000057.1 GCA_013297825.1 Cytophagales bacterium
TCATACATTTTACCACACAACCTAAATCTTTAATAAAAATAAAAAATCCACAAATTTTTAATATTAAAAATTTGTGGATTTTTTATGTATTTGGCTGTTTCATTCACCATTTACAATTTACCATTTACCATTTACAATTCACCATTCGTTAGGATTTTGCACCCAAATAAGGTTCCCAATCTTTGTCAATTTTACCTGAAAAATCCCTCAAAAACATCAGAAATGAAGGTTTGTAAGGTGCATATCTAAGTGGCATTTGTGCTTCTTGTGGTGTGCGGTCGCCTTTGCGTGAATTACAGCCTTTGCAAGCAGTAATAAGATTATCCCAAGAGGTCTTTCCATTTCTTGAGCGTGGCAATACGTGGTCAAGTGTCAAATCACGTGTAGAACCGCAATATTGGCACCGACCACTGTCCCGCTTGAATACATTTTGCCTGCTAAGGATTACACCCCGATATGGCAAATTAACGTATTGGAACAACCTGATGATAGAAGGCATTGGAAAACGGTTAGCGATTGTATTGATTGCTTTTGAGCCATCTTCTGCTACAAGTTCTGCCTTATTCAAAAACACCAGAATAAACGCCTTTTCAGCGTTACAGGTAGTAAGGGCGCGATAATCTTGATTAAGCACCAGTACTTTTTTTGATTGCAAATTCATTTGTTTAGCTTTATTTTTTTTAAAAATAAAAAAAGATAAGTGAAAAATTACGTAAAATATTTATATAAAAAATTAAAAAAAGTATTTTTTAAGAAGAATTTATTTTAAAAGTTTTTGTTTGAAATAAACATACAAAATATTTTCTTATTAAAATATTTTATTTATACAAACCAAAAAAATTGATAGAAAATTACAATAATTTAAAACAATTTTAAAGATTTTTTAAAAATTTCTCAAAAAACAGCTAAATTTAAACAGCTTTTTTTGAAAATCCAAATTTTTTATTCATATTTGTAAGTTTTTCTCTTTTTTAAAGAGAAAAAAATACCTTTTTTAAGGAAAATAAAACAAGATTAAATACAATGTCTGAAACAGGATTTATAGGATTTTAGGATTAACAGAATTGAATACAAAAATTTTGAGCAGGATTTTTAGGATTTTCAAGATTAACAGGATTTTTGAGTAAAATTTTTAGGATTTTTTTATTAAATTTACGAAATTTTTTTGAACTTAAAAATAACAAAAAGGCTGTTGGCTGTTTCGTTCAACATTTACCATTTACCATTTACCATTAAAAAAAATGCACCCAAACCAATTACTTATTCAAAAATTCTATGAGGCTTTCGCAAAACGTGATTTTGCAACTATGCAAGCGTGTTACGCAGATGACGCAATGTTTAGCGATGAAGCCTTCCAAAATCTCAATGCCTCACAAGTGCGTAGTATGTGGGAAATGCTTATAAAAAAAGGCAAAGACCTCAAAATTACTTTTGAAAATGTATCTGCCAACGACACCGAAGGACAAGCAGATTGGGTCGCAACTTATACTTTTACGCAAACAGGCAATAAAGTTGTAAATCGTATTCACGCATCTTTTGAATTTAACAAAGAAGGCAAAATATCTGCACATTTGGACGAATTTAATTTTTATAAATGGTCAAAACAAGCACTTGGTTTTATGGGTTATTTGTTGGGTTGGACAGGTTTTTTTAGGAAAAAAGTACAAAAAACTGCAATGACACAATTGGCTAATTTTATGAAAAAAAATGATAAATAATAAATGATAAATGATGAATGAAACAGCCAAAGTCTGAATCAGGATTTTTAGGATTAAAGGATTAGCAGGATTTTAATAAGGATTTTGTTATATTTTTAAACCTTAAACTTTAAACCTTGAACTTTAAACCTTGAACCTTAAACCTTAAACTTTGAACTTTGTATGCAAACTCCTGAATCCATACTCAAAACATATTTTGGATACGATAATTTTCGTCCTCAACAAAAAGAAATTATTGAAAATGTGCTTAATGGGCAAGATACTATTGTGTTGATGCCCACAGGTGGTGGAAAATCTATTTGTTTTCAAGTGCCTGCATTGCTTATGGAAGGGGTTTGTGTGGTGATTTCGCCTTTGATTGCTTTGATGAAAGACCAAGTAGAAGCACTCAAACGTAATAATATTTCTGCAAATTATTGGAATAGTACCCAAAATTCACAACAATCTAAGCAAGTTGAAGATGAACTTTATAATGGAACGCTTAAATTATTGTATATTTCGCCTGAAAGGGCTTTAAGCCAAGATTTTCAACAAATATCAAAACACATCAATATCAGTTTTTTTGCCATTGATGAAGCACATTGTATTTCTTCGTGGGGACACGATTTTCGCCCTGAATATACCAAATTAGGCATTTTAAGAAGTATTTTTTTTGATAAAACATTTATTGCACTTACCGCAACTGCTGACCAAATCACCAGAGAAGATATTTCTAATCAGTTAAAACTTGAAAATCCTAAAATATTTTTAGCCTCTTTTGACCGCCCAAATATTCGCCTACTTATCAATGCAGGCGTAGATAGATTGAAAAAAATTAAACAATTTTTGGAAATGCGTCCTGACCAATCAGGAATTATTTATTGCAACAGCAAAAAAGGTGCGGAAGGTCTTGCAGAAAAATTATTTAATTTGGGTTATAATGCAAAAGCATATCACGCAGGAATGGAAACACAGGCACGCAGTAGCGTACAAGAGGCTTTTCAAAAAGATGACGTAAAAATCGTGTGTGCTACGGTTGCTTTTGGAATGGGCATTGACAAGCCCAATGTGCGTTTTGTGATACATTATAATATGCCAAGTAACATAGAAAGTTATTATCAAGAAATAGGCAGAGGAGGACGTGATGGATTGCCAAGTGATGCACTTTTGTTTTATTCTTATGCAGATGTGATTACGTGGTTGGATATGTTTCGCCAAAATCCCATAGAAAATGAAGAACGTTATACCTTCAAAAGCAAAAAATTGGAACGTATGCAACATTTCGCAGAGGCAAAAATATGCAGAAGGCGTATTTTATTGAGTTATTTTCACGAAGAATTAGCCCAAGATTGTGGAAATTGTGATGTTTGTTTGCAACCGCCCCAAACTTTTGATGGAACGCTCATTGTCCAAAAAGCACTTTCTGCTCATATTCGTATGCTCAATGAAAAACAAGAGCTTGCAGGTATGCAAACTTTGATAGAAGTATTGCGTGGCTCACAAAATAAAAGCATTTTGGATAAAGGATTACACGAAATAAAAACTTTTGGAGCAGGCAGAGATATAAGTTTTCCAGATTGGCGTGATTATATCTTACAGATGTTGAATATGGGCATTTTTGCGATTGCTTACCAATATAATTATGCTTTAAAACCAGGTGTTTTGTCAAAAAGTGTGTTACAAAATGGTATGAAAATAAACCTCATAAAACCTGTTTATAATACGCCCAATGTAACCACAAACACAAATTCTAATGTTGTAAATAATAATTCTAATAATTCAGGTAATAACACACCAATTTCACAAAGATTTCCAAAAACACCTACCAGAACCCAAAAACAAATCGCAGAAGATGAACTTTTTGAAGCCTTAAAAAATTTTAGGAAAAGTATGGCTGACGAACAAGGCATTGCACCACATATTATATTTGATGATGCGGTTTTGTTGGAATTGGCAAAACAACGACCTTATAATGTTGCACAAATAAAAGAGATTTCAGGCGTGAGCGAAGGCAAAGCACGCAGATATGGGGAGGATTTTGTGAATGAAATTATTAGAAATACTGTTCTCCAATATCAAAATGGAAACACAACTATAAGAGGTTCTTCAATGATTGTAACATTTCATTTTTACAAAAAAAATTACATTTCTCCGCAAGAAATTACAGAGGCACGCAATAAATTTGAAAAAAAAGAATTAAGTATTGTTACGATTGGCTCACATATTACGCAATTATACGAAGCTGGTTATGACATTGACCCTAAAAAATATGTGTCAGAACACGAAATAAACGTACTTTCACATTTTTTTAATAAAAATCCTGAGTTGGCTTTGGGCGAAACTTTTATTGCGTTAGGCGAGGAATATTCTTATATGAAAATTAGGTTTGCAAGGATTTTTTATGATAGGAAAAAGGAGGAAAATTAAAATAAAATTTGGAACACGGATTTTACGGATTAACACAGATTTTCACAGATTTTTTTTATTGTTATGTAAAGCACAGGCATTTATGCCTGTGAAACGTCAAATATATCCATATTAAAAATCGCAAATTTCTTATACTTTATTTTAGAAACAAAAAAAACCTTTTTTCACAATGAAAAAAGGTTTTTTTGTATTTCATTTACCATTTTTTATTCTTCTACTTTATATTTCTTAGGTGCGTACAAAAAACCAAATGCTTCTGCACCATTTTTATCCTTGCAACGGTGATGAACTTGGTGAGCTTTTATCATACGTCTTAGGTATGGATTTTTTGCAATAAATTTAATTTTGATGCGTCTATGCACGATAATATCGTGAAATACCACATAAAAAATCCCATACGCCAATATTCCAAAGCCTATTGATTTCAAAAACCACAAAAATTCTATCTCAAAACCTGCCATTATCGTAAGAATGGAAGGAATACTAAAAACAACTGCAAAATAATCATTTTTCTCAAAAAAATGTTCGTGTGGTTGGTGATGGTCTTTATGCCACGACCATAAAAAACCGTGCATAATATACTTGTGTGTAGCCCAAGCAGCACCTTCCATCAAAAAAAATGTGCTAACAAATAATAAAATATGAAGGAAATAATACATTTTAAATGGTAAATGTTGAATGGTAAATGTTGAATAAAACAGCCAATAGCATTGTTGTTATGTAGTAATTTGGCTGTTTTTTCGTAATGTATTGTTAATATGAATAATGTATTGTAATAAAAAGTATTTAATTTAGTTTTAAAATTAACATATTTGATATTATCATTGTTTGATTTCAAATTAAATTTTCTTGCAAAGAAATATTTTTTTATCCAAAAAATAAAAAAAATTCGTATTATTGTCAAAAATACCTGTTAAAAAATACTTCTCTACATAATTTTTAATTCCTAATTCCTAATTCTTAATTCTTAATTCCTTATTCCTTATTATCTCTTAACAATATCCCTCTTTTAGACTTGTTCCCCCTTTGGGGGTTAGGGGGCTTCTAATTTAAAATGAAAAAAAATTATCTATTCTCCCACTTCTATTGTATTTTTTTGTGTTTTGGATTTTTTTTAACACAAAACACAAAAGCACAATCCTTGTATGAAATTGGTTTTACATCTGACAATGTAAAATACAAATGTTTTATGGTGTATTTCAATGAACAAGATGCTTATATGCGTGTTGGCTACAACAATGCCCAAAAAGAATATCGTGTAGTTGATGTAAAATATAACTCCGTTACAGGCGAAGAAAATGGTTATCATTATTTTATTATGAAAGGTGATAATCCTTCTTTTATTACCAAAAAATCCGAAGGTGAGGAATATATTCCTGACCATTTGCTTTGGGTTTGGGACAAAGACAAAAAATCAGAACTTCCTTACATTACTGATGACCCTGATTTTAACGAAAAATCATTGCTTTTAGTGGATTATTACAAAGCAGTAGAAGCAAAAGACCTTAACGACCAATATTTAAGGCAATTTTTTGGGTCAAAAGAAAAACAATTTGAGCAACTCAGAAAAATGTACACAAGTGTTACAAATAACAACAATAACAACAACAATAACACAAACAATAATAATAACAACAACAACAATAACACAAATACCAACGCAGGCGGAAAACCAAAATTGCATCTTTTGTTAGCGGTAAATTCTGAAATTCCTGACATAGGACAAAGTTGTGCAACTGACCAACGCACTATGGAAAGAGAATTTAGAGATATTGCAAAAGCACTTAATATCAATATGGAAAAATATGAAGTGAATGGTGAAAAATTTACCAAACAAAATTTGGAAAAAACACTAAATGCTTTCAAACCTGCCCCAAATGACATTGTTGTTTTTTATTATAGTGGTCACGGTTTTAGATGGAGTGACCAAACAGATAAATATCCACAACTTGATTTTCGTTATTCTTCCTATACACGCCTTGACGAAAACACCACAGTAGCACTTTCTGATGTATATAACACACTCAATAAAAAAGGTGCAAGACTCAATCTAATATTAAGTGATTGTTGTAATTCTGATGTGGGAAGAAATCAAATGACAAGTACCAATTTTATGGGTGCAAGAGCATTTCAAGGTGCAGAAGTTCAAAAATTAAGGGATTTATTTCTGAATAATAAAGGAAATGTAATGATAACAGGAAGCAGTCCAGGCGAATATTCTTGGTGTAATGCAAGCGGTGGATTTATGACATTGAGTTTTGTGCAAGCACTCAAAGAAGAAATTGGATATATGAGCAATGAAGCCCCAAGTTGGTACGACATTGTTACAAATACCACAAAAAGTACACAATACAAAGCAAAATCTTGTTCTGATTGCCAACCACAAAATCCTGTGAATTTTACAAAAGTTGGAAAACTTTAAAAGGTTTAAAAAGTTCAAGGTTCAAAAAGTTCAAGGTTCAAAAAGTTCAAGGTTCAAAAAGTTTAAGGTTTAATAGTTTAAAAGTTCAATCCTGCTAATCCTTTAATCCTGAAAATCCTGATACTATTTGTATTTAATCCTGTTAATCCTCAAATCCTGAAAATCCTGTTTCAGACTTTTGCTGTTTCATTCCTAATTCCCAATTCCTAATTTCTAATTATATGAAAATATACTCCTTTATATTTCTTTTGTTTTTGTGTGCATATAATACGCCCAAAGAAAAACACCCTATTTTTTTGGAAAATACGCATATTATTGAAGATGCCAAAGAAATTGAAATTTTTACACTTGAAAATATAGCCACACCACACAAACAACACGACAAAAAAGAAATCTATTTTGAAGATTTTAAAGTCTTAAAAAAATTAAATTTTGTAGATGAGCAAAGTGCTGACCTCAAAAAAATTGTATTGGAAAAAGGCAATTATTTAGAAAAATCACAAAAAAAATGCCCTTTTAAAACTGCTCACGCCATTAAATTTTTCAAAAATAAACGTGATTTTATTGTCCTAATTGTTTCTGAAAATACCTGCGAAAAAATGTTAATCAGCTCCTCTGAACGTGATATTAACAAAAAATATGTGGATTTGGCAGAAAAAAACACAATCCACGAGTTTTTAGGGAAAATGGAAAAATAATGATGAATAAAGCCCCCTAACCCCCAAAGGGGGAACTTTAATAGTGAATGAAATACAAAAAATCCTTTTCTTCAGACGAAGAAAAGGATTTTTTTATAAATTTAAAAAATCCCCCCTTTGGGGGTTAGGGGGCTTTTAAAACATAAAATATGTCCATTGTAACTTAAATTCTCCACCTTGTTGTGTGGTGTATTCACCTGCATTGCGTTGTCCATAAGATACATTTTCGTATTGAAGTTTAAGATTGTGATTATTGCCTTCAAAATAATAATTTAGCCCAACACCCCAACGTGAAGTACTCATCATTGTATTAAAATTGTCTTTTGTTGCACTTGGCAATAATGGGGCAGGTTGTAATGGTGTGGCTGTACTTAATCTTGTGAAATCTTGCGAAACCAAAAATTGATTATCAGAAACATTATATTGCACACCTTCATATTTGATATAAGGTTGCAAATTTAATTCTTTAAACAAAAAACCTACTTCTGAAAAAAAGATGGTTTGATTAGGAATAAGACCTGCGTATGTATTTGGTTTTGTGCTATTACCTCCTGTCATTTGCATAATGCTACTGCTCCAAGTGAGTGCATTATCATCAAGTCCCAAAGGCAAATCCAAAAATACATCACCTGCAATATTCATATAATCCTCCTGCACATCAATTCCTGCACCTATTGCTAAGGTTTTTTTCTCGCCCATAGATTGCCCTGTATAATAATGCGATTTTTCTTCCTCAAAAATATTGTAATTCAAACGCAAAGCACCTCTCAATCCACTTCTTGCTCCATTTACTGCTCCACCTCTAAAAACACCTGCACGAACCTCCAATTTTTCACTCAACAAATAACCTCTAAAATTTACGCCTATATCACGCCCAAAATTATTTTGCAAAGCACTTACAGTTGCATTACCTCCACCGCTTGCAAATAAATGTGGATATTGATGCCAACCAAAATCCAAGCCCAAAAGCGTACCAGGTGCTTGCAAACCTTGTCGGTTGATATTCACAAGTTGCATACCACCATAAAGAAACGCATTTTCACTAAATTCGTGTTCAAGTTGTGCATCAAGCAAAATAAAATTTGGTGATTGTGTGTTTTTTGTATTTCCACCTATTGCACCAAGTGGGCTTAAAATAGTTGTTTGGGCAAAAAAACCTGTTTTTTCGGTAATTTTTCCTGTGAGAAGGATATTAGCACGCCAAAGTTGGAGTTGTGTTTCCCACAAATTACTATCATCTGATTTTATTTGTGGTTTATTTTGAATATAAGTTGCTTGTGTTTGCAACAAAAAACCTACTTTGAGGCTTTCTGCCAAACGTGAAGTAACAGGTGTAGAAGCACTATCTTTTTGTGCAAAAGCATTTTGTGCAAAAAATATTAAAAAAAGTGTTAAAAATAATTGTGATTTTTTTTCCATTATTTAAAAATTTAAGGTTTAAAGTTTAAGGTTTAAAGTTTAAGGTTCAAAGTTCAAAGTTTAAGGTTTGAAGCTCAAAGTTTAAAACTTGAAAAATGTATTTTTGTATTTCATTCCTAATTCCTAATTCCTAATTTATAATTCATTTCTTCTTTTTCACATACTTAAATACGCTTGATTTATCAGTCCACCAATGATACCCAAATGTAAAATTGATAGACTTGATGCTTTTGTCTGTATTGAATTTTTGGGCAACATCATTTTGATAACCATAATTAAAATCCTTTACAGGACGAGCATATTTTCCATAAAATTGGCTTTCCCATTCTGCAGGCTTAAAATAACGATAAGGAACTCCTGTGTCATCTTGCACAACTGCATTGCTTTGCGAAAGCACCAAATTACGAATTGTGCTAAAATCTCCTCCGTGTAGTAGATAAGACGCTGATTTAGTAAGTGTAGTAACTTGTTCAAAGGTTTTTATAAATTTTACCAAATCCTGTTTTCCTACCATTGCTTTATCTTGAAAATCCGTGCCAAAATAATATAATTTTTGAATTTTATTTTTTTTCTTATTTTTAAATTCAATATAAAGTCCATTTACAAAATTATATTTGCTTTGAAATTTTAAAGAAGTGTAGGTTATTTTATCCGCATTTTCAATAAAAACTTTCTGAATTTTGATAATTTGATTGTCTGTTTTTGCCAAAAAAACACTTATCACAGGCAAAACGCCTTTTAAATTGGCAGAAACATTTTGCATCATATTGCGTGTAATAAAGTAATTTCTTGAAAAAATTTCAGACAAAGAACTTCTTACATTTGCCAGATAATTTTGCAAAAAAACGCCTTTCATATCTTCAATTTTAGGCAATTCTCCTGTTTTTTCCAAACCAAAAAGCAAATAATTATCAACATCAGGAAACAAAATATAAGCATTCAAAAAATCAGGGCCTGCAAAAGGATAAAATAATGTGCTGGTATTTTGGTTAATTTCAGCGAGTTCATTATCACGCCAAGTACGCAATTTGCTAAGTCGTGCATCTTCCAATTTATCCCAATTTTCTGCAAAAATCTTTGCGTGTTGCTTTGTGGTAGCATTTTCGGTTATTTTATCGCTTTCTATGGGAAGTCCTGCTATAAGTTGGGCGATTGTGTTGGCTTCTACATTATATTTTATGGTATCTTTTTGTGCAAAAAGATTTTTATAAAAAATAAAATTTTGAAAAAATAAAAATAAAAGGATAAAAAAATAATTTGTAAAAAATTTCATAAAATTTTCTTAATAATAAAAATATCATACGTTAAAAATTCCAAATTAAAATAATTTGAAATAACCACCAAAAATACAGAAAATAAATTAAAAGGAAAAAAACATTTTTTTTATAATTTTTTACAACATAGTTTTTAAAATAAAGTCTAAAAATTGATAAAAAACATCAAAACTTTACGAAAAACGAAAAAAATAATTTTGTTTAAACCTTAAACTTTGAACCCAAACGCTTTATTTTACCCTATTTGGATTATCTTTTATAAAATTTTCCCAAGAGGTTTTTTTAGGCGTTTGAGAACGTGAAACAGGCGAAGATTGTGGCGTAGGAACAATTTTTGTACTTTCAAAATGATGACAAATTGCCACACCCAATGCATCACTTGCATCAATAATAATATTTTCGTCTTTGTTGATATTCAATAAAAGTTTTGCCATTTCAGCTACTTGTTCTTTGGAAGATGCACCATTTCCTGTAACTGCTTGTTTGACCTTGCGAGGAGCATATTCACTCACAGGAATTTCCTTTGCCAAAGCAGTAGCCATAGCCATACCTTGTGCCCTGCCAAGTTTTAGGGCAACTTGTGGATTTTTGCTATAAAATGGTGATTCTAATGCCATTTCATCAGGGGCATAAATATTGAGAAGTTCTGTAATTCTTTCGTATATTTTTTTGAGTTTTAGGGCGTGGTTATCATATTGTTTGAGGTGAATAACGCCATAATGCAATACAGAAAGGATTTTATTTTCTATTTTTATAATACCAAAACCCATTATTTTGGTGCCTGGGTCTATTCCTATGATTATTTTTTCAGTATCTTTTTTCATTGTTTGTTTCTTATTTGTATAAAAATTTTTGCAAATTTGTGATAATTTTATGAATTATTTTTAAATTTTAGAAAAAATTTTAAAACATACAAAATCTTACAACTTAGCAAGAAGCTAATAAAACATCTGAACTTTCTATTTTTCACAAAAAATACTTTTTTCAAATTTTTCAACTGAATTTATCCAATTTTGAGGTATTTTTTCTTTTTTTGAACTCATTATGGTAATTCCTCCTACCATTGCACAAATGGTATCTCTATCACCCAAAATAGAAATTGCTTTCCACAAAGCACTTTCAAAATCACACAAATAATGCCCTGCACACCAAATCACAAAAGGAACTGTATCTTGTGCGGTCATCTGTGTTCCATTGCCCAACATAGTTTTTATGGTTTCTATGTGATAATTTGGCATTACATTTTTTGTTTTTGCGATTTTTGATTTTGTATCACAATCAGGTAAATAAGACAAAATAATATCCACAAAATCCGCATAGTTTTTTACAAAAGTTTGTGATAAATCTTTGTTATCTTCATCTTCTTTACCAATTTTCGTTGCCAATGCTGTTGTGATGGCTATTGCAATCGCACCTGTGGAGGCTTCTATGTTGTAATGTGTGGTTTCAGAAGATTTTTTGGCTAATATTTTTACTTTTTCAAGGTCATCAAAGAAAAAAGCACCTATTGGACATACACGCATACAAGCCCCATTTCCCATAGAACCTTGTCCTTCAAAAGAATTTTTGGCAATATTTTCCCATTCTGTGGTTTCTGTTTCTTGCATTTCTCTCAAAGTACGTCTTAATGTTGCTCCATAACCTCTATTTGGGTCTAAATTATGATTTTTAATAAATTTTTTTGTTAAATTTATCTGGTCAATATCTGCTTTTTCTTTCAATTCTTCAAAAATCGCAATGGACATTGCTGTATCATCTGTAAATTCCCAAAAAATATTTTCTAAATTTTCATTTTCTGCATTTGGAATTTCTTTTTTTTCTATTTTTTCTAAAATAAAATCATAATCTCCAAAAAATTTATCACCAAAAGCATCACCTATAGAAACACCTAAAAGTGCTTTTTGAGCGAGATAAATGCGTTCTTGATGAGTCATTTTTTTTAATGGTGAATGGTAAATGGTAAATGAAATAATTAAACAATATCATAATTTTTATTTTAAATTATTTTTTAAATAATTAAAATAAAATTTGGATAATTAAATAAAAATCACTATAAATTCCTAATTACTTATCACAAACACCTTCCATCATTTGTTCTACTTTGGTATGACCAAATTTTTTGGCTTGTTGCCAGGCTTTGCAAGCTGAATCATAATTGCCTAAAGCGTGATAAGCACCACCCAACCCAAAAAAAGCATCAGGAGATTTTTTATTAAGTTGTGTAGCTTTTTCAAAGTGAGAAAGTGCATCTTTGTATGCACGTTGTTCAAGGGCTTTGTTACCTGCTTGCATAAAATCCTCAAAAGTTTTGAGCTTTTTGTCTGTTGGATTTTGTGTTTTTACTTCCACAGGAGCATTTTTTTTGATACCACAATATTTTTCCAAATAATCTTCTGCATCTTTGCTACCTAATTTTTTTGCTTCTTGCCACGCTTTACAGGCTTCTTCTTTTTTGTTTTGGGCTTTACGCAAAAGTCCCAAAAGTTCTTGCGTTTTGGGCGATTTTGTATTAAGATTTAAAGCAGTTTGCACATCTTTTTCTGCATTTTTAAAATTTCTTTGTGCCAAAAATAACGCACCTCTGCTGTTGTAATTTTCTACATCTTTTGGGGCAAGTTTGATGGCTTGGTCAAAATATTGTAAGGCTTTTTCAGGTTCGCCCAACAAATAATACACACTGCCAAGATTGTGATGTGCAGGAGCAAAACTTTTATCTGCGTTAATTGCCTGATTATATTCTGCGATTGCTTTGGTAAAATCTTGTTGTTGAAATGCTAAATTTCCTTGTTTGTAAAATTCTTGTGCAGATTGGGCAAAAATTTTTGCATTAAAAAAGTTAAAATTTATAGATAAAAATATTAAAAAAATGTATGTTTTTAGATTTATGTAAAGCATAATTTTATGTATTTGTTGGTTTGTCTTTCTTATAAGTTTGTGGTATTTCCAATCGCAATATTATTCATATTTTTATCATTTTTTTCTTAAAATTGATATAATATAAAAATATTTTCATTTTTGTTATCCAAAAACTGCACCATTTTGTTTATTTTTTTTGTCTATTTTTACTATTCATTTTTACGATATATTTCTTAAAAAAAATGCTGGAAAATAAATAAAAAAGTTCAAACACCCAAAATTTAATTTTATGTATTTGAACTTTTTAAAAATTTTATTTTATGATTGGCAACAATTAATTTCTTGCACTACTTTCCAAATGCTCAATGTATTTTTTTGCACCACCTGCTTGATAACCTGTACTCAATAAAAGTGATTCATTACTGTCCAAAAGCAATACAGTAGGATAACCTTCTACATTATATTTGGTTTGGAGGTCATAATTTTGGGTTTGTTCAGCTTGTGAAAGTTGTTTTTTGCGTGGAAAATCCAATTTTACGCACACCAATTTTTGGTTTGCATATTTTACAAAATCAGCTTTGCCAAAAACTTCTTTGTCCAAACGAATGCACCAGCCACACCAATCAGACCCTGTGAAATTAAGCAAAAGACGTTTTTTTTCTTTTTTAGCTTTTTTTACAGCTTCTTTATAATTGGTAACCCACACAAGATTATTAGTAGATGAAATTTCATTTGCATCAATTTCATTTGTTTTAATTTCATTCTTGTAGTTTTTTGGAGAAAATGCTAAAAGCATTGACACAGCCACAAAAGCAAAAAGCATAATAGGCAGAAATAATTTTTTCATAGGAGTTAAATATTTTATTTGAAATATTTTATTTGGTTATTATTTTAGGAAAAAAAATATTTTGTTGAGAATATGTTTTTTATAAATATAAGTACGACAAAATCTTATCAAAATTACATTTTTTTTTGAAAAAAAGTTTTTTTTTATGATTAAAATTTCAAGAAAATTTAAAAAGTTTAGCTTTTCAAAATTTTAATTTTTACAAAGTCCTCACCAAAATTAGCACTTTTTTTGGTAATTTTGATGACTGCTCCAAAAGTAAATTCGTATCTAAACGCATTTTTTAGAGGCATTTCAAAAAAATGTGCTAAAATATTCACAATTCCGCCATAATGTGTTACAATAATTGCTCCCTTTGGATTTTGGGCAATGATTTCATTTACACAAGCAACCACACGGTCATACACCATTTTTTGACATTCGCCATTAGGTAGAGGCGTATTTACCCAATCATCTTTCCAAATTTTCCACTCATTTTCAGGAATATCTGCCCAAGCACGCATTTCCCAATCCCCAAAATTCATTTCTTGCAGGCGTGCATCTGTGATAATTTGGTTGTTATTTTCTGGCATTTTTTTAGCTAAATTTTTTGCTAAAATTGCACAACGTTGCAATGGACTGCTGTAAATAGGCAGTGGTTTTTCCACCGAAAATATTTCTTCTGTGGGCAATACCGCCAATATTTGTTCAAATTCTTCCTCAAAAGTATCTGCTAAGGCTAAATTGCTGATGCCATAACACACTCCTTGTGCAATATCTGGCTTTGTATGACGAATGATGTAGTACAAAATTAATGATGAATGATAAATTATGAATTATGAATTATGAATGATAAATTATGAATTGAACAGCCAAAATTTAATGGCAAATTTGTAGTTATTTTAATTATCCAAATTTTATTTTAATTATTTTAAAAATATTTTTATTTTTTTATATCAAAAAGGTTATTTAATTCATAATTCATAATTATTTCCCATTCATCATTAAAAAATATCCTTCTCTAAGCGAATAATTGGAAACTTGGATTTCAGCCACATCACTTTTTTGCACCACAAATTTCACTAAGGATGTAGCATAAGGCATCATTTCAGCTCGGTGCGAAATTCCTTTCATTTGGCTACGTTGTTGAAGATTTGCGTTAATAATTTTTTGGTAAAGACTATAAAATTCTTCTGTTCTGATTTTGCATTTTGGAATTTGTACTGATTTTTCATCATTAAAATCAATGTCCAAATATAAAGATGCTAAAGTTTCAAAACAACCCGCAGAACCAGCCAAATATTCAGGAACATAATTCTGCAAAGCATTTATGAGAGGCGAAAAGGCAAGTTCAAGATGAAAGTCAAGGTTTTGAATGTCAATGTCAGTCATTGGGTCATTTTTACCAAATTTATCTTTGAGGCGTTGTCCGCCTATTTCAATGCTTTTTTTCCAAAAAATACGGTCTTTATTGCCCAAAATACATTCCACACTTCCGCCTCCTATATCCATCACAAGCACCGTTTTATCCGAAAAACCTAAACACGCTTTTACGCCTGTGTAAATATATTCTGCTTCTTTTTCGCCTGAAATAATATCAACTTCCACCCCAAAATCCTCAAAAATTTGCAATGCAACTGCTTGTCCATTTTTTGCATTACGCATAGCACTTGTTGCTACTGCTTTTACGTTGGAAAGCGGTATTTCGTATTTTTCCCAAAGCGTTTTACATTTTTCTAAGGCAACATAAAGGCGATTGATACCTTCGGAAGTGATTATTTTTTTGTCCAATCCTTCACGCCCAAGAAAAATAGTGTCTTCAGTTTCAGCCAAAATATTGATTTTATTATCGCCAAATTTATTTTTTTCGGTTTTTTGGGCAATGATTGTGCTTAGGGTATTTGTGCCAATATCAAGAATAGCCCAAAGAGGTTCAAGGTTCAAGGTTTAAAAGTTTAAAGTTCAAAAGTTTAAAGTTCAAAAGCTCAAAGGTTCAAAAGCTCAAAAGCTCAAAAGCTCAAATAAAAAAAAGGTCTGTATCATATTTTATTTTACGAAGGTCTGACCATTTTTTTAAACAATAAAATGCTCATTTTATTTAATTTTTCATTTCAAAAAACTATTTAGAATTTGGTGAAAAATGCCTAATATTTTTGGTAATTCCACAAGGTAATAAATTTCAGTATCTAAAATTATTTTACCTTTTTCTAATTTTAAAAATTTCCACACATCACCTGTAACCGCACAACCATAAATATAAGGAACAGGTTTGTTTTTTTGTTCATTATAAAGCATGGACGCATACATTTGGGCAGTACATTGAGCTTGTCCGTATTCAAAATCTTCATCTTTTGCCTCTACAAATGTTATGATAGGTGCTTGCATCACGCTTTTGCGTGGGTGTTGGGCAAAGAAAAAATCACATTCACCTGATAAATCTTTTGAACTATCAACCGTTAAATCTTCCCCTGAATACATTGTAAATTGTTTATCAAAATAAACCGCTATTTCGGTCAAAATAGGTGAAATAATGCGTTCTGACTTGCTTTTTTCATTTGTTAAAGGAATACGTTTTGCCAATGCTAAACTTTGCAAAAGCCATTCAGAAGGTTGCACAAGGTCAATAGAAGGAAAAAGGACTTCGTCTGTTTCCTCTAAATTTAATTTTTCTAAAGTTAATTTCAAACTTTTATAATTGCTATATCCCATAAATTAAGGTTTTATTTTTTACAAAAATACAAAAAAATTAAACAAAATCTAAAACCAAAAATTTATGTAATAAAATGTATGGGACAAGTAAATTTTAATGGAGTTTCACAGGCATAAATGCCTGTACTTTACATAAAAATCATAATAATATGTATAAAAAGTACCTTTTTTTAATTCATTTCTTAAACCTTGAACTTTTTGAACCTTAAACTTTTTAAACCATTATATTATCAATCAATCTTACACCTTCCATATAACCTGCTACACACACCCCCATTGGAATATCAGTCATATAATCTTTGGAGGGCATTGGAATAAGGCTAAATTTTTGGTAAATTTCCAAATATTCTACTTCAAATTTTGTACTTTTATAGAAATTAAGACCTGTTTCTTGTCCTTTTTCCAAAATATGGTTTTCTTTTCCTATATTATTCAAAATATAATTTTTTACTAATAAAAGTCCTTCATATACACATTTGGCATCTGTGCGTGCTTGTGCAGAAAGGCGTGTATTACGTGAGGACATTGCAAGTCCTGTGATTTCTCGCAAAGTTGGCAAAAAATGCAGTTGCAAAGGAAACATCAAATCATCAACCATTTGTTTAATTACACAACATTGTTGCCAATCTTTTTGTCCAAAATACGCATTATCAGGCATTACAATATGAAATAATCTGCTTACCACAGTTGCTACACCGCTAAAATGTCCTTTTCTGAATTTCCCTTCCATTACTTGCTCCAAAGCTCCAAATTGAAACGCAATTTGTGTTTTTTGGGCATACATTTCTTTTTCGTTTGGTGCAAAAATAAGGATTTTATCCGAAATTTGATATAATAATGTTGCATCATTTTCCAAAGTACGTGGATATTTAGCCAAATCTTCTGGATTATTAAATTGTATTGGATTTACAAAAATACTCACCACCACAATCTCATTTTGGCGTAATGCTTCTTCTACAAGTGCCAAATGTCCAGCGTGCAGTGCGCCCATTGTAGGCACAAAACCAATTTTTTGGCTAATACGCAAAGGCAATAAATGTGTGCGTAAGTCAGAAATAGTTGAAAAAATCATTAAAAAAGTTCAAGGTTTAAAGTTTAAGATTCAAAAAGGTTTAATTAAATATTTTAACCTGTATTTTATATTATTTAAGACAAAAATAAATGCTTTTTTTTGAAAAAATACATTTCTTTTAATTTTTACCTTTTAATTTTTTAAATTTTTTATTTTACACAAAACATTGTTTGTCTTTTTTTTGTTGTAATTTTGCAAAAAATGATGTATAAAAATACAAAACAGCCAGATTCTTTCAGAATGACACAATCTTTTTGTTTTTCATTCTTAATTCCTAATTCTTAATTCCTAATTCTTAAAAATGAGCCAACAAAACGAAGTTTTAGAAGCACATATCAATTCCGATTATAAATACGGTTTTGAAACCAATATTGAAAACGACACAGCCCCAAAAGGCTTAACAGAAGATACCGTTAGATTTATTTCCGCAAAAAAAAATGAACCTGAATGGCTTTTGCAATGGCGATTAGACGCTTTTGCAAAATGGAAAGCAATGACTCCGCCTAATTGGCAAAATGTAAATTTCCCTGATATTGATTTTCAAGATATTATATATTACGCTGCACCTAAGCAAAAAAAAGTAGTAGGTAGTTTGGACGATATTGACCCTGAACTTAGGGCTACTTTTGATAAATTAGGCATTTCTTTGAGCGAACAACAACGCCTTTCTGGTGTTGCGGTTGATGCAGTGATTGATAGCGTTTCAGTTGTTACAACTTTTAAGGCTAAATTAGGAGAACTCGGAATAATATTTTGTTCTTTGAGTGATGCGGTGCAAGAACACCCTGAACTCATCCGCAAATATTTGGGAAGTGTGGTGCCTGTGGAAGATAATTATTTTGCAGCGTTGAACTGTGCGGTATTTAGTGATGGGTCTTTTTGTTATATTCCAAAAGGCGTAAGGTGTCCAATGGAGCTTTCCACCTATTTTCGCATAAATGCCTCCAACACAGGACAATTTGAACGTACTTTGATTATTGCAGATGAAGGAAGTTATGTAAGTTATTTGGAAGGTTGCACCGCTCCGCAAAGGGACGAAAACCAATTACACGCTGCTGTGGTAGAACTTTTGGCGTTTGATAATGCAGAAATAAAATATTCTACCGTACAAAATTGGTATCCTGGTGATAAAAATGGTAAAGGTGGAATTTATAATTTTGTAACAAAAAGAGGAATTTGTGCAGGTGTGCGTTCCAAAATCTCTTGGACACAAGTAGAAACAGGTTCTGCGATTACTTGGAAATATCCAAGCTGTATTTTGAAAGGCGACCATTCTATTGGCGAATTTTATTCTGTTGCGGTTACAAACCATTATCAACAAGCTGATACAGGAACAAAAATGATTCATATTGGCAAAAATACACGTAGTCGCATTGTTTCAAAAGGTATTTCAGCAGGCAAAAGCCAAAATTCATACAGAGGTCAAGTAAAAATATTTAAACGTGCTGAAAATGCACGTAATTTTTCGCAATGTGATTCTTTGTTAATGGGTGATAAATGCGGTGCGCATACTTTCCCATACATTGAAGTAGAAAATCCATCTGCAACCGTAGAACACGAAGCTACCACTTCCAAAATCGCAGAAGACCAATTATTTTATTGCAATCAACGTGGTATGAGTACCGAAACTGCGGTTGCTCTTATTATAAATGGCTATGCAAAAGAGGTTTTAAATCAACTTCCTATGGAATTTGCAGTGGAAGCCCAAAAACTTTTGGCAATTTCTTTGGAGGGAAGTGTAGGGTAAAATAAGGTATCAGGAAATAGGTATCAGGATTCAGAAAATAGACAGGGGCAATTTTTTCTAAAAAACACCAAATTTTATTATTTTTTTAGTAATTTTTTTACGCAAAAAATAAATTTTATTAAAAATATAGACGATTTCAACGCTTGGAGGGTTTGAAACCCTCCAAGCGTTTGGACGGAGAAACAGAAACAATTGCCTGAGAAATAGGTATCAGAAAAAAACGCTCATTTTTACAAAATGAGCGTTTTTTATTTGAAATTATGAGATTTGGCTATTTTATTCAACATTTAACATTCATCATTTACCATTAAAAAAGGCTGTTTCATTCACCATTTACCATTATCAATGTCCATGTCCCAAATCCTCTTGTGATTGTGCTTTTAGGTGTGCTTGCAGATAATTTGCACCTTTTGTAACAAATTTTTGGTTGGAAGATGACATATTAAAAGCGGTTCCTTTGGGGGTTTCACCAATAATTTCAATGGGAATACGCTCATACTGCAATTTGGCAATTTCTGCAAAAATAAAAGGTTTTTTGCCTTCATACACGATGGCATCATTAGGCAAAGAGCTATGTTTTTTGGGTGCAATTTGTATGCGAGCTTGTATATACATTCCCACCAAAAAATCTTTTTCCTGACTTTCATCTTCAAAATGTATATGCACAAAAACGACTTTGGGCATATTGGGCGTATTTTCTATGGTTTTTCCAACTAAAAAAACGTGTCCTTCTATTTCACGTTTTTCCATTTTTTCATTTGTAGAATTAGGTGATTTAAAATATACTTTTTGCCCTTTTTCTATCAATAAAGCATCTTTTTCAGGAATTTTTAGCTCAATATGCTTGTGTCCATCACCTACAAGCTCAAACATCACATCTTGTGGCGTAACATATTTACCCAAATTTACTTTTACATTTTTCACATAACCACGCAAAGGTGCATAAATAAATATTTGTTTTTGGAGATTTTTTGGGGAAATATTTTGGGGAGAAATGCCCAAATATTCAAGCTGGGACGCTAAAGCACTTTGTTTGGTTTTTTGAATATTAAAATCTGCTTCTGTGCGTTGAAATTGCTTTTTTGCGTTGGCATTTTCTACTTGTAAAGCCTTTTGACGTTCAAATTCTTGTGAAAGATATTGCAATTCGCTTGTAATTTGGAGATATTGCTCTTGCATTTGTATATAATTTGGGTGTTCCAATACCGCTAATATCTGCCCTTGTTGCACCAAATCACCATTCAAAATATTCATTTTACGAATAAATCCCTCTGTTACACTATGCACGCTTGCGAGTTGTTCAGGTGGCACATCAACCAAGCCTGTTGCCAAAACCTCTTTTCCCGCAAGTACAGTGTCTAATGCTTGTGTTTTTAACGAAATTTGTGTAATTTGGTCTTTGGTAAGTGTGATAATAGCTTTTTCTTCGTGGTTGTGATGGTCGTGGTCGTGTTCTTCTGTATTTTTTTTTGTTGTTTTGGTGCAACTTATTGCAAATAATGCAATAGAAATACAAGATATTTTAAAAAAATTCATCTTTGTAAGTAATTTTAAATAAAAATAATACTTTTGGAATATGTAATCAAAAGTGGTCAGTTCTTAATAAAGCACAAAATAACCAAAAATAATCCTTATTTTTTACTAAAAATAGAAAAAGACTAAAAAATGGGAATTACTAAAATCATAAAAGAACACATTTTTTTTGTAATATATTTTTACAAACTTAGTAATCAACTAAAAACATAAAACATTCTTTACACATAAAATTTTTAAACTAATGAAAAAAACAATATTTATTCTTGCCCTAATTTCTTTTATTTTTACAAATTTTGTACAAGCCAAATGTAGTGATTGGAGTACAGAATTTTATCCATCAAATAGTTTTTTGACTTCAAAAGGTATTATTGTTTTTAAAGGTTATGGAGGTGCTTTCCAAATAGTAAATGGTTTGGGAAAAGAATATCCTGTTTTTATGCAATCAGGCAATCACAAAGTTGCTTTGAAAATAAAAGAAATTTATCGTGGTTTTAACACATTACAGGCGGTTTTAGAACCAACTGAACCGTTAAAAGTTGGTGAAGAATATGAGTTTATCGTTGAAAATTATAAGCCAATAGATGAATTTCACAATATCCAAAAATACAATCAAAAAACCATTAAATACGAAAAACCTATTTGGAAAATAGTGGAAAATTCAAAAAATGAAGGGGTAAAAAATGAAACCATTTGGCAAAAATTGCCTACTGTAAAAGAAAAAAAATTTACCGCATTTGGTTGTGGTCCCTCTGTTCACGTAATTTTTTCTACCAAAATAAAAAGTAATTCAGGTTATTATGTCAAAGCAACCCTAACCAACACAAAAACAAAATATGTGTCAAGTTATTTGTTCAATGCTTTGTATGACGAAACAATAGCCATAGGACACGGTATGTGTTCAGGTGAATTTGGTTTTGGCATTGACAAAGATTTTAGCATTGTATTTGATTTAGTGGATTTAGAAGGAAAATCAATGAAAATGGAAACCAAACCAATCACATTTGAGGCTCCTGTTGAAAAAAGCAGGTAATTTTTTAATTTTATTTAAAACCAAAAAAAACTTTTCCAAAATGAAAACAATATTTTTATTATTTTTCCTAAGCTGTTTTGCTTTTGTCAATTATTTAAAAGCAGAATGTAGTGATTGGCATACACATTTTTATCCTTCCAAAAATACATTAACGCCAAAAGGTATCATTATTTTTCAAGGTTTTGGTGGTGCAAATTTTATTATTCGTGGCTTGGAAAAAGAATATCCTATTTTTTTGAAATCAGGTAATCACAAAGTAAAGCTAAAAGTAAAATTTGTAAATGAAGGTTATGGTACATTACAAGCGGTTTTAGAACCTGTGGAAACCTTAAAAATAGGCGAAACTTACGAATTAGTTATTGAAAATTATGAACCAAAAGATGAATACCATACTTTTACAAAATATAACACAACTAACAACAAAACTGAAAAACCAATTTGGAAAATAGAAGAAAACACAAAAGAAAAAAATAACAAAAATATTACAACTTGGGAGAATTTACCTGTTGTGGGTGAAAAAAATTATGAAGAATTTGGTTGTGGCCCTGCCATTCAAGTTATTTTTTCTGCCAAAATAAAAAGCAATTCAGATTATTATATCAAGGCTACAATTACCAACAAAAAAACAAATGTAGCTAAAACATATTTATTTGATGCCCTAAATGATAAAAATCCAAAAGGAAATATTGTCATTGGACACGGAATGTGTTCAGGAAGTTTTGGATTTGGGGAGGAAAAAGAATATAGTATTGTATTTGATTTAGTGGATTTGGAAGGAAACTCAATGAAAATGGAAACAAAAGCCATAAATTTTGAACGACCTGAGCGAAAAGAAAGATGAAAAAGTTAAAAATTTAAAATTTAAAATGTATTTTCTAAAATTCAGGTATAAAACCCAACTTTATTGATAAAAAACATCAATAAAGTTGGGTTTTATACCTATTTTTAAAATTTTAAAAATATAAATTTTTGATACCTAATTTCTGACAACTTTTTCCTTACACCTTTTTCCTTATACCTTTTTCTTAAATTTTTTTGAAAATCTGAAAAGAATTTATATTTTTGTATAAAAAATTTTCAAAAATATTTTTTACTTTTAATTTTTTATAAAAAATTTTACAAGAAATTTACTTCCTTTTTTTACCTCAAAATTTAGTTTAGATTATGTTGCCACTTGCAAGCGTATTATTTTTATCCACTTCATTGGATTATTTATTTACTGTTGATAACCTAATAAGTCTTATTACGCTTACACTTACAGAAGTGGTTTTGGGTATTGATAACATTGTTTTTATTGCAATTCTTTCTGCAAAAGTAGCCCCTGAATCCCAAAATAAAGCACGTAATTGGGGGCTTGTATTGGCGGTATTGCCTCGTATTTTGTTGTTGTTGGGAATTACGTGGTTGATAGGTTTGAAAAGCGAACTTGTGAGTTTGACACTTGGCTCCAATCACATCAATATTTCTCAAAAAGGCGTTGTTTTGCTTTTGGGAGGACTTTTTTTGATATATAGTAGCACCAAAGAAATTCACGCAAAAGTGGAAGGATTGGACGAACATCATCACGGTGGAGAGGGTGAAAATGGAAGCGTCGTAAAAAAATATATGTCATTTGGAAGTGCAATTTTTCAAATTCTTGTATTGAATGTAATATTTTCGCTTGATTCAGTGCTTACTGCAGTAGGTTTGGCAAAAGATGTAGAAATAATGATTGCTGCGGTGTTGCTTTCTGTTTTATTGACATTAGGTTTTGCGAAATTTATAGGTGATTTTGTAGAAAATAATCCAACTGTAAAAGTGCTTGCTTTGTCGTTTTTGTTATTGATTGGTATGCTTTTAATTGCTGAATCTGTGGAATTTAACCACAAAGAAATTGAAGTACCAAAAGGTTATATTTATTTTGCAATGGCATTTTCATTGTGCGTTGAATTGCTTAATCTAAGAATGAAAAAGAAACAAAAACACGAATAATTATGAAT
>JAAFIN010000058.1 GCA_013297825.1 Cytophagales bacterium
ATTGCTAGGGGATTTAGATACACTAAAAATTTTATGAAAATGATAAGATTTGCTTTCCTTTAAGTTTTTTTATTATCCCAAATTTTTTAAAAATCCTCTTTTCAAGTAAATTCACTTAGAACCAAAAAATTAAAATACAAAGATAAATACAAATTTTTATATTTTCTATTCCAACAACATAACCACAAAAATACGCAAACAACACCCTTATTTTTCGTATTTTTTGATTTTTTAACACTTTTTTACAAATATTTTACACGTTTTTGTAATTTTTATCAAAAACAAAGTACAAAACTTAGGAAGTTTAAGGTTCAAGGTTTAAAAGTTTAATTTGTATTTAATCCTGCCAATCCTATAATCCTGTAAATCCTGATTCAAACTTTGGCTGTTCAATTCCTAATTCCTAATTCATAATTATCTATGTTTGACCTTGACAAATGGCAAGAAATATATGCCTCAGTTCGCAAACACCAATTACGCACCATACTCACGTGTTTTGGGGTATTTTGGGGAATATTTATGTTGGTGGTAATGCTTGGGGCAAGTAGCGGATTGGAAAATGGCGTAAAAAGTACCTTAGACATTGCAGCAAATAGTATTTTTGTGTGGTCAAACAAAACCAGCGAACCCTACAAAGGATTAAAAGCAGGGCGTTTTATTCGTTTTAATACCGAAGATGTGGAGGCACTTCGCAATCAAATTCCAGAGATTGGCGTACTTTGTCCTCGCAATGGTATGGACGCTTCCCCTGTCAATTATAAAAGCAAATCTGCAGTTTTTGATGTAATGGGTGATTATCCTGATTATGTATATTTGAAAAAAATGGATATTTTGAAAGGTCGTTTTTTGAATAATAAAGACATCACAGAACGCAGAAAAGTAGCAGTAGTAGGCGAAGAAATCATAAAACAATTTTTTGGAGAAAATAATACAAAAAATCCATTAGGCGAATATATTAGCATTAGAGGCGTATTTTTTCAAATTATAGGCGTATTTCGTACCAAAGGACGTGGCGAAGATGTCGTACAAGATGCAAAAACCATACACATACCACACCGCACTATGCAAACCTGTTTTAATCAAGGCAATCAAGTATATTTTTTTGGATTAGTTCCCCAAAAAGGCACGCCTTCCGCTTTTGTGGAAACACGTGTAAAAGAAGTATTGGCTTCTCGTCATAATGTTGCTCCAAATGATTTAAAAGCATTTGGTTCTGCGAATGTGGAGGAAGAATTTAAAAAAGCACAAGGATTATTTGATGGCATTGCTGGGTTTAGTTGGGTGGTGAGTATTGGGACTATTTTGGCTGGGATTGTGGGCGTAAGTAATATTATGTTGATTGTGGTAAAAGAACGTACCAAAGAAATAGGTATTAGAAAAGCATTAGGTGCTACACCTTTTTCTATTATTAGCCTTATTTTGCAGGAAAGTATTGTTATCACAACCGTTGCAGGATATACAGGGCTACTTTTGGGTGTTGGATTGATAGAAGGCATTAACCAATTATTGACTTTGACCAATAGTCACGGTGAATTTTTTGGTTATCCTGAAGTAAATGCAAATGTTGCGATTGCGTCATTGATTGTGTTAATTTTTGCTGGTGCGTTGGCTGGTCTTTTGCCTGCTCTGAATGCTGTGAGGGTTAATCCGATTGTGGCACTAAAAGATGAGTAGGAGAATTAGGAATTAGGAATTAGGAATTAGGAATTAAATACAAAAATTAAAAATAATTTTGTTATGGAAAAAATAACACCAAAAGACGTTATTCATAAAATTTTGATATTTAATAATGCTAATGGTTTTGAAGAATTAGAAAAAATACAAGATAAATCATTCCTTTTTTTCTTATACAAACAGTTAGAAATATTATTTGAGATTTATCAACTTGGCAAAATAGACAAATTTAAAAAATTTGATTTTATTTTTGAAAGAAATGACAATGATTTTAAAAATGTTTATAAATTTTTAGAGGAAGAAATGGTTATAAATGAATCATCTGATACCACTTCCATTTACATTCTTTTTGATGAATTATTGCTATATAGAACTTTGTTATTTGCAATTACAAATCATTTTAAAAGTGTTTTATCTGCTAATGGTATAACACGTTATCCATATTTAAAAAATGAAAAAATAAAAGAAATTTTAAAAAATGATATAGAAAATATTGATATGTGTTTAAGTCTTATTATTTCCCCAAATTATGAAATATTTGAATTAGAAAAACTCATACAAAAATATAATTATCCAAATATAGATTTAGAAAGACTGTATTTAGATAATTTTTAAATTACAATAAAAAATTTAAAAAATTTTAACCAATTCCTAATTCTTAATTCCTAATTCCTAATTCCTTTAAATGTTTCGTAAAATATTTCTTTTTCTTGTAGTAGTTGCTTTCATTGGTGCAACATATTTATTGGTGATGTATTTTTATAATAAAAGTACCTCAACCCCTATCACACACAAAACAGACAAGGCTTTTGTTACCAATATTACCAAAAAAACCGTAGCAACAGGGGCAATCGTGCCACGCAAAGAGGTACAAGTCAAACCACAAGCGTCAGGCATTATAGAAGCGTTATTTGTGCAAGCAGGCGAACAAGTGCAAGCAGGGCAACTTATCGCAAAAGTGCGTTTGGTGCAAAGTATTTCAGGAAAAAATAACGATAATATCAGTTATAACAATTCACGCAATCAAGTTGATAATGCAAAAATCAATTTTAATAATGCAGAAATAGAATATAACCGTCAAAAAAAATTATTTGATGATAAAGTTATTTCTGAACAAGAATTTAACCGTTCTGTTTTGGAATTAAACAATAGAAAAGAAGCATTACAAACCGCAGAACAAAATCTTGTATTGGTAAATCGTGGTATTTTACAAAATTCTGGAGGTGTGGCAAATGATGTGTATGCAACTGTAACAGGTACAGTGCTTGATGTTCCTGTAAAAGTGGGTAGTTCGGTGATAGAACGCAATAATTTTAATGAAGGAACAACCATTGCGACCATTGCAGATATGAATACGCTGGTATTTGAGGGGAAAATTGATGAGTCAGAAGTTGGAAAACTCAAAGAAGGTATGTCTTTAAAATTAAATATTGGGGCAATAGATGGCAAAACTTTTAAAGCAGAATTGGAATATATTTCGCCAAAAGGTGTGGATAAAGACGGTGCCATAAAATTTGATATTCGTGCAAAATTATTGTTGGAAAGTGGCACTACTTTGCGTGCTGGTTATAGTGCCAACGCTGATATTGTGCTTGAAACCAAAAATGATGTGCTTGCTATCAAAGAAGCTATGTTACAATTTGGAAAAGGTGAAAAAGGCAAAGACAGCGTTTTTGTGGAAATAGAAACCACTACCCAAAAATTCAAGAAACAACTTGTAAAAACAGGTATTTCTGATGGCATAAATATTGAAATCCTTTCTGGTGTTACCAAAAATGATAAAATCAAAACACCACCAGTTAAAGAGGAAAAAAAGAATAATTAGGAATTGAGAATTAAGAATTAAGAATGAATACAATAATTAAATTTAATTAGGAATTGAGAATTAGGAATTAAGAATGAATACAATAATTAAATTTAATTAAAATTTAGATATAAAAGCATAATAATTAAAATTTATTTTAAAAATAATTAAAATAAAATTTGGATAATTAAAATTTATTTTGTATAAATTCCTAATTCCTAATTCCTAATTCCTAATTCCTAATTCCTAATTCCCAATTATCAAAGTTTTCCTTTGGCTATCAATGGTAAGATTATCCAAAAGTTCGGTTTTGAGGTTATTTTTTTGAATAATATTTTCCAAAACATCTTTTGGAACAGTCAAAAGGTGTTGTTTTTGGCGAAGTTTGTAATAATTGGAAAAACGTGTGTGCAACACAAATCGCACAAACGTAAAGAAAAAACCGTGTCGCAAAGATGCTAAAAGGATATTCCAAACACTTTTTAAGGTATTTTCAGACATTACAATATCAGCAATAATGATTTTACCATTAGGTTTTAGATACTTTTGGGCATTTTGGATAAGTTGGGCAATTTCTTCGTGATTTTTAAAATATTGAATCACACTCATTACCACAATTTTATCAAATTTTTGGTTTTCTAATACCTCAAAATTCAAATAATCATCACTTGGAATAGTTGCAAACGAAAAATTATCAGTGTCTTTGAATTTATTTTTGCAATCATTGATATAATTTTCAGAAATATCCAAACCAACCCATTTTTTGATTTTTCCTTTGTAAAAATCTGCCATTCTCCCCTGCCCACAACCAATATCCAGCACCTCATCAGTGGGAAGAATATGCTTATTTTCGTGTAGTTTTTTTGCAGTAAAATAAGTATAATGGTGCATCATTTCATCAAACACACCTTGTTTTTTTTGCCAAAAATCTGTCCAGTTATTCAAAATAATTAAGAATTAAGAATGGGGAATTAGGAATTAAAAACCAAATTTCCCAAATTTTTTTTAAATAAAAATAAATTCAAAAGTAGATATTTTTGTTGAAAAATTAAATTTTTAAAACTAAAATAATAATAATAATATAGGTTATTTTCAATCTACTATGTTTTTAGTTGGTTTTTATGTGATATATCAGATATTTTTACTATATTTTTTTGATTTATTGTAACAAAAAAATGATATTTTTAGTAAATTTGATATTTATAACTAAATCAAAAGCCTCAAAATTATGCAAAAACCACCTTTTTCCAAAATACTTACGCTTTTGGATAATACTGAAAAACCTAACATTGAACTTGGACTAAATATCGCAAAATATCATTACAAAGATGAATTTGAAGAACATTTTGGGTGTAGTGTGGAAGATTATGAAGATTTTTATGAAGGATTTTTGAAAAATGTAGAAGATATATTTGAAATCAGAAATTTAGATTTGAGCAATAAAGGGTTGAAAAAAATACCTTATTTTGTTTTTTCATTGGTACATTTAGAAAAATTACAATTAAATAATAACAAACTTGAAATATTACCCCCTGACATCCAAAATTTACAAAATTTAGAATTTTTATATTTAAACAACAATAGACTTCAAGAACTTCCTGCTGAAATAGGAAAATTAAAAAAATTACGTGATTTATATATGGCAAATAATCAACTTCAGGTAATTTGCCCTAATATATTCCAATTAAAAATTTTAGATTCACTTTATTTAAATGATAATGAAATTTCAATAATTTCAAAAGACATTTATTGTTTACGAAAATTATATACTTTAAATTTATCAAATAATAAAATTTTAACAATACCCATTGAAGTTTGTAAATTAGAAAATTTAAAAGAATTGTATCTAGAAAAAAATAAAATTCGAACAATACCAAAAGAAATAACAAAATTACGAAGTTTAGAAGGATTATATTTAAGTAATAATCAACTACGAATAATTCCTGACGAAATCGGAGATTTACAAAACTTACAAGAGTTGCATCTATCCAATAATAAAATTCGCCATATTTCTTATGAAGTTGGGCAATTAAAAAAATTACAATATTTATATCTGCATGATAATTTACTCCAAAAAATTCCCAAAGAAATAGGAAAATTAAAAAAGTTAAACTACTTATTTTTACAAAATAACAAACTTAAATTACTCCCCAAAACTTTAAAAAAATTAAAAAAATGTAGAATTTATACAACAGGAAATCTTGATTTAATATTATCAAATAAATTAAGAAATTATGCAAATATCCAATTTAACACCCCAAATTATTGATTTTATACCATTTTAAAACAATACAAACAAAAAATATTAGGTTTTTGATATTGTTTTATATTATTTTTGTGTTTGGAAACTTAATTAGACAAAAATAGTAAGGTACAAGCAACAAGGTATAAATTTAAACCTTAAACTTTGAACCTTAAACTTTGAACCTTAAACTTTGAACCTTAAACTTTAAACATTGAACCATAATGAATATCTCACTTGACATTGCTCCTCTGCACAGTTGGGCTAATATTTCGCCAAAACAACCGCTTATTATTTCAGGTCCTTGCAGCGCTGAAAGCGAAGAACAACTTTATCAAACTTGTCATCAACTCAAACAAAAAAATATAGTTCATCTTTATAGGGCTGGTATTTGGAAACCTCGTACTCGTCCAAATAGTTTTGAAGGATATGGCGTTACTGCTTTAGAATGGCTCAAAAATGTAAAAAATGAGCTTCAAATTCCTTTTGCCATAGAAGTTGCTTCGCCTGCACACATAGAACAAGCCCTAAAATATGGCGTAGATGTGCTTTGGATTGGTGCAAGAACTACTGTTAATCCTTTTAATGTGCAGGAAATTGCTGATGCACTCAAAGGTGTAGATGTGCCTGTTTTGATAAAAAATCCTGTAAATCCTGACCTTGCGTTGTGGATTGGGGCAATAGAACGCCTTTATAATGCAGGTCTTAGAAAATTGGCGGTTATTCACAGAGGTTTTTCTTCGCATTTACCTTCCAAATATCGCAATGAACCAATGTGGCAGATTCCTATTGAACTCAAAACGATTTTTCCTAATTTGCCTATTATTGGCGACCCTTCGCATACAGGTGGAAAAAGGGCTTTGTTACAAGAAATTGCACAACAGGCATTAGATTTGAATTATGATGGACTTATGATTGAATCGCACATCAATCCTGATGTTGCGTTGAGTGATGCCTCCCAACAAGTAACTCCTGATGATTTTTATACACTTTTGTCTAATTTGAAATTCAGAATTGTAAAAACTGACAATATGGATTCAGTTTTTATCAACCAATTAGACCAAATTCGCCAACAAATTGACCAAGCTGACAGAGAACTTTTGGAACTTTTGAAAAGAAGAATGTCCCTTGTAGAACGTGCCTGTGAATATAAAATTGATAATAATGTTACCATTTTTCAGGTGGAACGTTGGAACGAAATTTTTAGGTCAAGACAAGACTGGTCTAAAAAACTCAATCTTGACCCTGAATTTGTTACTGAAATCTATAAACTTATTCATATTGAAAGTATAAGACAACATACAGAAATAATGATGAATGTTAAATGATAAATTATGAATTATGAATTATGAATTATGAATGAAAAAGCCAAAATGCACGTTTAATTTTTAAAATATATTTATATTTAATGCTTTCATTTATCATTCATTATTCAATATTAAAAAAATGTTATCCCATTTATCATTCAACATTAAAAAATGGCTATTTCATTCATCATTTAACATTTATCATTCATCATTGTATTTAACATTCATCATTTAACATTCACCATTAGTTTTGATAGTCCTCACAGGTATTATTTATGGTTTAGGGTTAGCCTTGTTGATAGGGCCTGTTTTCTTTGCCTTGCTTAAAATAGGTATGCGGGCAGGGTTTAGGGCAGGTATGTATATGGCTTTGGGTATATCGTTAAGCGAAAGTTTTGCGGTGGCTTTGGTGTATTTGGGGATAAGCCAACTAACACATAACGCTTGGTTTGAGTTTATATTGGGTGGAGCAGGTGGTCTTTTGATGATAATTTTTGGGTTAAATACACTTATCCAAAATAGAAAAACAAACCAAAAATTGAAAGAATTGGAAAGACAAGAATTGGAAAATGAGCTTGAAAATAATGAAGAAAATGAAGCAATAATAACCCTGAGAAATAGCCTTTTAAAAAGAAAAAAAACAAAATGGCAATATATTTTTGATGGTTTTTTATTAAATGCTATCAATCCATTTGTTTATATTTTTTGGGTGGGTGTAGTTTCTTCTGTTATTACAAAATATAATTATACCATTATTGAAATGATTATTTTTTTAATAACCGTAATTTTGACAGTACTTTGTACTGACTTATTAAAAGTATTTTTCTCAAAAAAACTTGCTCATTTCCTAAATGTTAAATCTCTTAGTATTATGGACAAAGTTATTGGAATAGCACTTATTATATTTGGTATTCATTTGTGGTTTAGACTTTGGACAGGAATGGGTTTTGTGCATTGATAACTAAAAATGATGACCAAAAAACTAACATTCATTTTTTATCCTTTTTTTTTATCCTTTTTTTTATTCTTTTAATTTTTTTTATTTTTTTATCCTTAAAAATTATAGAAAATGGAAACATTACAAACACCAATCATTAACATTCAACACCTAAAAAATAATGTACATTTATTTCAATATCATATTTCAGATGCTTTTTTGGATAGTTTTCCTTATTCTGAAATAGAAAGGGCAAATATTGATGCAAATATCAGTGTTGAAAAATCAGAAACTATTTTGCGTGTAAATGTCAATATCAATGGCACAGTAACCTTGCTTTGTGATAGAAGTTTGGACGAATTTGACCAAACAATAGATGTAAAAGAAGATATTATTTATCAATTTGCAGAAAAAACAGAATGGATTGAAGATAATCTCACACTTTTGGGTTATGATACCACAGAAATAGACCTTTCACAGCTTATTTATGAGTTAATTCAAGTAAGTATTCCTATGAAAAAACTTCACCCTCGTTTTGCAAATGAAACTTACGAGGAAAATGAAGATGGAGAAATACTAATTTATACGTTTTCAACTGATGGCGTAATTGATAAAGTTGAAAACACCCCTCAAATTGAAATTGATGAAACTGACCCTCGCTGGGCGGAATTAAAGAAAATAATTAAGAATTAGAAATTATGAATTAGGAATTAGAACTTTATAGGGGTTTTTATTTAATTATCCAAATTTTATTCTAATTATTTTAAAAATAATTCTTAATGAAAATTAAATCAAGTTGATTTTATTTTTTTTAATATGTTCTAAAATCCTGTAAATTTGTATTCAATCCTAAAAATCCTGCTCTTATTTGGCTGTTTCATTCCTAATTCATAATTTCTAATTCATAATTCATTTTCTCCCATTGTGTTTTTTCTTCGCTGTCTTGTGTATTTTCCATTTTTTCATTTATCCACATATCAGCAACAGATTTATAATTGGGGGTGTGTTTTACAAAATAATTATCCAAAAGAAGTTGAATTTGTGTTGCAACAATTATCGCAATATCATTTTCTAATTCTTGTGGATTATTTTCAAATAAATTTTTAAGATTCTTGTGTAAAGTTTCCAGTAAAAAATCAGTTTTTTGTTCAAAAATCAAAGGAATATGATTATTTTGGTGGTCAAAAGTGCTATTATAATTGTCCAAACCTTTTTGTATGATTTCAAAACACCAAGCATTATCTGTAAAATATGCGTGAATAATCGCAGTAGGCACATTACCACATCTAAAAGCAATGAGTTGTTCAGTATATTTTATTTCAACAAATTTTGTTTCAAGGTGCAAAAGTTGTATTTGTGCGTTTTGATTTTTTTTGTTTTGGTTATCAATCAACTCAAAAGCCTTTTTTAAGGGATTAAAATGCTCATTATTAAACTCAAAATCACTGTTGATAATGATAAAAGGCGTTTTTAAATCATTTTGATATTGAAACGAAAAGTTACTACCCAACACATCATCAAAATTATTTTCATTCAAATAATCTTTGTAATAACCCAAATAAATATCTTGGGTATGGTAATAACTACCCAAAATTTCATTTAGAATTTCTTTATTTTGTTCAAAAACCAAATTTTCATCAAATTTTTCAAGCAAAGACAAATAATATTTATGTTCGCCAAATAATGTTTGGATATTATGTGTACTCAAAAAATCAAATTGCGTGCCTTTGGCTTGGGGCATCAAAGATGAGTTTTCTGCTTGTTCTTTTTGATAATTACGAAGCGTTTGAAGTTCTGTTTGGTGATATGCTATCAAATTTTTTACTTCTTCAAAAAATGCTTTTTGATAATTTGTTTTAACAATTTTTTCCAATTTTAAAAAATTATGAGTTGTTATAAGTTTTTTAAAACCCTCCTCTCTACCTCCTGTTTCATTGGCTAATAATTCACGTTGAAGGTGCATACCTGTTGAGGTTGTTTCACATTTGATGTATGTTTTTAAAAACGATTTAATATGTGTGTGTGCAGTTTTTAAAAAAGTTTTTGGCATAAAAAATAAAAAAAATATGATAAATTAAATTTTAAAGTTGTTTTTTATGGACTATTTTATTGATTTCTTGTTTAATTTTTTCACACCAATTTAACTCATTTGTATCAATAATAATGCTTTTGAAATTAAATTTTTCGCTTTCCATACCCACGCCTTTTGAGTCATCAATATGAACATCAAATGAAAACGCAGGTGGATATTTGGAAGAATACATATTGATTTCTTTTAATTTTTTGGAATTATCTTCTTGATTAATGATTTTGTGCAAGGTTAGTCCATAAGTTTTAAAATTAAACCAAATTTTATAATGATTTCTGTGTGAAGTGGTATAAATAGAAATAATATGCCCTTGCTCTTTTAGGTATTTGAATAGTTTTATAGTGCCTTTTCTAATTTTTTCAACACCTAATATTTTTTGAAAAAAACTCCTTTTTTCAGTTTCAAATTCATTATTTGAAGGAATAATCGTTAAGTCCAAATCAAAACTAATGTGCATATAATCAAGGGAAAGGTGTAAGTAAAACAACCAAAAATCAAGAACTAAAAAGCCACCAAAAAATCAAAAATAGTTATTTTAAATAAAAAAAAACATTTTTTTTGTAAAAATAAATGAAAAAATAAATCAAGAATATGTAAATTTTACGTTGGATAATTTCTTAACAATATTAAAAATAAATCTGTGAAAATTTGTATTAATCTGTTTATTGCTATACAAAAATTTTAATAATTAGAAAAGTGCTTTAAAATGAATATTTCACAATATTTTTCAAAAATTTTGGTCTGTACCGTAGTTTACGGAGGTCTGACCAAAATATTTTGAAAAATTAACAAACAATCAAAGATATAATTAGGAATAGGAAATAAATAAAATACGACTTTGGTAATTTTTCAAAAAAGTGGTCAGACCTTCGTAAACTACGGTACAGACCATTTTTTTGAAAAATGTTTAAAAACAAATTAGTAAGTTATTTAATTTTCGTTCCTTACTATTCATTTCATTTTTTAAAACTAAAATAATGACTTCAATAAAGATATTTTGAGCAATTAGTATGAAAAAAATGCTTTTATTGCATTTTAAACAATACTTTTTAAAAATTGTATAGTAATAAAGAAAAATTTAAAATCCAAAACTTAGTTTTTTGAACTTTACCCTTTTTACGCTTAACTTTGCAAAAAAATAAAAAACTCTTTACAACAACTTTTGTGTTTAAATGAAATTTACGTTACAACAACTTGCGGGACTTCTAAATGGTAGAGTAGAAGGTGATGATACAAAAATAGTGGATAAATTGGGCAAAATAGACGAAACAACCCTTGACCAAGAAGGAGCAGTTTGTTTTTTGGCTAATCCAAAATATGAATCTTTTATTTACCAAACCAAAGCTACTGCGGTCATTGTAAGCGAAACATTTGTCCCAAAACACCCTATTTCTTCAAATCTTATTTGGGTAAAAGATGCATATTCTGCTTTTACAACCCTTTTAGAACAATATGAAGCTATCACAAAAGCACAATATTTTGCCAAAAAAATAGGCATTGAAAACCCTTCTTTTGTATCACCAAAAGCACAATTAGGCGAAAATATTTATGTGGGAGCTTTTGCATACATTGGCGAAAATACAAAAATTGGTAAAAATGTAAAGATTTATCCACAATCTTACATAGGCGAAAATGTAGAAATTGGGGACAATTCTATCATTTATGCAGGTGTAAAAATATACCAAGATTGCAAAATAGGACAAAATTGCACCTTACACGCTGGCGTGGTAATAGGTGCAGAAGGTTTTGGTTTTGCTCCACAACCTGATGGAAGCTACAAAAATATTCCGCAACTTGGTAATGTAATATTGGAGGATAATGTAAATATTGGTGCAAATACTACCATTGACAGAGCAACGATTGGGGCAACTATCATAGGAAAAGGTACAAAAATAGACAACCTTGTGCAGGTAGGACACAACGTAGAAATTGGAAAAAACACAGTAATTGCTTCACAAGTGGGTATTGCAGGTTCAGCCAAAATAGGCGATAATTGTATGCTTGGCGGACAAGTGGGTATCAGTGGGCATATTAGCATTGCAAATGGCTCAAAATTCGCAGGTCAATCAGGCTTAAATAATAATATTACAACACCTAATAAATCTTGGTTTGGGTCACCTGTTTTAGAATACAAAGAATTTCTAAAATCTTACGTGATTTTCAAACAATTACCTGACCTCAAAAAACGTGTCGAGGATTTAGAGAAAAAGGAATAAGGTGAAAGTAGAAAGGTGTCAGGAATCTTCACATTTTATAATTTTTTGTAGGGGCAACCCTTGCGGTTGTCCAATCTTGAAAAAATAAAAAATTTGAGGATTTTTACAAATAATAGTTGTTTTACAGGAAATTTTAGTTAATTTTTGCGGTAATTTTAAAAGAAAATTTTAAAATCTTTTTTTAAGCCTTTAAAACCTTTCTTTTAGACAAAAAATTTATATTAAAAAGAAATTTTTTACAAAAAATAACAACAATTATAACCTCTAAAAAAAACGCTATGAATACACTTTTACGCTTTTCTCTTGTGGGCGTTTTTTGTGCAATGGTTGGGCAATATTTTATTTCGTCCCCCAATATTGATTTAAAAAACACAACAAAAATCAATGCAAAAACCAATGTTGCACAAAATTCCAACCTTCAATCAAGCTCAAACTTTCAACAAAACTCTGATTTCCAATCAAAAATTTTGATTGATACCATTGAACAAAAAAAACAAAAATTCGAAGCATTTTTATACAACCACGAATATTATACACGCAAACCAGAACCACGTCCTACTGAATTTGTAGGCAAAAAATGGCAACGCAAAAAAGGTCTTGGCAAACCAAAACCTGACCGCCCTGACTTGGCAAGAGAACACGAGATTTTGATGACACTTGACCCTGCTCTTGGTTATGTGCCTTCTGAAAGGCTTGATGTGGCAAAACGTAGAATTAGAGATTATTTTCGTAATAAAGCAGGTATCGCAGGCGTAAATTGGGCAGAAAGAGGGCCTAACAATGTAGGAGGACGTACCAATGCAATTATGTTTGACCCAAATGATGCTACTTCCAAAAAAGTATGGGCAGCAGGTGCTGCGGGTGGGCTTTGGTACAACAATGATATTACTAACAGTGCTAGCAGTTGGACAAAAATCAATGATTTTTGGAACACCTTAGCCATTGGTTCTATGTGTTATGATTTGAATAATACCCAAACTTTTTATATAGGAACAGGTGATACACGTGGCGGAACTGTAAGAGGTCAAGGCATTTGGAAAACTACTGATGGCGGTGTTACTTGGAATCAACTTGCAAATACAACTTCTTATCAATATGTAGTAGATTTGCAGGTTAGGAAGGTAGGAGCAGTAAGCGAATTATATGTATTGGTTTCAAATGCAGGAACAAGTCCAGGTGTTTATCGTTCTACTGATGGCGGAGCAAATTTTGTTAATGTAACTCCACCAAGTTTTACGCCTTCTGACATTGAAATAGGTGCAGACAATCGCATTTATATAGGTGGATTTAGTGGAAGAATTGCATATTCTGATACAGGACTTGCTGGTAGTTGGACAGTACAACAATTTAGTACCAACAATGCCAACCGTGTAGAAGTTGCTCCTGCACCTTCTAATGCTAATATTTTATATGCAGTTGCAGCAGGTGGAAGTGGAAGCATAGATGTTGGTTGGTTCAAAAAATCAATAGACAAAGGTGTAACCTGGACAGATATTACAATTCCTTTGTATCTCAATCAAAATTGTACGGTAAGCACCAATCATTTTACAAGAGGACAAGCGTGGTATGATTTAATTCTTACTGTTTCGCCTACTGACCCAAATGTAGTATTAGCTGGTGGTGTGGATATTCATCGCTCTATTGATGGAGGAAGTACTTGGGCAAGTGCTTCATATTGGACAGGAGGTTGTAGGTCATATGTACACGCTGACCAACACAGTTCTGCATTTCGTCCTAATTTTCCTAATGAATGTATTTTTGGGAGTGATGGAGGAGTTTCTTATTCTTCCAATGTATTTAATGCAGGTGCAAATCCCTCTTTCGCAGATAGAAATAACAATTATAATGTTACCCAATTTTATAGCATTGCCCTAAGAAATCAAAATAACTCAACTTTTATGCTTGCAGGGGCTCAAGATAATGGCTCACGCAGGTTTGCGGAAGGTGGAAGCACAGGCGTAAATCCAGCAACCTCTGCAACAGGTGGTGATGGTGCTTATGTATTTATTGACCAAGATAACCCAAATTTCCAAATAACTTCTTATGTATATAACAGTTATTATCTTTCTACTAATGGTGGAAGTAGCTTTGGGGCAAGTTTTGGAAGTGGAAATGCAGGGGCATTTATCAATCCTGGTGATTATGATAACACAAGCAATATTTTATATTATGCAGGTTTAGCAAACCAATATCGTTTTGTTACAATTCCTACACCACTTACTGAAAATCTTGTTTCTGTTTCCTTAAATGGTGGTCGTGTATCAACTATTAGAGCAGATGCTTATACCGCCAACAGAATTTTTATTGGTACAAATGGAGGACGTGTATATCGTGTAGATAATGCAAATACCACTACCCCAAATCTTACAGAAATAGGCACAGGCATCAACGCTGGGAATATAAGTTGTATTGACATAGGTGCATCTGATAACGAATTATTAGTAACAGTTTCTAATTTTGGGGTAAGGTCTGTGTATTATTCTAATAATGGTGGAACTTCTTGGGTAAGCAAGGACGAAGTTGCACACGGATTACCCGATATGCCTGTTCGTTGGTGTTTATTTAATCCTAATGATTACAAACAAGTGATGCTTGCAACTACTTTGGGGGTTTGGAGTACAAGTGATATTACTTCCGCAAATCCAGGTTGGGAACCAAGTAGCCAAAATCTTGCGTATGTGCGTTGTGATATGTTGCAATATCGCAGTTCTGATAAAATGGTGGGCGTTGCAACACACGGACGAGGCGTATTTACAACCAATGCTTTTTCTCTGAATGGTAGTCCAAACCCTGATTTTTCGGTAAATAGATTATTAGGTTTTAGAAATTCTAACCTTACATTTACAGATAATTCTGTGCTTGCAACAAGTTGGGCGTGGAATTTTGGGGCAAATGCAACCCCAGCAACCGCAAGCACACAAGGTGCGCACAATGTGCAATATACCACAGCAGGCAAAAAAACGGTTTCTTTAACCTTAAATGGAAATAATGCTTTTACCAAAACTAAAACAGATTATGTCCAAATTCTCCCAAGCGAACCTCTGCCTTATTCATTAAACAATGGCGGAAATATGGAAACTGATTTGGAATTTGCAAATGAACCCCTAAATCCAAGTTTTGCCTTTGAAAGAGGAAATTCAACCGTTGTAGGAAAAAATGGCACAACAAGTGGAAGTAATGCGTGGGTTACAGGCTTAAACCTTTCCAATTATCCAGATATGGCAGATGCAAGACTTTGGACACCAGAATTTAATTTTAGTGGAACAGGAAATTATACCCTTAGTTTTAAAACAAAATTTGAAACTGAAAGTACTTTTGACGGTTTTATTGTAGAATATTCCACCAACAAAGGTGCTTCTTGGACACAATTAGGTTCAGGAACTTCTGCAAATTGGTATAATGCCACAAAAGCAAGTTCTGGCGGTTTTGCAACAGGAACATCATTTTTCTCAGGCTCAACAAGTGGAAATTTTCAAACTAAATCTATTAATGTGAGCTTCTTAATGGGCAATGCAAGCGTAGCATTTCGTTTCGTGTTCAAATCTGATGAAAGCGACAACGCAGCAGGCGTAGTAATTGATGATTTTCAAATACTTTCACCTGATAATGTTCCACCTACATTGGTATCGCTTTTGCCTGCCAATAATGCGACAAATGTTGCAGTAAATACAACCCTTGCCATTACCTTAAATGAGGATATTCAAAAAGGCACAGGAAATATTACCATTAAAAAAGTTTCAGACAATAGCGTTGTAGAAAGCGTAAATGTTACTGCTACAAATGTAAATATCACAGGAGCAACCGCAACAATCACATTGAGCAATCCATTGGCATATACCACACAATATTATGTGGAAGTAGCAAATGGAACTTTGCAAGATGTTGGAGGGAATAATTATGCAGGTTTTTCAGGAAATACTACTTGGAAATTTACCACAGAGGCAGACACACAAGCACCAATGATTATTACACTTTTACCAGCCAATAATGCCACAAATGTTGCACGAAATTCTGATTTAATCATTACTTTTAGTGAAAATATCCAAAAAGGCACAGGAAATATTATTATAAAAAAAGTATCAGATAATACCATTATAGAAACTTTTGATGTAACATCTTCTAATGTAACCATAAATAATGCAGTTGTCACCATTCCGCGCAATACTGCAATAGCTTGGGATTTTAGCACACAATATTATGTAGAAATTGCAAATACAGCATTTAAGGATTTTGCAAATAATGTTTTTGCTGGATTTACAGGTGCAAATAATTGGAAATTTACAACCCTTGCAAATGGTAATAATGGCGGTGGAAATACAGGAGGTGGCAGTACAGGAGGCAATAACACACCACCAACAGGTGCAATAGTGGGCGGTAATGCAACCATTACAGGTTTGCAACTTTATCCAATTCCTACAAGGGATTTTATCAATTTCAAAACCAACAATTTGATTTTTACCAATGTACGCCTCACAATGTACGACGAAGCAGGAAAATTGATTTTGGAACAAGATTTTGATAGAATTTGGGAAGGTCGTTATAAAATTGATATTTCTATGCACGCCTCCGCTAATTATATTTTGAAAATAGACAGCGACCAAGGAAAAATCATCAAAAAAGTTCAAAAATTATAAAAAGGGGAAAGGTGTAAGGGGAAAGGTGTAAGGAGAAAGGTGTCAGGAGAAAGGTGTCAGGGAAAAGGTGTCAGGAGAAAGGTGTCAGGAGAAAGGTGTCAGGAGAAAGGTGTCAGGAGAAAGGCAAAAAATACAGTTTTTTTTATTAAAAAATAGAAAAATACTTTTGTTAATCTTTTTATTGAATTATAAAAAACACGCAGTTTTTAAAAAATTGCGTGTTTTTTTTTGAAAAAAAATAACTTAAAAAACCATTTTTGGAAAAATTGCATTTTTGTACTTCCCCCTCATATTTCCATTTCATAAACTCAAAAAACACTTTCGTCAATTAAAAACCGCATTTCGTCAATTCATACAAAAAGTAAACAAAAAGCACTATACTTTTGCATTATCAAAAAAACATAACCGATTCTACAAATCTTTTTGATAAACAAAAATTTTTAATCCTTTTTTTTAATAAAAATTTAACCAAAAACATAACATATATTACTATGAAAAAAATTGCTTTTATTTTCGCCCTTGCTACTATGTCATTTGTAACAAGCTCATTCAACACTACAAATACTGAAATTGTAACACCTGTCGCAGATGTGTGTTTTAAAATTAAAAATGATAGTGGTAAAAGTATTACTTTTCACACAGGAAAAGGTACTGTACCTGTAAATAGTGGTGTAGTAAAAGAATTTTGTTTGCCTGAAGGTGCAGCACTTTATTTGGCTGATAAAGGTCAAAAAGGTAAAGCAATTATTACTGCTGATGCAAAAAAAGTAGGAGGCAAAACATTCAAATTTTCAGAGTTATAATCAATATTTTTTGATAAAAAATAACTACAAATCCCAATTCGCAAAAAAGTTGTAAAATGTAAATATAAAAATATTGTGATGTGTGTAATTGATATTTTATGATTGATGTTGCACACACCAAAATAGTTTTGATACCCAAAAAAATCTCCCTTTTTGAGGGAGATTTTTTTTTATTAAAATAAAAACTAAAAAATTAGTTGGTTTTTTAATGAAATTATTTTAACCACCAAATTTTCATATAATTTTGAAAGTTAATTTTATAAAGTTAATTTTGTAACATTAAAAAATAAAATTTTTACGAAATTTTATACAAATTTTTTCATTATTAAAAAAACATTATTAAAAATATGCCAGGTTCTGAATTATTTGGTGCAGAAGAACGCAAAGAAGTGCAAGATGTGCTTGAAACAGGTGTTTTATTTCGTTATAATCATGATGCTACACGCGCAGGGCATTGGAAAGTAAGAGAATTTGAACACGCATTAGCCAAATTTAACAACGTAGAACATTGCCTTGCTTGTTCAAGTGGTTCTACTGCGGTGGCTATTGCAATGGCAGCAGCAGGCATTGGATTAGGTGATGAGGTAATTATACCAGCTTTTACATACATTGCAACGGTGGAAGGTGCGTTATTGGGTGGTGCTGTGCCTATATTTGCTGAAATGGACGAAACCCTCTGTCTTAGCCCAGAAGGCATTAAAAAAGCTATTACACCACGCACCAAAGCGGTTGTACTTGTACATATGTGCGGTAGTATGGCAAAAATTGAAGAAATCAAACAAATATGTGATGAACATAATATCCTCCTCATAGAAGATACTGCACAAGCATTGGGGGCAAGTTACAAAGGCAAAAAAGCAGGAACTTTTGGAAAATTAGGTACTTTTTCTTTTGATTTTTTCAAAATTATCACCACAGGCGAAGGTGGTGCTGTCATTACAAATGACCGCAATCTTTATGAAAGGGCTGACCAATATTCTGACCACGGACACGACCACATAGGCGACAATCGTGGAGCAGAGGGACACCCATTGGTAGGTTTTAATTATCGTTTGGGTGAAATGAGTGGGGCAATAGGTGTGGCACAAATGCGAAAAATAGATTATATTCTTGAGAGGCAACGCAAAAATAAATCTGCTTTGCACAATGCTTTGGCACAATTTTCACAAATTTCTTTCCGTCATATCCCTGACCCAGATGGTGATTGTGCTACATTTATGGATTTCTTTTTGCCTGATGAAGCCTCTGCTCGTGCAGTTGTGAAAGCATTGCAGGAGGAAGGCGTGCCTGCGATAACAGGCGTACAATATTGGTATGATAATAACTTTCATTATATCAAAAATTGGGAACATCTTCGCAATCTTACCACTGCCTCCAAAATTTATGCACAAACTGTAGAACTTCCACAAAATTATAATGATTATAAAACTTTTTTACCAAAAACAGAAAGTTTGATGAAAAGACTTATTTCATTGGTGGTAAAAATTGCTTGGACTGATGAACAACTCGCAACACTTACCCAAAAAATTACAAATGCGTTGAAAAAAGCGTTGTAAATTATGAATTATAAATTATGAATTATTATAAAAACAAAATAATATTTTAATTTATTTTTTAATTAATAAATATTGTTTTGTTTTTAATTTATATTTTTAGATTAAAAACAACTAAATTTTACTTGCAAATTATTAAAGATTGGCTGTTTTAATCCTGTTAATCCTTAAATCCTGTAAATCCTGCTCTTATTTTGATTTACCTTTCCCCTCCACACCTCAATCCAAAAGCAAATTTTTATTTGCAGGAAGCACTTGATACAAATTGGGTCGCACCTGTGGGCAAAAATTTAGATGAATTTGAACACGCAATTTGCGAATATACACAGGCAAAATATGCGTTGGCTACGATTTCAGGCACATCAGCTATACATTTGGCGTTGCGGTTGTTGGGTGTAAAAGAGGGCGATTATGTGATTTGTCCAAGTTTGACATTTGTAGCAAGCGTAAATCCTGTTTTTTATCAAAATGCAACGCCTATTTTGATAGATAGCGAAGAAATTACGTGGAATATTTGTCCAAAATATTTAGAAAAAGCATTAGATTTTTGTAAAAAAAACAATAAAAAAGTTTCTGCGATTATTGTCGTTCATTTGTACGGGCAACCTGCTCAAATGCGTGAAATCAAACAAATTGCAGATTTTTATGGTGTTCCAATTGTGGAAGATAGTGCTGAGGCGTTGGGGAGCAAATACAAAGAACAATATGCTGGTACATTGGGCGATTTGGGGATTTTTTCGTTTAATGGCAATAAAATTATTACCACATCAGGAGGTGGAATGTTAATCACAAATACACAAGAACAGCGAGAAAAAGCACTTTTTTTGGCAACACAGGCAAAAGATAATTTTGCATATTATCACCATAGCGAAATTGGTTATAATTATCGTCTTAGTAATGTACTTGCAGGACTTGGCAGGGGACAGATGGAGGTTTTGGACGAAAGAATTAATAAAAAAAGGGAGATTTTTGATTTTTATGTTGAAAATTTATCTTTAAAAGATGAAAAAATTAAATTTCAAACCGAAATAAAAAATACATTTTCTAACAGATGGCTTAGTGCAGGGCTTTTTTCTGATAATATTATTCGCGATAAAGTTCTTGAAAACCTCAAAAAAAATCAAATAGAAGCACGTTTTTTGTGGAAACCTTTACACATTATGCCACTTTTTATGCCATTATTTAAAGATATTTTATTTTTTGGGGAAAATAATTATAAAAATACAAAAAAAAGCATTTCAGAATATCTTTTTGAACGTGGTTTGTGCCTCCCTTCTGGAACTGCTATGACCAAAGAAAATTTGGAGGAAATAGTGGAAATGATAAATGATGAATGTTAAATGATAAATGAAACAGCCAAATAAGAGCAGGATTTTCAGGATTTAAAGATTAACAGGATTTTTATTGGATTTCTTAAACTTTGAACCTTAAACCTTAAACTTTGTAACTTGCCCTTACAAGTCGGTCATTGATAGCACGACCAAGCGAATAATTTGGGGCGAGTTCTGCCAAAATAATATCCAAAGGCAATTCATCTAAATACCTCAAACCTGCAAAAAGCCTTTTGGAGGCTTCTGCAAAATCGTTATTTTCAGATAAAATAAATTGATTTTTTAAAGGAATAACAGACAAAATATCAGAAAAACCCAAAAAACCAACATTTTTTGGCGAAAATTTACCCAAATTTTCTATGGTTATTTTATCACCTATTGTCATTGGATAATTTTTTATCAAATACAAAGGTTTTCTTGGGGCATAATGGCTATCAAGTTGTCCTGCGGTTTTTGGATTGGAAGATTGATGAATTTTAATACTTAATTTTTTATTTAAAATATTTTCCAAATGTTCTATGGCAATTCCACCCAAACGAAATATGGTTAATTCGCCATTTTCTAAGCCAATAATTGTGGATTCAATGCCCACTTCACACGCTCCACCATCAAGAATAAAAGGAATTTTTTCGCCTAATTGTGCCTCTACGTGCTGTGCTGTGGTTGGGCTGATATAACCAAAAGGGTTAGCACTTGGGGCAGAAAGCGGAAAATCCAACTTGTCCAAAAGGCTTAACGTCAAATCGTGGTCAGGCACACGCACCGCTACGTGAGGCAGTCCTGATGTAGCAAGGTCAGGAACATTATTTTTTTTTGGTAAAAGCAACGTCAAAGCACCTTTGGGAAATGCCTCAATAAGTGGGAGATATTGTTCAGGAAAATTTAAAACAAAATCTTTTGTACGTTTCCAATCGCTTGTATGTGAAATAAGTGGGTCAAAAAAGGGGCGATTTTTTGCCTCAAATATTTTTACAAGACTATTTTCTGCAAAAGTATTGCCTGCAAGTCCATACACCGTTTCGGTAGGAATTGCAACAATATTTTCTTCTTCCAATAATTTTTTTGCTTGTAGAATATCTTTTGAAATAAGTGCCACTTTTTTTAATGGTAAATGGTAAATGGTGAATGGTAAATGAAACAGCCAAATGCAAGGTTCAAGGTTTAAAGCATACTACTCGCTCGACAAATTCAAAATTCACTTAAAAATCAGGTATAGAACACGATTTTATTGATGTTTTTTATCAGTAAAGTTGGGTTTTATACCCAACTTTTAGAAAATGTTCAGTAGTGTGGTAGATATTTTATTTATTCCTTAGTCCGCAAAAATAAAAGAAAAAATGAAAAGAACAAAAAACGATAACCTACTAAATATTTAGTTCATAATGCCAAAAAAAAATAAGACTTGCAAAGTTTTCAAAACTTTGTAAGTCTTTCAGCATCTTAAGATATTTTTTTATTGCACTTATTTTAAGATTTTCTTTAAGATAATTTTTTTGAAAAACTTTTTTTTTAATGCAAAAAATTTTTTGAAAAAATAAATTTAAAAACTTATGTTACGCACAATTATTTGTTTGTATAATATTTGATTTTAAAAGCAACAATTCGTTCCAAGCACTTTTAATTGCTTTGAGATACAATTTAGCTTTCAAAGCAAAATGATTAAGTCCTACATTTTTAGATAATTTTTCCCATAAAGTAGAGGCATATAATACCAAAACACAATGATTGGCTTGTGTTTTGGGTGTATGAGCAGGAGATTTTCCATAATTTAAGTTAGATTTTATTGTTTTGTGATGTTCTTCTACTTTCCACCTTTTTTTGTAGATTTCAAAGATTTGTGTGCTATCAATATTTAAGTCATTTGTTATCAAATATAAACAACCTTCTGAATTATCTTTGTTTTTAAAGACCTTTTTGATGACGTGTAAAGGAAATAAAATTCCTTCCAGCCAAATTTTAGCCAGTTGATTATCTGATAAGTTCAAATCAATTAAATGCTGATAAACACCATTTTGTCTGTCATTTTCACTTAATGCTATATTTCTGTTGTCTTTGATAGGCATTACAAAATATTTTTTTAATTTATTTTCAATAAATGCCATATTTTCATCTGAAGAATACCAACTATCACACAATATATATTTATATTTTATTTGATGTAATTGTGCTTCTCGTAATAAATTTCTAAAATGTTCATTTTTATTTATTTTACTTACCCTTTTTTCTTTATTTGTTTTTTTATCAATTTCTTTTTCTGTTTTTTCTACAAACCTAAAACCAACTGGAATAGTATGCTCCCCAGAATAATAAACCATAGATAATTGATTTATACCTTTTATTGCACGACCAACTGTATGGTCATAATGCCAACATATTAAATCATTCTCATCCATGTATGGTTTTTCTTCTATATGGTCATCTATGATGAGAAAACTATCCTCTTGTTCTATTGAACGAACATATTTTTTATTTAAACGCCACAATTCACTACTTTCAAATCTTCGCCCTGATAACATCCTTGTAAATTTATCATGACTGATTTCATTGTCCAATAAAGAGGATAATGTGGTATTGCTTATTTTTGAAGTTGATACCATCAAAAATTGAGCATATAAATCAAATAATTTTTTTTCTTCGTCTTTTTGCATATTACAAATTTATTAACTATTTTGCATTTATTCAAATACTATTTTTTTCCCCTGCGTAACTTGAGTTACTATTTTTATTTGTTAGGAATGAATTAAAAATAAAATGGATACTTTTAAAAATAGACATAAATGCCTATTCTATACATATTTTTGTATTTTTATGTATAG
>JAAFIN010000061.1 GCA_013297825.1 Cytophagales bacterium
GAAAAATTATGGGAATACAAGTAACACTAAAATCAACGAAATTTCAAATTGATAGATGCCACAAATTTTTAGCTTTTTTTTGAATGAAGCCATTTTAAAAGCTCTTTAACACAACAAGATAAAGCTCATTAGAGTTTTTAAAATGAAGTCTAAAAATTGATAAAAAACATCAAAATTTCACGAAAAAAGAAAAAAGTCTATGAAAATAATGTCATTCTGAAAGAACCTGGCTGTTGTAAAATCCGTGTTCTGAAATGGTTTTATTTAAAGAACTCTATTGATACAATCAAGGCACAATCACCAAATTTTTCAACCAAAGTGTTTTATAACGTGGATTTCGGTGCGAAATTTTAAGTCCTTGTATTTGTTTTTCGGTCAGTTTTACAGGAAAATCACCTTTGAAATCCTCTACTGCGATATTTAATAATAATTCACCTTGGGCATTTTCGCCCCTAAGTTGTCCCTCAAAAGGCACATTTATCACAAGCAGATTGTCTTTTTTGTGATATTTAGCAATAACTTTTGGTTTTTCGGTTGTATTTTTAATGAATTTGATGCCTCCTGTACGCATTCCCATTACCAAATCAGGCATTTCGTCGCCATCTATATCACTAATTTGTGGAAAAACACCACTACCACAATACAATTTTTCTATGGAATTAGCACGAATATCAGGAGAAAATTCTTTTGTAGTTTCAAAATCTTTGAATTTTTTGGCAATATCCAAATAAACATCTATTTTTCCGTTGGCATCAGTCATCAATAAATCCACTTGTCCATCAGCATTTAGGTCGTGTGTTGCAATGCGTAATTCGGTGCTTGCAGGATTGGGCAATGTACCAAAAAGAGATTTTTCTGCTTCAAATTTATCTTCGTTAAAATCTTCTTTTTTTGAAATTTTATTTTGATTTTGGTTTTTTATTCTAATATTTTCATAATAAATCATACTTCCATTTCCTTTTGCAATGCACATATCTATATCGCCATCTTCGTCAATATCAATGAGTGCAGGGCTGTCGTTTTTTTGGAGTGAAAAAGGGAATTTATGAAATTCATCTAATTTTATATTTTTATAAAAAAAATAAAAATTATTATCTTTTTTCTCCAAATAACTGATATAATTTTGTAAATAATTACTTTTGTAAATAAAATGATTTTGAAAAATTTTATTTTTTAAGCTATCTACCAAATATTTTTCTGTAAAATCTTTATTTTGGGCAAAAATTGGATTTTTGTTTGTGCCTTTGTTTTCCAAAAATGTATTTTCTATATTTCCATTGGTTTTGCGTGCAGAAACCAGCAAATCCATATCTTTATCATTGTCAATATCAAAACTAAAAGCTGATACATTTTCCCCAAAATCCAACATTTCATTTTGCAAAAAATCTTTTTGGGTAAGTTGCCAATCTGGTTTTTTGGTTGTATTTTTATTTTCATACACCCAAATACTTTTGTCCCAATCCGCCACTTCGCCATCTTGTTGCCACACATTAGGCACTACAAGCATATCAGGAATTTTGTCAAAAGTTACATCTACAAAATAAACTGCAGGAAAAAGCACACGAATTGGATTATTTTTAGGAAAATTTCTGTCAAATTGTGTAAATTTTGGGCGTGCATTTGTGCCTTGATTTTTAAAAAAATACAATTCATTGCAAGAAATATCACCAATCAAAACGTCCAATTTTTTATCACCATTCAAATCCACAATCTGCAACGTAGAACCAGCGTGCATAATATTACTACTTTTGCCACTTCCACCTGCACAAGCCTTATTAAATTGAAATTCACCGCAATTTGTCTGTTCCAAGATTCCGCCCCAACACGGATTTTTTTTAAAAAAAACCAATTTTTCTTTTGTGTTTAAAGTATCTTTTGGATTAGTTTCTTCTTTTAAATTTTTAGGTTTTTTTGGGCTTTTAGTTCCCCCTTTGGGGGTTAGGGGGCTTTTGGGGGCTAAAGGTGTAATATTCTCATAAAATTCAATCCAATTTCCTTGTGCAAAATCAAACGTAAAAATATCCAAATCACCATCATCATCAATATCCACAATGGCAGGCATATCAGTTGCAGGAATGATAATATTGCTTTCTGTTGGATTATTGAGGGATTTTGAGGTAATATTTTCCTGCAAAAGTTCAAATTCAGGGTTTTGTTTTCCAATATTTTTAAAAATTTTTACACCTCCTTTTTCATTGTGTGTAAAAATATCTTTTTTGCCATCTTTATCATAATCCACTATCACAACCCACGCTTTGCAAGGCGGAAAATATTGCTCAAATTCAGGGCGATAAATAAATTTTTTGCTATGTATGTTTGCAGTAAAAGTATAAAATTTTGAATTGTGTTTATCAAAAACAACCAAATCTTCTTCCAAATCTTGGTTAATATCCATTGCGTATATTTGGGGTGAATTAAGCCCACCAGCCCACGCAGACAAAGGCAATCCTTCTGTATTTGGTTGAAAATTATATTGAAAATTAAGGTTTTTTGCGGGAATTTGCGTAGAATTTTGTGCAAATATTTTTGAGATAGAAGCTAAAAAAAGTAGAAGGAAAAGCGTAAAAAAATATGATTTTTTCATTTAATTTTTAAATGGATAAGAAAACGAATAAGATTTTTTTGCAAAGGAAAAAAAAATAATACCAAAAATACATAAAACATTTTTCAAAAAAATGGTCTGTACCGCAGTTTACGGAGGTCTGACCACTTTTTTGAAAAATATTAAACAAAAAAATGCTTTCTAAATTCATCAGAAAGCATTTTTTTATTATTATTTTCAAAAAAAGAAAAAAATTAAAGTCCAAAAAAATCTCTTATTTTACCTAAAAAACTTTTGTCGCTTTTTTCAATTTTTGGTGCAAAATTATGAGAGTTTCTAAGTTCTTCCAAAAGTTCTCTTTCTCTTTTGCTGATATTTTTAGGAATCCAAACACTTACATATATAAGTTGGTCGCCTTTCTCATAACCTTCTATGTCTTGAATACCTTTTTTGCGTAATCTAATAATTTCGCCTGCTTGTGTGCCTGGTGGTATGCGTATTTTGTCTGTTCCGCTTATTGTTGGGACGATTTGTTCCTCCACGCCTAATGTTGCATCTACAAAGCTAATTTTGAGTTCATAGACTACATTTTTGCCTTCTCGGTGCAGTTCTGGGTGTGGTTCTTCTTCAATCACAATGAGCAAATCGCCTGGAATACCGCCACGTGGAGGCATATTTCCTTTTTGTTGCATAGAAAGTTGCATACCTTCGGTTACGCCAGCAGGTACTCTGATAGGGATAACTTCCTCCTCCAATGAACGCCCATCACCGCTACAAGTTTCGCATTTTTGTTCTATCATTTTGCCTTCGCCATCACAGGTTGGGCAGGTTGCGGTAGTCATCATTTGTCCCATCATTGTATTTACAACCCTGCGAACTTGACCATTGCCACCACAAGTATTGCAAGTTTTTTGGGCAGTACCATTTTTTGCACCTGTTCCTTTGCAACTTTTGCAAGAAGTGTGTCTTTTTACCTTGATTTTTTTCTCTGCACCTTCTGCGATTTCTTGGAGCGTAAGGCGTAATTTTATACGCAAATTAGTACCTTTTCGTCCTCTTGTGCGTGTGCTTCCAAAAATATCATCACCAAATCCGCTTGAAAATCCGCCACCTCCAGCACCTGAAAAAATATCTTGGAAATGTGAAATAATATCTTCAAATCCATTAAATCCGCTACCACCAAATCCTCCACCGCTTAATCCTTGATGTCCATATTGGTCATATATTTTGCGTTTTTCAGGGTTACTAAGCACTTCGTATGCTTCTGCAGCTTCTTTAAAGAGTTCTTCTGCTTCTGGGTTATTTGGGTTTTTGTCAGGGTGATATTTGATAGCAAGTTGGCGATACGATTTTTTGAGTTCGTCAGCACTTGCACGTTTATCCACGCCTAACACATCATAATAATCTTTTTTCTTTGACATATTTTTATTTTTTTGAGCATTTTTATTTTTTTATAAAAAATGATTTTTACAAAAAATAAATTACTGATTGTCCTTAATATATTCGTTTGTAAATAGTTTTCTTAAAAAAAATCTCCACAAAAATTTTTGGAGGGTTTTTAAACCCTCCAAAAGTTGAAAATCATAGAAAAACTATTTTAAATTAAGTATAAAAGTGTTTTTTTTAATTTTTTACAATAATTATTTTCATATTTTGAATATAATTTTGTATTTTACTGACACTTGATTCCTGATTACTTTTTTTTAATTATCCTCCAATTACCACTTTTGCAAAACGTATTACTTTTTCATTGAGTTGATAACCTTTTTCTACTTCATCTACTACTTTACCTTTCATATCTTCTGTTGGTGCAGGAATTTGTGTGATGGATTCGTGTAAATCAATATTAAATTCTGTTCCGATTGTATTAGGAATAGCTTTTAAGCCTTGTTGTTCTAAAATGCGTGAAAGTTTGTTATAAATGAGTTGAACGCCATCATTGATAGATTGAAGGCTTTTTTGGGTATCTTCCAACGTAGGATTTTCACGTTCTTGTGCTTTTTGCAAAGATTTTTGGGCGCGTTCAAAATCGTCCAAAACTGTGAGCATTGCTACAATTACTTTTTCACCTGCATTTTGTGTAAGGTCAAGTTTTTCTTTGGCAGTTCTTCTGCGAAAATTCTCAAATTCAGCATACAAACGAAGATGTTTGTCTTTGGCATCAGTTACTTCCCTTTGAAGTTGTGCGATAAGTTCTTCTGCAGTAGGAATTTCTTTTGTGGTGGTAGTTTCTTCTGTGGCTACTGATTCCACGATTTCAATTTCTTCTATATTTTCAGTTTTATTTTCTACGTGTTCGGTAGTTTCTTGAGCAGTAGTTTCTTGTGTTTCAGTATTTTCAGTATTTTCGTTTCCTTGCATGATTTTAATAAAAAAAAATGTTTTTGAATGATTTATTTTTAGAGAAATTTTTTAACAAAATTTTGATAAATTTGGTTTTAAAAAAGCTAAAATTCAATTTTATTGCCAAAATGCAAAGGTACTGACAAAATGACAATTTTTTATTTTTTTGGGAAAAGATTTTTTAAATTCGTAAAAAGTAGTCAATCTTTTTTTACAAAAAATTTCATCTAAAAATCCTCTTTTTTCAAAATTTTTAAAAAAATTATCAAAAAAATAAATAGTTTTTTTAATTTTCAATTTTATTTTTGTAAAATGCGTTTTTTTTGAATAGCTCATCATCTAAATACAAATTTTTAAAAATGAAAAACATAATTTTATTTGGTGCGCCAGGTTCAGGCAAAGGCACACAAAGCGAAAAATTGATTGAAAAATATGGGCTTGTGCATATCTCAACAGGCGAATTGTTGCGTCAAGAAATGACTATGCAGACAAATATTGGGGTGGAAATCAAAGAAACTTTGGCAACAGGTAAAATGGTGTCTGATGATATTATTTTTAGATTGATAGAACAAACATTGCTTACACAACACGAAAAAGGGTTTATTTTTGATGGTTTTCCACGTAATAAATCGCAAATGGATAAACTTGAAGATGTATTTACCAAACAAAATATTGCCATTACACACGTTCTTTCGCTAAAAGTACCACAAGAGGAACTTGTGCAAAGAATCGTTCAAAGAGGAAAATTAAATAACAGAACTGATGACCAAAACGAGGTGGTTATAAAAGGAAGAATAAGGCTTTATCACGCACAAACAACTATTATTGCTGATTTTTATAAACAAAAAAATATCTTTTTTGAAATTGATGGTTTGAATGATGTGGAAAGTGTTTTTGCGGAAATTGTAGGGATTTTGGAAAATTAAGGTAACAGGAGTCAGGTATCAGGAGTCAGGAATTAGATGTTAATTTTTAAACCTTAAACGATGCTTACTGCCAAAAAAGCACTTGAAAAACAAAATTTTTCAGATGACAAACAACTTGTCTGGAAAATATATTTGATACGAAAATTAAAAGAAGAAAATTATACCAATGACCAAATACACAAATTATTGTACTTTATTCGTTCTTATATTAAATTCAAGGATAAAAATAACAATCTTGAATTAAATAACAACATTATCCAAAATTTTAATTTACCTAAAAGTATGGGCATTATAGAACTTTTCGCAAAAAAACGTGAAGAACAAATTGAAGAACTTAAAGCTAAAGGCAAAATTGAAGGCATAAAAAAATTACTTCAAAGAGGAAAATTAACTATTGAAGAAATCGCAGAAGATTTAGATGTAACCATTGATTTTGTGCTTGATATTCAAAAAACGCTTTAAATAGCCACATTAAAAAAAACTAAAACTTAAACAAAAATAAAAAATATGCTAAATTTGGTTTTATTTGGACCTCCTGGTGCAGGAAAAGGCACACAAAGTCAATTTATCGTAGAAAAATATGGTATTTTGCAAATTTCAACAGGAGATTTATTGCGTGCAGAAGTTGCACAACAAACAAAACTTGGCTTGGAAGCAAAAGTATTTATGAATGCAGGTAATCTTGTGCCTGATGAAGTGCTTATTGGTATGGTTGCCAATAAAATAGATGCCCACAAAGATAGCAAAGGCTTTATTTTCGATGGATTTCCACGTACAGAAGTGCAAGCAAAGGCATTGGACGAAATGTTCAAAGAACGTAATTTGCAAATATCTGTAATGATTGCTTTGGAAGTAGATAATGAAGAACTTACCAAACGTATTTTGGAACGTGGCAAAGTATCAGGCAGAGCTGACGACCAAAACGAAGACCTTGTTCGCCAACGTGTCCAAGAATACGAAACCAAAACTCGCCCTGTTGCGAATTATTACCAAGCCCAAAATAAATTTCAATCTATAAGCGGTATTGGCGAAATGCAAGAAATTTTTGCAAATATTTGTAGTATTTTGGATAAGTATATTTAAAAGAAAGGTATCAGTAATTAGAAAAAAGCATTAAAAAAATTAAAATCATTTTAATTTTTTTAATGCTTTTTTGATTTTTGAGCAAGATTTTTGGACTTTGAAAATTAACAAGATTATTAAACTTTGTTTTGGCTATTCCATTCCTAATTTTTAATTTCCAATTCCTAATTATTCCTGTCATTTTGTCATAAAAAATCAATCAACACGAATTAGGCTTTGTTTTTGTCTTTTTAAACAAAATTTATTAAATTTGCGAAATTTTTTTAGAAGAATCTTTTTAGAAACTCATGCTCAATTTTGTAAACAAAGCTATCACTGCCATTTTTGGCTCAAAACATTCACGCGATATGAAAGAACTTACCCCATACATTGGGAAAGTTAATGCGGAATGGAAACAACTTACTGCCCTTTCTGATGATGAACTTAGGGCAAAAACTATCTCTGTGCAACAAGTCATCAAAGACAAATTGGCAGATATGGACACCAAAATCGTAACTATTCAAACACAAATACACGAAGATACTTCGCTCAAAGTTCAAGCAAAAGCCCAACTTTTTCAGCAAATTGATGCCCTTGAAAAAGAAAGAGATGTCCTGCTTGAAAAGGCTTTGATTGATGTATTGCCTATTTCTTTTGCCATTGTGAAAGAAACTGCAAGACGTTTGAAAGAAAATAAACAACTCAAAGTAAAAGCAACTGATTGGGACAAAGAAATTGCCTCCAAAAAATCTAACGTCATTATTGAAGATGATTTCGCAATTTGGAAAAATGAATGGGAAGCTGCAGGTACAATGATTACGTGGGATATGGTGCATTATGACGTACAAATTATTGGTGGCGTGGTATTGCATCAAGGTAAAGTATCTGAAATGGCAACAGGTGAAGGTAAAACTTTGGTGGCTACTTTGCCCTCATTTCTTAATGCACTTGCAAAACGTGGCGTTCATATCGTAACTGTCAATGATTATCTCTCAAAACGTGATAGCGAATGGATGGCTCCTCTTTTTGAGTTTCACGGATTGAAAGTTGATTGTATTGACAAACACGACCCTCACACCGAAGAACGCAAAAATGCGTATTTGGCTGATATTACCTACGGAACTAATAATGAATTTGGTTTTGATTATTTGAGGGATAATATGGTACACGAAGTTGGAGAAATGGTGCAGAAAAAACACCATTTTGCAATGATTGATGAGGTGGATTCTGTATTGATTGATGATGCGCGTACTCCCCTAATTATTGCGGGACCTGTGCCTGACGGTGATGTACACGAATATATGGCACTCAAACCACGTATTCAAAAAATTGCAGATGAACAAAAAAAATTGGTGATAGAATATCTCAATGAGGTAAAAAGTGCCATTCGTGCAAGCAAAGAAAAAGATGCAGGGTTGCCTCTTTTTAGAGCTTATCGTGCAATGCCTTCTTTCAAACCGCTTATTAAGCTCCTTAGTGAGCCTAATATGCAGGTGCTTTTGCAAAAAACAGAAAATTATTATCTTCAAGATAACCAAAAGAAAATGCCAGAAGCTGATGCTCCGCTTTTCTTTACCATTGAAGAAAAAACAAGACAAATTGACCTTACTGACAAAGGACTTAATTTTATCACAAAAGAAGGTGAAGATACCAATTTCTTTGTGATGCCTGATATTGGAAGTGAAATAGCACGTATGCAACAAAACGACACACTTTCAGAAGAAGAAAAATTAGAACAACACGACCAAATGATTGCGGATTTTAAAACAAAATCCCAACGTATTCACACAATCCAGCAATTACTCAAAGCATACACAATGTTTGAGAAAGAAGTGGATTACATTGTGGTAAATGGCGAAGTAAAAATCGTAGATGAAAGTACAGGACGTGTATTAGGAGGCAGACGTTATTCTGATGGACTTCACCAAGCACTTGAAGCCAAAGAAAATGTAAGAATACAAGACGAAACACAAACTTATGCCACCATTACCCTGCAAAATTATTTTCGTATGTACCACAAACTCGCTGGTATGACAGGTACAGCAGAAACAGAAGCAGGCGAACTTTGGAGTATTTACAAACTTGATGTGGTGGTAATTCCTACCAATAAACCAATCATCAGAAAAGACGAAAACGATTTTATTTATAAAACCATTCGTGAAAAATACAACGCAGTTATTGATGAAATCGTAACCCTTACCCAAAAAGGCAGACCTGTACTTGTAGGTACATCTTCGGTGGAGGTTTCGGAACTTGTAAGTAGAATGTTAAATATGCGTAAAATTCCACATCAAGTTCTTAACGCAAAACTCCACCAAAAAGAAGCTGAAATTGTAGCTGAAGCAGGAAAACCTGGTACAGTTACCATTGCTACCAATATGGCAGGGCGTGGTACTGATATTAAATTAACCCCTGAATCACGCAGAGCAGGCGGTTTGGCGATTATTGGTACAGAAAGACACGAATCTCGCAGGGTAGATAGACAGCTTAGAGGGCGTTCAGGACGACAAGGCGACCCAGGTTCTTCCCAGTTCTTTGTGAGTTTGGAGGATAACCTTATGCGTGTATTTGGAAGTGGAAATATTGGTAAAATGATGGACAGATTTGGTTTTAAAGAGGGCGAAGTAATACAACACAGTTGGATAACTGCCTCCATAGAAAGGGCACAAAAGAAAGTAGAAGAAAATAACTTTGGTTCTCGCAAACGCCTTTTGGAATATGACGACATTATGAACCAACAACGCAAAATTATCTACAAACGCAGAAAAAATGCCCTTTATGGGGACAGATTGGACGTAGATATTTTGAACGCAATTTATTTTGTGTGTAAAAAAATTGTAAATACATATCTTCTCAAAAGCACCGAAGCCAAATTTAAAGTTTCTAACTTTATTGCGGAGATTCATCACGTATTTGGCATTGATTTTAAAATTGAAGAAATCACATTCAAAAAAAGTCCTGTAGATGAAACCGCTCAAAAAGTGTATAAAGAGGTAATGGATTTTTACAATGCACACACCCACGAATTTGCAACGCAAGCCCTTGCACCGCTCAAACAAGTGTATGAAGAACACAAAGACCAAAATATAGAAGTTGGAATTCCTGTTACTGATACAAAATACCAATTCCAAATACATTTACCTTTGGAAAATGTGGTAAAATCAGAAGGAAAAGAACTTGTGAAAGCAATGGAAAAAAGAACTTCTTTGATGTTGATTGACAACGCTTGGAAAGAACATCTTAGGGAAATGGACAACCTCAAACAATCTGTTCAAAATGCAACTTTGGAACAAAAAGACCCATTGTTGGTGTATAAATTTGAGGCATACAATATGTTTGAAGAGTTTTTGTATAGGGTAAATAAAGAAACTGTACAATCATTGTTCAGAATGCAACTAATGATGAATCAAGAAGTTGAGGAAATTGAAACGACATTGCCTGAAACCACTATAATTCCAAATGTAAATATTAGAAATTCAGTACAAAATCCTTTCAGAAATGAAAATACATCTCGTACTTCTAATTCTACTATTGAAACAAAAGCAAATTTGGGTTATTCCTCAGGTCAAGACAGCGAAGAAATAGAAGAACTTTTAAAAGCTCACGCCAACCAAAATACACAACAACCTGTAAAACAAATGCCTATCCGCTCCCAAAAATTACCAAATCGCAACGACAAGGTAAATGTGAAATACAAGGACGGACAAATAAAACGTGATGTAAAATTTAAAAACGTGGAAGACGATTTTAAAAATATGTTATGTGAATTGATAGACTAATTTTTTTGTTTTCTATAAAAAAAATCACTTTACAGCTTTGTAAAGTGATTTTTTTATCTTTTATTTGTGTTATCAAATGAAAAACTATATTTGTTGTGATGGAAATTTTTTAAACAAAAAAATAAAGCAGATTTAAAAAAATCTGCTTTATTTTTTGAGAAATTTTATCCCAATTTGGGAAAAAATTATTTTTTCATGCCTAACACCGCAGCAGCACAAAAATCTTGGGTATTTGCAAAAGTAAATTCCATGTAATAAATACCTGTCATTTTGCATGGAAAATTGATACTTGCATAATATTTCCCTTCTACAAAACTTTTTGTAAGCTCTTTTTTATTTACATCATACAACGTAACAACAAAGCCTTTTGTATTTGCATCAGAATTGCTTAAACTGATAATGTAAGTAGAACCACTACTGAACACATACGAAAATTTTTTACCTTCTTTGCCTGACACAGGATAGCTTTTTACAAAAGTAAAACCTTGTGGTTGGATTTTTTTGATGGATTTTTCAATATAAGCCTCAGTATTACATTGTGCTTGCAAAAAATTGACAGAAGTAAATAGAAAAATTAAGGGAATGAATAATTTGTTGAACATAATTTTGAACATAGGAAATGTCTTAAGATTTTGTTAGACTACAATTTTTTAGAAAAAATAATAAGATAAATATATAGGATTGCATTTTTACTTTCAAGCAAATTTTATGCAAATTTTATATAAGTTATCCTGTAAGTTATCTTATTATTTTAAATAAAAAGCAGTAAATTATATTTTTTGTGATATGAATATCACAGGCTTAGGTTTTTATTTGATTGAATATTATTGAACAATGCTTGCACGAATACCAGCTACCATTTTAGAGATTTCGCTGAGGTCAGCAGTTGAAAGTTCTACATCTTTTCCTACGTTAGAGCCTTTTATTTCCATTATATCACCTTTTTCTTCTACTTTTTGCTCACCGTCTTTGTGTTCAATTTTAAATTTAGACATATATTTATCCAATTTTGCCAATTCTCCACCAAGTTGTGTAATTTGTTTGTCTGTTTTATAGTTGCCTAATACTTCTACGATTTTAGTAAGTACAAGTTTTTGCTCTACAATACGATTATTAAGTTCTTGGCTTTTATTTTTTTGAGCCATTTGTGTTGTAAGATAAAAAGTTTCTACCCAACCACCTGTAATAATTAGTGCAGAAAGATTGCTTTTTTTCTTTGCATTGAGGTCATCACTAATATTTTCAAAGGTAGAAGTTGTTTCGTCCAAAAGTTTGTTAAGGTCTTTTTTGTTAGATGCAAGCGTAAATATACGCCCCATATTGATATGTTTATCCACTTTGAGTGCAGTAGCCATTCCTTTCAAAGCCCCCAAATATGCAAGTGCGTCTTTGCTTTGGTCGTTGATAGTAGCATAACCCATTGCGGTACTAAACACGCCCAAATTAAGTGCTTGTTTGTACTCAGTAAGGTATTTTTTGCTATTTTCAGGTTTATTTAAAAAAGTATTGTCATATTTGATGCCTTGTTTTTTAATAAGGTCTGCAGCTTCAATAGGCGACACAATGTCAATAACAGATTTCAAAAGTTCTTCTTGTGCATAAGCTGTGAAACTAATGACCAAAAACAAACAAGAGAATATGGTTTTTTTCATAAAAATATAGATATATTTTGGGGTATAAGAAATTTTTAAATGGATTTAACTTTATTTACAACGCCAAAAAAATTTAAAAAGTATTTTCTTTGGTTTTTATTTTAGGTTTTATTTGACTTCTAATAGCTTATTACGTAAAATCTTAATGTTTTGTATCAAATTTTGTAACGTTTTGTTGTTAATGTTATGTTTATCTTTTTTTGAAGCCTTTAAACAGGTTAGATTTTGTTGAAAAAAATCATAAAATATTTTTGTTATTTTATCAAGATCTTTCCTTAAATATTCACCTTTTTTTTGCAATCTTAATGTTTCACAAACAAAATATAATAATTCTATTTGTTGTAAATGCCAAAAAACATTTTCTGAAAGTGGTTTATTATTCCCATATATTTCCAAAAATACACTCTCTAAATACATACTTTCTACAAAATGTCCTAAAAGTGAAATAACATAAAAGTGTAATATTTGATTTTTTACTAAATCATCTTCCAAAAATAAATGTTTTTTTTCAAATTTATATTCATAATTCCTTAAATCTTCCAATAATTTATCCAAAAAATCTAAATCAGGTAAATTTTTATGTTTTAAAGATTTTAGATGTTTTTTTATTTTCCCAATGTTTTTTTTATCTTCAAATACTTGGAAAAATGTCAAATCTGCAAGTAAAACACCTTTTTTAAATGATTGTGCAAAAAGTGAAGTATCATTATTTGCCTGAAAATAAATATCTTTCAATTGTTTTTCATCTAACTTTTCAAATTTTTCTTCTTTTTTTAATTGTAAAAATATATTTTTTACGGTTCTTATTTTGATTGTATCTGTATAATAATCCAAATAACATATTTTAGCAAGCCAAAAAAAGTCTGAAGGTGGTACTGAGGAATCAACTTGTGCGAATATTTTTTGTATTAAAAATGAAATTAACACAAGAAAAATCAATAAAAATTTTGGTTTCATATTATTGAAAACCTATAAGGTTTTAAAAACCTTATAGGTTTGTATGCTACAAAAAACATAATCCACAACAAAATTCTCTTTTAAAAAAAAGAAAAATTTTATTGTGGAATATAGGATAAATACTTTTTATTCAGTTATTTTCTCACGAATTGCTTTGGTTGTTTTGAATACATTATCCAAATCTTTGCTCGTAAATTGGATTTCGCTTTCTGTATTTTGTTCCAAAATAATTTGGTCGCCTTGTTGTTTGGTAGATGCTTGTTTATATTTATAAGTAATTTTTACATCATTATAAATCGTTTGAAGTTTGTTCATATCTTCAATAAGCGCTTTGATGTTGTTGTTACTTTCATAAAAAGACAATAAAAGCAAAAGTTGGTCAAGGATAATTTTTTGCTCACCAATGCGTGAAAAAAGTGCTTCGTTGGCGTGTTTTTTAGCGATTGCACAAGTCAGATAAAGTGATTCTAACCAACCACCTGTAAGAATTAGGATAGTAAGGTCAGCACGTCCTTTTTCTTGGAGATGTTCATTGATTTTTTCAAGGTTAGCAGTCGTAACCAAAAGCAAAGAATCCAAATTACTACCAGTTGTAGCAAGTTTTTTGATGGTGTTAAAATCAAGGAATTGATCCATTTTTAAGCCTGTTGTCATTTCTTTTACCGCACCAAGATAGCCAAGAGCGTCTTGTTTTTGTTCGTAAATATTACAATAACCCAAATCTGTACTATAAATACCTAAATTTAGGGCTTGTTTATAATTGGTATTATATTTTTGGGTATTTTCAGAAGAATTTGAAATGGTTTTGTCGTATTTTATCTGCAAATCTTTGATAAAAAACGAAATTTCTATTGGACTTGGGATAGATTTGATAATATCCGCCAATACTTCTTTTGAAACTGCAGGCCCTTTGGCAGTTTTTTGTTCTTCTTTATTTTTTTTGAGCAAATCCTCAGATGTTTTTTGAGGCTCACCACCACAAGCAGTTAAAAATAATGCAAATAAAGCAGAGGCAAACAAAGCAAATGTAAAGTTATATTTTTTCATATTTTTAGTTTATGAGATATTTTTTAAGTTCAAAGAGTTTAAAAGTTCAAAAAGGTTCAAAGTTCAAATCGTTAAAATATGTATTTTTTTGTTTGGTAATATCATATTTTTTGTCCCTTTTTTCTTTGATAAGGTCTATCAAATCCTCTTTGTCCTTGCTGTTGTCATTTACACGTGTTTGGTAACGGTTGGTTATCGTGTCCAAATATGCACGAATTTTGTCAGATTTCAAAGAGCTGTATTGGTCAGTTGTTAAAGTTGTTTCCCAATCCTGCGAAAGAAGTTCTAAATGGAATTTTTCACTTCTAATTTCTTTTCGCACAAGTTCCAAATCTTTTTTAAGGTTTTTGGTGGCTTCTTCGCTTTTGATATTTTTATTTTCAACGCTTCTGTCCAATCTTTCTTTTAATGCAGGAATCCAAAACGAAATTTTGAAGTTATCTTGGCTTATTTTTTTCTCCAAATTATAATAATCTTTTTGATAAGCATTCATCATAAAATGGTCTACAATTATCGCCTCAAATGCCCAACGTGATACCATTACATCAGCCAAAAGCGGAACTGTACCTTTTTCGGAAATGGTTTTATTCATTTTTTCATACCTAAATATAATACCGCTCAAAATCATTTGAGGAATAAGCAACAAAGGTATTGTAATATAAATCGTAATTACCGAGTTAAAAGTAGAAGAAATATTTAAGCCTAATACATTGGAAAAACAAGATACTGCAAAAAGTATTCCCCAATAACTAAATAATTCACCTTGTATGCCCAAAATCGCATTTCCAATCAGTACAAATGAAAGCGTTTGTATTGCAGAAAGCAAAAACAAAATAATCAACTTAGAGGACAAATATCCAAACCGACTTAGGTTAAGAAACTGCTCACGTTTTTGAATTTTTCGGTCTTTTATGATTTCCTCTGCACTTACGGTTAGCCCCATAAACATTGAAATAATAATACAAATCAGCACATACGCAGGTACATTGTCGTTGTATCTAAATATATAATTTCCTGTTTTTGGTTCATTTTGAAATCTAATAATAAATGCCAATAATACCGCAAGTAATGGTGCTTCCAAAAGATTGATAAGCATATATTGCGTATTGCTGATTTTTGCCAAGAAATCCCTTACTGTAAATAATACAGATTGATTGATGAGATTAGGGCGTGCCAACGAAGAAGGCGGACTTTCATTGATAGTTTCTACCTCTTTGTTAGGATATTCAGGGTGGCTTTTAAATCTTTTGCTCCATTCTTCTGGCGTAAATTGTCTTTTGCCTGTTTCTCGTCCATAATCGTCATTTACTTCTTTTTCAATAATTTTAAACATTTCTTCTGGATTATCTTGTTCTCTGTCTGCGTCAGCTTGTCTGGTTTCACGTTTAAAATATTTGATGGCTTCTATCGGATTGCCTCTATACACCAAATAACCGCCCCTATCAAGGATAATCATTTCGTCAAAGGTTTTGTAAATATCAGCAGAAGGTTGGTGAATTACCACAAAAATTAATTTACCTTTTAAGGCTAATTCTTTGAGCAAATCCACTACATTTTGGGAATCTTTGGAAGAAAGTCCTGATGTGGGTTCATCTACAAACATCACCGCAGGCTCACGTATGAGTTCAAGGGCAATATTTAGGCGTTTGCGTTGTCCGCCACTTATTTTTTTATTAAGAACATTGCCCACTTTTATATCTCTGATGTGGTCAAGTCCAAGACTTTCAAGGGTTTCCATTACCCTTTCATCTATTTCTTTTTCAGATAATTTTGCTAAACAAAGTTTTGCATTGTAATAAAGGTTTTGATACACTGTCAAATCCTCAATCAAAAGGTCATCTTGTGCAATAAAACCAATTACACCTTCTATTTTCTTGGGTTCTTTGTGTACATCTACACCATTGATAAGTACCGCACCAGAAGAAGGTGTTTCAATGCCTGAAAGTGCGTTCATCAGTGTAGTTTTACCTGCACCACTACCACCCATAATACCTACAAGTCGTCCTTGTGGGTAGGATAAGTCCATTGTTTGGACACCAAGCACACCATTAGGAAACTTAAATTCTATTTTGCGTGCTTGAAAAGAAAGTTTTACACTTTTTAAAGTGTCAATAAAATAAGCATTTACATCACTGTAATAAAGATTGATGCCTTTGCTTGTTCTAATGGTACTACCATTAGGATAAAGATAAACCGCACTTGTTTTCATTGGAAAACCATTGCGTTTTAAATCTTCGGTTACATTGGGGTTGGTATTTACGTATTTTACAAAGTAAATTCCATTACTTGATTTAGATTTTTTCTTGTCTTTGTCAGGTTCTGCTCCTTTGGTTTTGTTTATTTCAGCATCACTTATGACAATATATTTAAAAATAATTTGTCCTTCAAATCCTTCTACTTCATAATGTTTAAAATCAGGGCTTGCAGGTGCATTTTCGCTTACTATAAGTATTTCTTCGTGTGCCTTTGCAATACCTTCTTTTCTTTTTCTTTCGTTATTAAGTTCTAATTGTTGTATTTCTTCTGGGGTTTTGTCTTTTTTCTCAGCAGAAGTAACGGAAGGTCTTGGGTGAAATTCGTCTGTAAGGAATTGTAAATGTTGGGCATCACTGCACATTACAAATGCACCAATATCGTTCCATTCGCTTTTTAGGTTAAAATAATCTGCTACACCTTCCATTACGAATTTACGTGAAGGCGTATATTTGCCATCAATCGCAATAAGTTCAAAAAGACGAACAAGAATAAGTATTTTTTGGTTTTGGTCAAGTTTAGCTTCTGCGATTTTGCGTGCTGTTCGTGTAATTCTTACTGATTCTGTAACACGAATTTCATTAACAATATGTTTTTCAGCTATAATTTCAAACTTGGCACGTTTTGCAATGATAGTTTCTTGGTCATCAGCATCTTCAATTCCAACTACAAGGTCACGGTACTTATCTATGTATTGATTAGCAAGTTCTTCATTGAGTTCAGCAATAAGGTAGGCTTTTATAAAATCATATTCTAATTGCGTTACGCCTCCATCTTGGCGACTGATAAGTGCAAAAAGTTTGATAAGGGTTTCCAGTATTTCTTTACTCATACAAAGCGGTTTATATTATTGATTTTCTAAATTAGAAATTAGGATTTTTGTTAATGATTTTTTATGAATAAATTTTTTTATGAATAAATCTTATAAAAAAGATTAAATTTTATTTTTTTGAAAATCTTAAATACACTTTAATCTGCAAGTTTCAACTTTTGGAGGGTTTGAAACCTTCCAAAAGTTTTACAAGATTTTTTGAAAAGTTGTTTGCAAAAGAGTATAAAAGAGATAGCAAACAAACCTTCAAATTTTTTTAGTAAAATTTGAAGGTTTTATTTTCGGTTTTTATTTTTTTTAAATTGATACAAAAAAATTAGTACGTTTTGAAGTCAAAAGGTACTTCTACAAGTTCAGAGAACTCATTTCCTGCTTCTTGCATATCTTCGTCATCTTCGTGGTAATACCAAGCAACTTTGGTATTATCAATGGTTTCAAGTTTGGAAAGGATATCCAAAATAAGTTTAGAAGAGGCAGTATTGAAGTATTCCAATTTAAAAACAAATTCTGTTTCTGAGTTAGGGGAATTGCTATATCCATCTAACCACTCTAAAATTGGGGTATAAAATTCAGCAGAATCTTCGGGTAGCGACCTTCCTGAGATTTCAAAAATCCCGTTGTTACGGTCTAAGATAATTGTTGGGGTGTCGTCTGTTCCAGGTAAGTTAAGCACTTCCATACTGATAAGAAAATTTATTGGTGTTTTTTATTAAATAATTTTTTAGTAAAAAGAAAACAAGATTGTAAAAAATGTTTTTTTTAGTCTGGCGTATTTGTACGCAATATAACGGTTTTTAGGGAGAAAAACGAAATTTCCTCATTAACAGGCTCAAAATCAAACTGGAGTTTTTGTCCTGATTTGCGTGCCATATCAATAAATCCAAGTCCTGCACCTCCTTTTTCAGAAAGTCCTTTCCCATTTTTGATAACTTCTTTGTAGTGTTCTTTCAAGCCATCTTTGTCCAAGCTGTTGATTTTTTCAAGTTTGCCACGTAACATATCTATTTTGTCGTTGGCAATAGGATTGCCTGACACCACGATATATTTGTCATCTTGTTTGCCAATCATAAATATAGCGTTGTTTAGTTCGCTTACGGAATGGCTATTGATTTCGTCGGAGTGTTTTACGATATTTTGCAGGCACTCCACCATTATATTAAAGACTTTACGTTTCACAGTGGAGTCTTCTTTCATGGTATCCATATTCCGTTCCGCCATAGCAAGTACGGATTTAGTGATTTCTTGCGTGAATTCTCCTTCATACACCAATATAAGATTGCGTGCAACCATTACTTTGTGTAATTCATAGATATATTTCATACTTGCTTATATTGTTTTTATGATGTGCAAATTTTTGAATTTTTTTGTGTTTTAAATAAGTTATTTTCATAACCATTTAATTTTTTTAAATTTTTTCCCAAATAAACACATTTTTTGCAAAAATAGAAATTAAATTTTTATATTTTTTTATAATTTTTTTTTTTTTTCTTAATACCCAAAAAAATAACCAATGTCTGCATCAGGATTTTCAAGATTTTAGGATTTTTCAGGATTTTAATCAAGATTTTTAGATTAACAGTTTTTTTTGAACTTTGAACCTTAAACTTTGAACCTTAAACTTTGAACTTTTTGAACTTTGAACTTTTTGAACCTTAAACTTTTTGAACCTTAAACCTTTAAAACTGAATTCCTATCATCAACACGTCATCAGTTTGTTTGTTGGTATCTTTCCACGCTTCAAATTCATCATTTAATACTTCTTTGAGGGTAGGAAGTCCTTTATTAAAATTTCCTGTTATGATTTCACGTATTCTATTTGGCGAGAATTTTTTTTGTTTTGGTCCCCCAAATTGGTCAGGGAAACCGTCAGAAAATACATAAACAGAGTCATTTTTGTTGTAGTTAATAATTGTATTGGTAAATCTTGCTCTGTTTTTATATTGCGCTCCACCGATTGGGAATTTATTGCCTTTTATTTCGTATAATTCGCCTTCTCTCAAATAATATAATGGTCTGTGCGCTCCTGCGTATTCAATTTGGTCTTCTTTGTGGCTTATTTTACAAAGAGAAATGTCCATACCGTCTTTTGTAGAGCTTTCGCTTTCGTCTTGTTTTAGGGTACGTGTTACTTCTTCATCTAATAAATCCAAAATAGTGCCAGGCGTGTTGGCTTGTCTAAGATTAAGGATATTATTTAATAAGAAAAATCCAATCAATGACATTAATGCACCAGGAACACCGTGTCCTGTGCAATCCACCGCAGCAATATATGTGGTGTCGTCAAAGTGCATAAACCAAGGAAAGTCACCAGATACCACATCACGAGGCTTGTAAAGCATAAATGATTTTGGTAATGCTTTTCTAATGAGGTTATTATCAGGTAAAATCGCTTCTTGAATACGTTTTGCGTAGTTAATACTTTCTGTAATGTTGCGGTTCTTTTTAGTAATCTCCATTTCTATGGCTTTTCTTTCGGTAATATCGTGTGAAACCATCAATACAGATTCTATATTATTTTGGTCGTTATATTCAGGGATTGCATTTACTTGCATAATACGCTCACCCAAAGCAGATGGGAATTCCATTTCCACATCTATTTTTTGTTTATTTAGGATAACTTCCGCCACAATATTTTGCCAATTTTTGACAATATTTTTACCTAAATCTATTTCAGAAATGAATTTTTGTAAATAATCTTCTTTTGGTCTTTCGGTATATTCTTCAATAACAGGGTTAATATAGAATACTTCCCCATCTTTACCAATACGTGTGATAAGGTCAGTTGAATTTTCAGAAAGTGCTTGCATTTGACCTCTAAGTCGTTGCTCTTTCTCCCCTGCACGTCTTTCGGTAATATCACGACTATTTACTACAATTCCCTGAATAGCAGCGTCATTTAATAAATTTGTTCCTGTTGCTTCCAACCAAATTCTTTCGTTGTTTTTGGTTTGATAACTGAATTGGATTGTAATTTTTTCGCTTGGGTCTTGCAATAAATCTCGGAACATTTGTTCAAAATCAACTACACCTTTCTCGTGAATATAAATTGCATCTTTTATGCCTATCATTTCGTCTTGTGAATAACCCAAGATTTTGGAAACTGATGGCGAAATATAACGAATTACTGCATTTGCTTCATAAATTGTGATAACCTCAGAGGCATTTTCCAAAAGCAACCTTGTACGGTCATTGGCACGTTCTACCTCTTTGATTTGGTTTTCTAAGGCTTCGTTAGTACGTTCAAGGTTATCTTGTGCAAGCTCCATATCTTTGGCGTTTTGCTCCAAAATAGTTTGTTGTTTTTGAAGATTAGCACTAAGCTCTTGAGATTCTTCAAGCAGTCTTTCGGTATTTTCACGTACTTTGATGTTAAAAACTGTACGAGCAATAATTTCACTTACTTGTTTGATAAATGCGATTTCTCTTTGTCCAAATTTCGTAAAACCTGCCAATTCCAAAACCCCATACACATTTTCGTTGGTAATTAGAGGAGCAATTAGAATACATTTTGGTTTTCTATCACCCAAAATCCCTGAACTAATGGTAAAATAATCGTTTGGAATTTCAGTACGCAAAATAATATCTTTTTCCACCGCACATTGCCCTACAAGACCTTCCGCTAATTTGAATTTAGCTTCTAAATATTTCTTTTTGTTAAATGCAAAACTTGCATTAAGTTCCAAAAATTGATTTAATGGTTTTCTTAATCTTTTTTCTTCTTCGGTTTGTGATTCTTGTTCCATTGTATAAAAAGCACCTTGTACTGCACCGATTTTATTGGTAAGGAATTGGCAAACCAAATCCCCAAGTTCGTCAATGGTTGCAATAGAGGGCAATTTATCCCCAATCTCTGCGATACCTTCCACAATCCAACTCTGTTCTTTGTCTTTCTCATCTGAATTTTGAATACTATTACGCATATTCAAAAGTGCAAGACCTAAGTTATCTTGTTGGCTGGCTGGCTTAAAATCTGCTTTTAGGTTCCCTTGTCCAATGCTAAGGGCAAAATTTGCTTTTGTTTTTAGGTTGCTTACAAGTTCATTTAATTTTCCTGCCATTTCCCCAATTTCGTCCTGCGTTTTGAGCGATTGGTAAAAAGTATCAGGCAAAACCCCTTTTGCAAGTAAATTGATGGTTTCTTTCAAAGTCATCAAAGGTCGCACTAAGGCACTTCTTGAAAATATTACACCAATTAACAGCGAAATCAAAAATACGGTAAGACCTGTAACAATTAAATTATTGCGTAATCCAATCGTTGGCTCATAAATTTCTTCTTTGTCTATTTTTACAATAAGTCCCCAACTCACAAGCGGGATATATTGCCAAGTGGTAAGCACTTCTTTGTTGCGATAATCTACATCATAAAATCCAACATGAACAGGTGGCGAGGCACTGCCTCGTACTGCGGATTGGATAGATTTTTCTTTGTAAGGATTTGGATAAACAACTCTTGTTTTTTCGTCAAAACTTGAAAGGCGTGTAGGATTTAAGTATAAAATTTGGTTATCAAATTGGCGTGCAATGATGATTTCGCCTGTTCTACCAAGTCCAGAGGTATCTTTTACAAGGTTGAATACATATTTTAATTTTGCTTCATAAACAATTACGCCCAAAAGATTTTTTCTGCCATCACGTACAGGTGCGGACACGTGCATATAATGCTCTACGCCATTGCGAAAGGCATTTCCAAAATACACAGAATCTCTACCACTTGACAGCGTATTAGCATCTTTTTCTGTAAAAATTCTACCTTTTGGGGTTGGGTTTTCGCCTTGACTATATAAAATCTCTCCACCTGGATTAGTCAGATAAACGTTTTTTATTTCATAACTATTCAATACATTTTGCAAAATATCTTTGAGTTCTCTATTTTTGGTATTGGCAAGTATAGAATCCTGTTTGCGGTTGCGAACATTGGTAACGGTGTCAGGCGTTTGACCTGCGATACATTTTTGTCGCACAGATTCTAATTGACTACCAAATTGAATATTAGCACGTATTTTTTCAAAAAATGCTTCAATTTTTTGGTTTTTGAGGCGTGCAACTACGTCAATACTTTCTTGATAGCGTGTTTCTAATGATGACCTACTCAAAAAAAATGCAATGTAACCTACTGCTAATACAGAGATAAACACTACTACAAACACCAATGCAGTGATTTTGAAACCAACACCTATTTTTAGAAATTTGAACATATCAATACAATTAGGAATTATGAATTAGGAATTAGGAATTGAAGATAATCCTTATTTTCGTTCTTTCTTATTTACCAAACCTATAAGGTTTAAAAAACTTTATAGATTTATACAAAGTTATTATGCTAAAACTTTGCCTAAATTTTATAATTTTTTTTAAATTAAAAAAAATCTTAGAAAAAAATCTATAATTTTTTAAAAAATTCTTTCAAAAATATATAAAAAATGTAAAATAAGTTGTTAATTTAAAAAAAATACCTAAAATACCGCAACAAATGTGTAAATTTGAAAGTATAATTTTTAGTAGTAAGGTATCAGGAGAAAGGTATCAGGAATAAAATACCAAAAATAGACTTTCAAAAATTAGACCTAGAACCTTGAACTTTGAACCTTAAACTTTAAACCTTTTGAACTTTAAACCTTTTGAACTTTGAACCTTTTTGAACTCAAAAATATGTCAAACAAATTTTTTTATTCTGCCATTTTATTGTGTGCTTTTTATTTGATTTCTTATAAAACAATCGCACAAATCAATTTTAGTGTAGGTGCAAAAGCAGGCTTAAATGCCTCTTGGATTGGCAATAATTCCACACCTCAAAATACAAATTCTAACGGTTTTTTGATAGGTTACACAGGTGG
>JAAFIN010000006.1 GCA_013297825.1 Cytophagales bacterium
CTTTTTTTAATATTTATTTATTCCTATGGAAAATAATCCAAATGAAGACCAAAATAATCTTCAACCAAAAAAACGTACTTACAATCGTAAAAACAAAACCGTAGAAAACGAAAATTCTAACATTCAACCAACAACTGAACAACCAAAAAAACGTACTTACAACCGCAAACCAAAAAATGCAGAAGTAACAGAATCCCAACCTCAAATTACGCAAGAGGAAACCGAAAAAATCGTTGAAAATGTAGTTGAACAACCAAAAAAACGCAATAACAATCGCAAAAAAGCAGAAATAAAAGAAACTGCACCAGAAAAAATTGTTGAATCCATTGCTGAAACTGTTGTTGAAACAAAAACAGAAGAAGCAAAAGAAGTTCAAAACAAAAATCAAAATAACCAACAACCAAAAAAACAACCAAAAAATTTTCCAAAGGAACTCACACAACAAGATTTACCAAAACTTCCTAAAAAAGAAGAACCAAAAGAAGAACCCAAAGAAAAACCGCAACCACAACCTCAAATCCAAGAAACACAAGAACAACCAACACCCAAAAAAGATTGGGAAAAAGAACTTATTAAATATTTTGCTAAAAATCCAGGAAGAAAAATCCATATCAACAAGATTTTTAAGGATATTCACGCAAATAACAATCAAAAATCTTTTGTGGTTGATGCCTTAGAAAAATTATTGATTGATGGAAAAATTAATCTTACAAAAGATAGCCATTTTCAATCTACTGTCCAAAACCCTGAAATGGAAATCGTGGAGGGAAAAGTAGAATTTGTAAATGCGTCTTATGCCTTTGTCGTGTCCCCTGACCGAGAAGAAGATATTTGGGTGAGTGCTTATGACCTCAAAAATGCTCTTGATGGCGACACTGTAAAAGTTGGATTTTATCCAAGCAAAAAAAATGGACGACAAGAGGGTAAAGTAATTGATATAATGATTCGCAAACGTGATGAATTTGTAGGAAAATTGGAATTTTATCACCGCAACGCTTTTGTAGCCCCTGAAATGCGTAGAATGTATCGTGATATCAGAGTAGAAGATACCAAAGGAGCAAAAAGAGGCGATAAAGTGGTCGTAAAAATCACAGATTGGGGCAGTATGCACCGCCCACTTACAGGTGATGTGATAGAAGTATTGGGCAAAGCTGGTACTAATAATGCTGAAATGCCTGCGATTTTGGCAGAATTTAATTTGCCAAGACAATTTCCACAAGAAGTATTAGATGAAAGCCAAAAAATTCAATCAAAAGTTACACCTGCTGAAATCAAAAAACGCAGAGATTTTCGTCATATTACCACGCTTACGATTGACCCTGCTGATGCAAAAGATTTTGATGATGCAATTTCGCTTTTGCCACTTGATAATGGAAATTGGGAAATCGGAATACACATTGCTGATGCTTCACATTATATCCAACCTGGTACAGAACTTGACAAAGAAGCAGTTTATCGTGCTACTTCGGTGTACTTGGTGGATAGAGTTGTGCCAATGTTGCCCGAAAAACTCTCAAATGACCTTTGTTCTTTGAAACCAAATGAAGACCGACTTACATTTTCAGCAGTTTTTGAGCTTGACGAGGAGGGAAATATTCACGGTGAATGGTTTGGAAAAACAGTAATTCATTCTAATCGTAGATTTTCTTATGAAGAAGCACAAGAACGCCTTGAAACCAAAAAAAGTGATTATGCCCAAGAGCTAAAAGTATTGAATTATATTGCAAAACAACTTACACAAAAGCGTTTTGCAAAAGGTGCTATCAATTTTGAAACCATTGAAGTAAAATTCAAACTTGATGAAAATAGCAAACCTATTGGTATTTATTTCAAAGAAAGAAAAGATGCCCACAGATTGATAGAAGAATATATGTTGCTTGCCAATCAGCGTGTAGCGGAATTTGTGGTAAGTCAATTAGAAAATAACCACCCAAAAGCAATGGTTTATCGCACCCACGAAAGCCCAAATATGGAAAAACTTGAGAATTTTTCTAAATTCGCTAAAACTTTTGGTTATGACATTTCTTTGAATGGCAAACAAATGGCAAGGTCTATCAATAAACTCATAGACGATACTACCAACACACCACAACAAAATATTCTTCAATCACTTGCGGTGCGTACAATGGCAAAAGCAAAATATAGTACCGAAATGATAGGACATTTTGGGCTTGCAATGCCTCATTACACGCATTTTACGTCTCCTATTCGCAGGTATCCTGATATTTTGGCACACCGATTATTAGAAAAATATTTAAAAAATATGCCTTCTGAAAGTCAAAAAATCCTTGATAAAATATGCCAACACGCTACTGATATGGAAAAACGTGCCACAGAAGCAGAACGTGCATCTATCAAATACAAACAAGTGGAATATATGCAAATGCAAGACCGCAACAAAATATATGATGGTGTGGTAACAGGCGTAACAGAATGGGGCGTTTATGTGGAAATGACCGAAACCAAATGCGAGGGAATGGTGCGTTTGTCGGAATTGTGGAACGATGAATACGAACTTGATGCACCTAATTATTGTGTTATAGGCAAATACACAGGCAAAAAAATAGCTTTTGGGGACTTGGTAAAGGTAAAACTCAAAGATACCAACATTGAAAAAAGAACGATTGACCTTTCTATGATTATGGAAGAAAATAGAAACCAAAACACTAAACGCCAAAAACAAAGACAAAAAGAAAAAACAAGAAAAAGGGTGAAATAATGGGTTTTTGTGTTAGGAATGACTTAAAACAAAATGAATACTTTTAAAAATAGTTATAAATTCCTATGTGATAAATATTGTTATGCTTTGTATGTAAAGCACAGGCATTTATGCCTGCGAAATATCAAACATATCTACGTTAAATTTTATACATTTTGTTTATTATTAAAATCATCTTTTATTTAAAAATGATTTTAATAATAATGAATAGTCTAAAAATACTCTATCTTGGTTACTAAATTCATTTTGTATAAGGCGTTTTTCCCTTATTGGGCATTTCAAAGAAGCTATAATTGCACAAGCAAATGGCTTTAACAATTCTTCATTTCCCAAAATTTTTATTATTTTTTCTGAATTTTTATGTAATTCTTGAAACTTTTTATATATTTTTCTATTCATATTTTTGAATTAAGGTTTTCATTGAAAACGCCAAGAAATTTTAAAAATTATATTTTTGAGTAAAATTTTTGCTTATTATTTGAGTATTCTTTTATTGATTTTTCATTATGTAGCAATTTGGTTGTTCTTATGAGAGAACAGCCAGAGTTACAAATACCGTTTATAAAAATGAAACCAGTTATCTGACAATTTTTATGGAAAAGGAAAAAATTGCTTGGTATGTCTTATTTCAACGCAATCACACACTAAAAGTGTGTCCTACATTATTTTTTCACAAAAATTGTCAGAAAATATTTATTTGTATATTTGCCAAAAAACAGCGTTAAATTAAATTTTTTCGGTTGTTTTTTGGCAAATTTTTGTTTTTAGGAAAAATAATCTGCTTCATTCCTAATTCTTAATTCCCAATTCCTAATTATTCAAAATCTATGTTTTTGAAATCCTTGCATATTGAAAATTTTAAATCTTTTGAAGATGTAATTTTTGAGTTTAATCCTACTGTGAATATTTTTACAGGTGTGAATAACACAGGCAAAACCACTATTTTGGAGGCTATTGCATTGTGGCAAGAGTGTTTTGTGAAATTGTTACAACAAGCAAAAAGAACACAAAAAAACTATAAAAAAGGTGATTACATAATTGATAATACACTGCTCAAATATTTTAAATTTGAGGATATAAACAGCATAAGAAGTCCAGCTTTTGAAGATATTTTTTTTGATAAGGAAACCAACAGAATTGTAAAAATTGGGGCAACCTTTCAAAATGAAGAAAATGAAAATATTACAATTACGATTTTAATCAGGAATATTGCAGGAAATTGTATTGTGGAATTAGATGATTTTAAAAACTTCTCTTTTTTAAAATTTAATGAGTTTTTTAAAAAATTTCCTAATCCTATTACGCTTTCTTATGCTTCGCCTGTGTCCAATATTGCACAAAATGAAAGGTTTATGACTTTTCCAAATGTAAAAGAAATGATGACAGGGCATAATTCTGTGAGTATTTTGAGAAATAGATTGTCATTGCTTTATAACGAAAGAACAGAAACAAATTATCGTAATTTTTTGAATGATTTGAATGATGCACTTTATGGAAATGATGCAAAACTAAAATTTTATGAAATAACAAAGTCAAGAGATGACAGCAAAGTTATATTTCATTATACGATTGGCGATGAAACCACCACCAAAGATATATCTCTTTTGGGAAGTGGTACATTGCAAATTATGGAAATTTTGTTGCATTTGCATTACAAAGAAAGTGAGCCAGATTTAAGAATAATTCTATTAGATGAGCCTGATAGCCATATTCATCGTGATATTCAAAAAAGGCTTTTAAGTATTTTGGCACAAAAAATATCAAATACACAGATATTTCTTACCACACACAACGAAAATTTTATCCGCAATGCAGATGTTTCTCAACTTTTTCATTTGGAAAATACACCTAAAAATCATTATAAAACCATTGATATTGAACGCCTTTCAAAAATTGATGAAACACAAAAAACAAGAAAAAGTTTCTCAGGGATTTATCCCACACATATCAATCCCATTATCAAAACATTAGGAAATGGTGGTATGGGTTTGGATTTTATTGATGCGTTAGAAGCTGACAAAATTATTTTTGTGGAGGGTGAAGATGATGCACAAATGATTTATTTTCTTTTGCAAAAAACATACAGCACCCCAAATCCTAATAAATATGTTTTTTGGGTAATGAATGGCATTAGCAATATTTTAAAAAATATTGCAGGTTATAAACATATTTTTGAGCAAATTAAAAATAAAAAAACGCTTTGGGAAAAGTCATATTTGATAATGGACAAAGACATATTAAGTAATGAACACGCCCAAAGAATGACCGAAAAAATTAAAAATGTGCTTGGAATAGATGTTTTTGTACCTTCTGCTTATACTTTTGAAACTATTTTGTTATCTGATTTATCAAAATTAAGTTTGCTTATTACACAATGGTTTTCTAAATTAGACATAGCCCCATTGCACACAACACACGAAGAAATAGAAAAAACGTATCAATCTTTGGGGAAAATGTTGGAAGAAAGATATTTTGGGCAAAATTCTTTAGAAAAACAAAATAAAGATATTTTTATATATTTAGACCGAAAAAACAAATTGGATATGTTGTTGAATGAAGGAAAAGCTGACAAAAATAGTGTGATTACACAACCTAATTTGACACTTTATTATCAAAAATATATCAAAGATTGTATTCAAGAAGGAAAATTTTATAAACTTGCTACAAAAGATGATTTGAGTTGGTTTTTTGATGAAATTCTAAAACCTTACAACAAAACTTTTGATTTGGAAAAAGATTTTTTAGCATTGTTGGAAAGTGTTTATATCAATAATTGGTATAGTGATTGGGATTTTATGCGAACATTAGCAAAATAAAAATGTTTTTCTGACAATTTTTGCAACATACACTTTTAGTATGTGTTACAAAATATCGTTTTTTCTTTTTCTGCAAAAGTTATCAGAGAAACAAATTTTAAATAGTAAAAATTACAATAATTTTTTCAAAATTCTTTCAAATTCAGCACCATCACCCATTTTAGGGTTTTCTTTATCTTCTTTGTCATATTTGTAAGGAATACCATTTTCCATACGTGCTACTTTGCCATCTTTATCCAAAAAAACATTAAGCGGATAAGCCATTATGCCCAATTCTGTTGTAAATTCACGTGCATTGGGAATATGTTGAAAATCAAAATTGTGTTTTTTAAGAAATTCTTGTACTTTTTTCTCACTTTCAAAAGTTACAGACACAAAATTAACTTTGTCACCAAGATTTTTTTTGATTTGGTTTAATGCAGGCATTTCTTCAATGCAAGGCTTGCAAGCTGCAAACCAAAAATTGATAAGTGTAGGCTTACCTTTCAAATCCGCAAGTTTAAGGTCTTTTCCGTCCAAAGTTTTGAGCGAGGTCAAAGGAAATTCTTTGCCCATTAGCTTTTGATTTGGGTTCATTGTCATTGCACCAGCCATAGTTGTATTATCTTTAAGGGACGCATCACCAGCTTTCATATTAACTTTTATGCGATTGAGGTAAATAATGCTATCCTTAGTGGTTTTTATTTCTTCGTTGTCTTCTTCAATGGTTGCATTAGGAAATTTTGCTTGTATTTTTTCCAAAGTTTTTGTTTTGTTGGCGAGATACGTTTCTTCATCTACGATAACACCTTTACCATTTTTGTAGTATTTTTTTTGAGAAAACGCATTGCTAAAAATGAAGCAAAAAATAAAAGTGAATAAAAGAGTGATTTTTTTCATAAGAAAAATAAGGAAAAGGAAGTATTTGTTTTTAAAATTTTTACAAAATTATGTTTAATATTTTTAATTTTTAGTTAAACATAATTTAAAAAAAGTTAAGAAAACTTAAATAATGGTAAATGATAAATAGAGTTCTTTAAATGAAAGCATTTTGGAACACGGATTTTACGGATTAACACCGATTTTCACGGATTTTTTTCTTTTTTTGTAAAATTTTGATGTTTTTTATCAATTTTTAGACTTCATTTTAAAAACCCTAATGATAAATGGTAAGTGATAAATGGTGAATGGTAAATGGTGAATGAAACAGCACTTTTCATTACATAACAACATAACTATTTAATTTTTCTTTTTTATAACAATTATTGGATTGTTAAATATATTTAAGGATAAATCTTCATAAAACTAACCAAATAATTAGTTATCAAACATTTAATTAAGGGTTGAAAAAAATAAATTTCAAAAAAAAATCTAATTTTTTATTTTAGAAATACAAAGGTTTTTTTATTTGTCCAAAAAAATCGTTTATTTTGTCCTTTTATTTGCTAAATTTTCTAAGAAAAAATTTACTATCTTTTTTTTTGTTTTTGTTTATGAAAGTACAAGAAATACAAAACCTGTTGGATTTTATCGCAAAATCTGATTTGGCGGAAGTAACCATAGAAACCGAAAACCTCAAAGTAAGTGTAAAAAGATACACAGGGGTTATCCAACAAACTACCGCAATGCCTTTGGCTACTACGTCTATTATTGCACAACCACAAGTAATTGCACAACCAACCATCACACAACCACAAGTTACCGAAACAAAAACAGCACCAGCAGAAACCTCAAAAGCTAACTTAATAGCCATTAGGTCGCCAATGGTAGGTACTTTTTATGCGTCCTCTAAACCTGACGCACCTTTATTTGTAAATGTAGGTGATGACGTAAAAGTTGGTAAAGTTGTCGGTATTGTGGAAGCTATGAAATTGTTTAATGAAATTGAATCAGAAGTTTCAGGTAAAATCGTGGAAATTGTTGCCAAAAACGCAACACCAGTTGAATTTGACCAAGTATTATTTTGGGTACAACCAAGCTAATTAAAAGTTTAAAAATGTTTAAAGTTTAAGGTTTAAAAAGTTCAAAAAAATTATTTTTTGTATAACTTTTTAATGCTTCAAATCTCAAATATTAAACTTTAAACCTTAAACCTTGAACCTTAAACCTTGAACTTTCTTATGTTTAAAAAAATACTTATTGCCAATCGTGGTGAGATAGCCCTTCGCATTATACGTACTTGTAAAGAAATGGGTATCAAAACAGTAGCAGTTTATTCTACTGCTGACCGTGAAAGCCTACACGTAAGGTTTGCTGACGAAGCAGTGTGTATTGGTAAGCCTATTAGCAAAGAATCTTATCTAAATATCACAAGCCTCATATCCGCAGCAGAAATTACCAACGCAGATGCTATTCACCCAGGATATGGTTTTTTGTCAGAAAATGCTAAATTTTCTCGTATTTGCCAAGAAAATGGTATCAAATTTATAGGTGCTACCCCTGAACAAATAGAAACAATGGGCGACAAAAGCACCGCCAAAGATACTATGAAAAAAGCAGGTGTGCCTACTATTCCTGGCTCTGAGGGGCTTTTGGAGTCTTTTGAAGAAGGAAAAATGCTTGCAAGAGGAATGGGTTATCCTGTTATCATCAAAGCTACTGCTGGCGGTGGTGGTAGAGGTATGCGTATCATCAAATCCGAAGAAGATTTTGAAAAAGCGTGGCACGACGCACGACAAGAAGCTGGTGCAGCATTTGGAAATGATGGACTTTATTTAGAGAAATTCGTGGAAGAACCTCGCCACATTGAAATCCAAATTGCTGGCGACCAATACGGAAAAGTATGCCATCTTTCAGAAAGAGATTGTAGCATACAACGCAGACACCAAAAACTTGTAGAAGAAACGCCTTCGCCTATTATGACTCCTGGATTGCGTAAAGCAATGGGTGATGCTGCGGTAAAAGCTGCGTCTTGCATCAATTATGAAGGTGTGGGAACAATAGAGTTTTTGGTGGATAAATACAATAATTTCTTTTTTATGGAAATGAATACGCGTATTCAGGTAGAACACCCCATTACCGAAGAAGTTACTACTTTTGACCTTGTAAAAGAACAAATCAAAATCGCTGCAGGTATTCCAATTTCAGGCAAAAATTACGAACCACAACTTTATGCGATGGAATGTCGCATCAATGCAGAAGACCCAAGCAATGGATTTCGTCCAAGTCCTGGCAAAATCACCAATTTACATATTCCTGGCGGTCACGGTGTGAGGGTTGATAGTCATATTTACGCAGGATATACCATTCCGCCAAATTATGATTCTATGATTGCAAAACTTATCGTAAGTGGTCAATCACGTGAGGAGGTACTTGTACGTATGAAACGTGCTTTGCAGGAATTTGTGATTGAAGGCATCAAAACAACAATTCCTTTTCATATCAAACTTATGGATGATGCACAATTCAAAACAGGGCATTTTACCACAAAGTTTTTAGAAACTTTTGATTTTTCTAATTTATAGGAAAATACTAAATAAAAAATCCTCTGCTTTTTTAAGGAAGCAGAGGATTTTTTTTTATGATAAATTATGGCTCTAACAATTTTTATGGAATACTTTTTTAACTTATGGTCATTCTGAAAGAATCTGGGTGTTCTATGTAGAAGAATAGCAAAATTCTTTCAGAATGACAAAGTTGTTTTTTTCTTTTTCCATAAAAATTGTCAGACAACCAAAATTTTAATTTTTTTTATTCAGCATTTTTGTCTTTTTTGCGGAAAGCAATTTTTCCGTCTAAAAATTCTTCTGTTGCTACAATGCTTGGTTTCGGAAGTTTTTCGTGCATTTTAGAAATTTCTATTTGCTCACGATTTTCGTGTATTTCCTCCATATTCACATCAAGGTCTTGGTTGAACTTGGTAAGTTTGTCCATCAAATCCTCTTTGTTTTTGATAGCAATGTTATTTGCTCTGCGTGCAATCACTACTACTGACGCATACAAATTGCCTGTACCTGCGATAAGGTCGCTGATGTTGCGTGTTTGGATAGAAGGATTTAGATTTTTTAAGTTGGTCATAAAAAAGGGTTCAAAAGGTTCAAGGGTTCAAAGGTTCAAAGGTTCAAAGGTTCAAAGGGTTTAAAATAAAATGTATTTTTTGAACTTTTTAAACTTTTGAGCTTTTGAACTTTTTTATTTTTGTGATAATTTCTCTATTTTTTTGAGGTCGTTTATTATTTTGAGGGAGCGGTCATACATACCTTGTGCGGAGCGAACATATTTTGATTTTGGGAAATTGGTATTAAGGTAATCAAAATATTTGATAACTTCTTCATAACGCTCTTTTTTGCGTGTTTCAATACTTTGTTTTGCATACAAATATTGTCCTTCAATGCGTAAAAAAGCCACTTCTTCGTTGTATTCAGAATCAGGGAAGTTTTTTTGGAAATTGGTAAATCCAACAACTGATGCTTTAAAATTGTTGATTTTTAGATACAATTTTGCATTTTCATAAGATTTTTTTTCCAATTTAAAACGCAATTCTTTCAAAATTTTGCTACATTCCTCAAAATAAACACTTGTAGGATATGCGTTCAAAAAACTTTGAGAGGCTTGAATAGCATCTAAAGTATTTTTTTGGTCAAGATTATAACGAGGTGAATCTTCATAAAGCGACCTTACATGCATATAACGTGCTTCTTGGGCAAATTTTGAGCCACGAAACGTATTATAAAATTTTTCAAAATAATAAGACGCATAACTTAATTGTCGTTGATAATAATGACAATACGCATAGCGAAATTCTGCCAATTCATATTCTTTCGTACCTGTAATCAAAGTACGAATTTCCTCCAAAAGCATTGCACAACGGTAGTAATCTTTTTTTTCATAATACGCCATTGCACCATCATATTTTTCTTTGAGGTCAGTGCTTCTGCGTAATTTTCCAAACTTACAACCTGTTATGAGAACAAGCAACGCAACGATATACCAAAATTTTATTTTCATATTTTTGATTTTAACGTGCAAAGTTAGGAAATTTTTATCAAAAATAACAAGTATAAAATTGTTAAAAATAAATGATTTATTTCTAAAAAAAATTATTCTATATTTTTGGGAAAGAAAAACGTCTTTTTATTGCGTTTTTTTATAGAATTATAAATATTATCCAAATATAATTTTGCACCATAGCTATAATATAATCCATTAAAATCTTCTGCAAAAGCTGGTTTTTGAACATCAGGCGGTATAATCGTATGCCTAAAACCTACTGAACCTTTGATGCCTATCCATTTGGTGAGTTTGATATGAACCAATATGCCTGCTTGTGTAGGAAATATCTCGTGATTATAAGTTTGTAATACCCTGCCTGCAGTATTTTTGTATTCTTCAACTGATTTTCCATAACCTACTTCCATCGGAAAACCTATTTCGCCATAACGATTATTAACCACATAACGTGTAAAATTCAAACTCATATACCAAATATTGATATTACTTTCAGTATTTAAGCGTAATCTATTACGTACTACATATTGTTGTTTGGCACCAGAGGTAAGTGTGTAATATCCCAATGTAATTTGGTCTAAATCTCCAATCCTTACACCCAAATTTCCGCCATAAATTGTAATAGGAGCATCTTTTACAAATGATTGCCTAAAATCCATTTGGACAATAGGACGAATAATTATCATTTGACGAGGTTTGAGTATATCTGTATTTTGGGCTAAAATATTTTTTGAAAAAATGATTAAAAAAAATATAGAAACTGAAAATTTATGGAGAAACCGAATTTTTGAAGTCATTGAAAATGATTTTTTAGTAAAAATTAGAATTTTATAAAAATGGTATTATAGAAATAATTTTGCAAAAAGATAAAAAAAAAAGATTTTTTCAAAGGTTTTTTAAAAATACTAATTTTTTTTATTCTTTGACTTTTAAAAAAAGCATTTGTTTAAATTTGGTTAAAAAAAAATTTTGATTTAATTTTGAAAAATTACAAACTAAAAAAATACATTTTTTTTAAATCACTTCAAGCTATGAATATTGCTATCTTTGCGTCAGGTTCAGGTACCAATGCTGAAAATATTATCCAATATTTTGAGCATCACCCAGATATTCATATAAAATGCGTATTAAGCAATAAAAAAGATGCTTATGTATTAGAAAGAGCAAAAAAATATGCCATCACCACAAAAATTTTTGATAAAAAAATTTTTTATGAAACTGAAGCCATTGTGGATTGCTTAATGGAACATAAAATTGATTTTATCATACTCGCTGGTTTTCTTTGGCTTATTCCCTCTTATCTGATAAAAGCTTTTCCTAAAAAAATCATCAATATTCACCCTGCACTTTTGCCCAAATATGGCGGTAAAGGTATGTATGGTATGTATGTGCATCAAGCAGTATTTGCCAATCAAGAAAAAACATCAGGCATCACAATTCATTATGCAAGTGAAGTATATGATGAAGGTGAGATTATTTTTCAAGCCTCTTGTCAGCTCACAAGCGAAGATACACCTGAACGAATTGCCCAAAAAATCCACGAATTGGAATATGAGCATTTTCCGAAGGTAATTGAAAAAGTAATATTGAATGATAAATGTTAAATGATGAATGTTAAATGAAACAGCCAAATACAACGTTGAAACAACCTTACATCAAAACAGTTATTTTATTTTTAATATATTTCTAAAAACAATCCAAACAAAAATCTTTTTTATTTATGCTAAAAGTAATGTGGTCTTATATCAAAGAATTGATTGATTCATTTTTTGATGACAATTTAAAAAAAATGTGGGCAATTTTTAAAGGAACATTTGTTACACTTTTTACAGTTGTTAAAAACCCTTGTTATCTGTTTCCTTTGCCAAAAAAACACCTTTTGGACGAAATTTCCAAAATGGAAGAAACTGATGAAATTAATCAAGGAGGCAAAGATGGTTTTGTTAATGATATTAACTTTACCAAAAATGCAATTTTGATAATGATTACGCTTGTGATTGGTGATGCAGCAACGAATGTAGCTACTGAAGAAGATAATATGATTACTAAAATATTATCTGTGGGTTTTTATTTGATAGGATTTTTGATATTTTTGGTGTTAGGACGTTTGTGGGGTATGCTATTTGCTGATACCAAACTTAAAATACGTAGGTTAGATGGTTGGTTTTCATTAGAATATAACACGCTTTTTTTGTTGTTTTTTATTGGTGAATATATTGTTACTGATATTTTAGGATTTAAAGAGTCAGGTATTATTATATATGCTACACTTTTGATTTTTATTCACGTGATTTATTTTATGATTTCTTTGCAAAAACAAGCCAAAAAAGAAATAGGTGGTTTATATTATTGGGGTGTAAGTGCTTTTTTGGTTATAATACTTACTGTTTCAGTAGCTTTTACAGGGATTTTGCAAACTGTTCTAAAAGATGATTCAAAAACACCTAAAACCGAGAAAAAAATAGAACAAAAAGCAAAACCTGAAACCGAAGAAAAAGCAAAACCTGAAACCGAAGAAAAAGCAAAACCTGAAACCGAAGAAAAAACTGAATAATAATTTGTATAAAAGTGGTAAGTTGAAAAATACTGGGAACTGTGGAAAAGTAAAAAGTATTTTTTAACGATTTTAAGCAATCTTTTCTTTATAAAAAATGTCTAAAAAATAAATTTTACAACTAAAAAAAAGGTCTGGTCTGTACCGTAGCTTGCGGAGGTCTGACCTTTTTTATCTACTAAAATTTGTGGTTAAAAATCTCAAAAAATATCGTCAGACCTTCGTAAAATACGGTACAGACGATATTTTTTGAGATTTCCGCAGTTCCCACAAAATATAAAACATTCAAAATACAATAAAAACCACTTTTGCACATAATATTAAACCAAAATCAAAGTAAAAAATAAAAAATATTGTTTTTTTTCAAAATAAATTTGGAAATGTGAAAAACAACACCTAACTTTGCATACGTTTTTGAGAATACATATTAGAAACGTGTGCAATTAGTAATTTTAAATATTTTTTGGTCCGTTAGTGTAGCGGTTATCACGCTTCCCTTTCACGGAAGAGATCATGGGTTCGATTCCCATACGGACTACCAAAAATTTTTATAAATTTGTTATTTTTATTATAAGGTCCGTTAGTGTAGCGGTTATCACGCTTCCCTTTCACGGAAGAGATCATGGGTTCGATTCCCATACGGACTACTAAAAAAAATCCTTTGGCAATTTGTCAAAGGATTTTTTTTGTTTTTTTTCATAAAATTTTTTGGTAATTTTATTTTAAAAAAAAGTTTTGTACCTTTGAAAAAAATTTATTCTAAAAAAAACTAACGCATAATTTTAATAACACATAAATTTAATTTTTATAACATTAAAAGTTATATTTATTCAAAATATATATTCTTTATGGACGAACTACTTCACGAAACACCTTATTTATCCATAAGTTACAATGCAGATATTCCTACTTTGATTGTAAAATGGGTTGGTTTTACTTCCAGCCAACAATTTAGAGATGGTATTGACAAAGTTTTTGAATTTATGGCAGAAAAAAAAATTACTTCTACCATCACTGACATCAGCGAACACAAAGTAATATCTACCGAAGACCAAGAATATGCTGCAACACGCTCTGTGGAATATACACAACAATTTGGTAATGTAAAAAGGGCTTTAATCACGCCCCAAGATGTATTTGCAAGATTTAGCATCAAACAAGTAAATGCACAAGTTTCTAAACAAGATAACCAAGATAGACGTTTTTTTGGAAGCATTGAAGATGCAAAAGAATGGCTCTTGGAAGGCTAATTTTTTCTATAGGAGCAAATTAAAAATAAAATGGAAACTTTTAAAAATAAGCATAAATGCCTATTCTATACATATTTTTGTATTTTTATATATAGCACAGGCATTTATGTTTGTGAAACATCAAACAATTTAGATTAAGATTTATATTGTAAAAATAATAAAAAAAACCTCCAATTTTTTAAATTTGGAGGTTTTTTATTTTCAAAAAGTATTGTATTTTCTCTCTCTACCCTACCATTTTTTGTGCTTCCCCACGTTTCACGTGGGGTTATCATAGTTCAACCACTTCGTGGTTGTTTAAATAGCTTTTTGTATTAAAAACCCTGAAAGGGTTTAACAATAGTAACCCCACGTAAAACGTGGGGAAACGACAAATAAAAAAATAGTAGGGTAGAGGGGTATTTTCTTTTCCCCTTATTACTTTTCCCTTACATTCCAAATTTAAGACGCATATTTTTTCAAAAGCCCTTTGTCCCACGAATAAATACACACTTGTTTAGCACCTTCTTCTGTATATTCAAATTTCTTTTGAAGATTGGTAATAAGTTGCGTAATATCTTGCCTTAAACGTTGGTCATACGCATTAAAATTGTGTGAATTGTAATCCTGTAATGCCCTTCTGAATGTTTCGGTATTTACATAAGCACTCAAAGCATTATTTTTGAGGTTGTGGGTGTATTTTTCAAAAAGTTTTTTGTATTGGGTAGTTTCCAAAATGGGTTTTCCTTGCATATTTATCTCTTGTGCTAAGGTATTTGACACATATTCTGTGCGTGTATTTTGTCTAAATTGGATTTTTTCGCCCCAAGTCGCATTTATACCCAAAATAATTGCCTCAAATTCGCCAAAATGCGTTTCAGAAACAGGAATTTCGGTTTTGGTATATGGATTAAAGATATTGGTTTCGTGTTCAAAATTGATAGAAACGATATAATTTTGAATGTCATTTTGGATTTTATCCTGATTATACGAATAAATGCTTTCTTTCATCTCTTGAATAACTTTAAAATCGTACATTTCTACCAAAGATTCTATAAATCCATCAGGAATTTCCTCGTGAATTTTGCCTTTTTTCAAAAAATAGTTTTCCACCATTTGCATAGTGATTATTTTTTCATTTTTAGAATATTTTGTAAATAAAGCATTGAACAAATTAAGCGATTGCCTACCTGAAAAACCTTTTCTTCCCTCTTGTTCTGATTCTTGTGCAAGGTCTTTTTTGATTTTTTCTTCATATTTTTTGGCATCTTCTTCTGAAAGCCAACCAGGAACATTATTTGCGTACAATTCCATTTTCAAAAGCAAAAAATCTTTGTCCAAATGCTTGTGATAACGTGCAGGTTGCCTAAGCCATTGGCGAATTGTATTACTTTCAACGCTTAAACGTGTCGCAATGATGATTTTAGCAATATTTTCAAGGACATTAGGCAAAAAAGATTTGCGAATTTCTTCCCCAAATTTTCTTAAATAAATCCTTACTTCAATGCTATAATCTAAAATATAAGGCACATTCAGCGTAATAATGCGGTCTTTGAAAGAAGGCATTTGTTCATAATGCACCTTATCCGCAGGATTTACTGAACCCAAAAACAAAGATTTTATTTTTTCCTCCAAAAAATCAACTTTATGCACGCCATCACTGATAATTCCGTGCAGGTGCATCAGCCTTTTTACGTTATTTTCCTTAATATCCATCAAGGTATAAATGCCATTATTGGTTTTGGCGAGGTGCGAATACGTGTATTGCACTTCTTCATTGCGAAAAAGTTGGTTAATTTGTTGTTGAATGGTGGAATTTTTTTGTGGAATTTCTATAAAATTATCACCAGGATTATAAATGCTAATTCCTTCGCTGTATTTTCTATTAAAATGCACTTTTTTGACAAAAATCATATCCCAAACCGCACTATGTTCGCCTAATTTTTCCAAAAGTGCATCATAAAATGCCCCACAAACCGCACAAGAATCTTCTTGTTGTATCCATTCATATTCCTTTTCTGTGGTTAATTTTTCTAAAAATTCCTTATCAGGAATGAGTTTTTTCAAAAATTCTAATCTATGGCTTTTAGGAATGTGTAAAATTGGGTGGTCGTGATTGGGACACACAAACTGCACCACATCAGGAAGGTCTTTTTTGGGGGAATTTGGGGGAAAATCGTTTTTATTTTGAGAAATTTCTTGGAAATTTGGTAAGTCTTTTTGTAAAAAATCCTCCAAAAATCTGTTCAATGATTTATGAATTTTGTAAGTAGGCACTTTCCAAGTGGTTTGGTATGAAGTTCCTTCTGAAAGTTGGGTATATTTTTCAAATTTTTCTAAAAGATTATTCAAAAAAGTGCTTTTTCCACTTCCAGGAGGCCCTTCAAAAAGAAAAATATTGGTATTTTGAACACCTTGTTTAAAGCCATTGATAAGTTTTACAAATCTATTGGCAAAAAGTGCATCAAAGAAAAAAGGTTCTTCACAATCTTTCACAAAAATATTTTCCAAATTCACATTTTCTATTTGCATAAGCCCATTTGACAAGGCACATTTTCCATTTTCGCAAGCATAATACTGCACCATATCTGTAAATATTTGGAAAATATCCCTCAATGTAGTTGCAGGATTGTCAGTTACCATTTGCAAAAATTCTTGAAAACGCCAAGTTTGATGTATATTTTCAGGGCGAAGTTCTTTGTTAAGGTTTTTGAGAAGGTCGGAAAGCATATTTTTTTAATGGTGAATGTTGAATGGTAAATGTTGAATGAAACAGCCAAATACAATGATAAATGTTCAATGATAAATGTTGAATGAAACAGCCAAATTCAATGTTAAATGATAAATGTTGAATGATAAATGAAACAGCCAAAATACAAATGTAGGAGCAATCCTTGCGATTATCCATCTCATCAAAAAATTTATTTTATAACGATTATTAATGTGTGAAATGTATTTTTTGGAAATAAATCTTTATAAAATATAACTAACTAAATATTTAGTTGTTTTTTGAAAAATATTAGCTTACAAAAAGTTTAAAAAAATTTGTAAGCCAATTTTTATTGATTTTTTCCTACAAAAATTTATCTTAATAATTGCACACACAAAAGTATCAATCCAATTACCATCATTCCAATACCAATCCAAAATGAAATTTGTGCGGAATTAGAAACAAGTACCAAAATGCTACCAATCAATCCAATAACTGAAACAATCATATTAACGGTTGTTGATAAATCCATTTGTTTTTTAGTATATTTTTCACGCAAAAGTTTTTGGGCTTCTTTATTGCCTTTTACTTTGCGAAGTTCTTTACGCAATTCTTTTTTGAGTTGGATTTTTACCAATTTTTTGATAACCCATTTTCCAACTTTTGAAGACGCAAATTTTTCAATTTTTTGTTGTTTTTTGAGTTGATTTTTGGTAAAATGATTTTGTGGTTTTGAGATTTTTGGAGAAATGAAAGCAATTTTTTGGAATTCATTTTTAACAAAATCAAGGTTTTGAATTGGTTTGATGGTGTTTAATGCTGTCATTTCTTTAAAAGAAATTTTCTCAACCAATTTATTATTTTCACGCATTTCTGCACTTGCTTCTTGTGCTGTTGCATTTTGAACAAATAACAAAATCAAAGAAACAAAAAAAGTAAAAAGTATTTTTTTCATCATTATTATATTTTTTTGGAAAAACGTTAAAAAATCAAAATTTATTTCTGTTAAAATTAAGAAAAAAATTATTGAATACAAAAAAATTAGGAATGAAAATTCAAAAAAACTTTCATTCCTAATTTTTAAAATTTAATTTTTAATTATTACAACACTTCCAACAATAAAAATACTAATGCAATGATAATACAAATAATACCAATGACACGTATTACATCATTATTAACAAACGTAAGAATAATACCTACAATACCAAATATCGCAGCATAGCGAAGATTACCAGAAAGTTTTTGTTGTTTTTTAGTATATTTTTCACGCAAAAGTTTTTCAGCTTCTTTGTCGCCTTTTACTTTGCGAAGTTCTTTACGCAATTCTTTTTTGAGTTGGGCAGTTGCTAATTTTTTGATAATCCATTTTCCAGTTCTTGAAGACGCAACTTTTTCAAATTTTCGTTGAATTTTGAGTTGTGTTTTGGTAAGTGGTTTGTTTGACTTGAACAATTCAATTTTTTGCTCAATTTTTTGTGCAAAATTATCTTCCATTTCCATTGGCAAAACAGCAACTTTTGGAAGTTCATTTTTAGAAAATTCAATGTTTTGAATTGGTTTGATGGTGTTCAATTCAGTCATTTTTTTGAGCGTAATTTTCTCAACTAATTTGTTGGTTTCACGCATTTCAGCACCTGCTTCTTGTGCTTGTGTGTTATGAGAAAATAAAAAAATGAGAGAGGCAAAGAAGGTAAAAAATAGTTTTTTCATAGTAAAATAATTTTTTAGTGTAAAAAATAAAAATCTGTTAAACACAAAAAAATATATTTTTTCTTTAAAACCCAAATGTTTTTGAAATTTTTTTGTTATTTCATAATTAAACTTCTTTAAATTAAACCATTTTGGAACACGGATTTTACGGATTAACACCGATTTTCACGGATTTTTTTCTTTTTTTATAAAATTTTGATGTTTTTCATCAATTTTTAGATTTCATTTTAAAAAATCTAATAATTGCCCTGACACCTTTCTTCTGACACCTGACTACTTTCCCTTTTTTATTCTTTTATCAAATCCTGCAAAACCTGCAAAAAATTAGGATTATCAAATAACAATTTAAAATCTTGTTCTGTAATTTGGAGCCAAATTCTACAAAATTCCTCAAAAGTAACTAATTGAGGGCGAGTTTTTGCGATTTCTATGAGTTGTGTAGTGGCTTTGCTGATAGCATCTACGCCTGTTTGGTAGATAAGTTGTTGGAGTTGTTTGGTTGGATTTTGATTTTTTTCATTTTTTTGAAAAAATAACCAACTTTGAATTTTTTTTGTAAAATTTTTTAAAGAAAAATTTGTATTTTCAAAAATAAAATGTTGAAAATCAGGTAAATTCAAAATATTTTTTTCTTTGATAATTTGCGAAATTTTGGCAGGGAATACACTTTGGATAGTTTCTTCCAAAATTCTTTTATATTTTTTGGTACGCAAAAGTTTTTGGATAGTGTCCAATCCTAATGTATTGCTATAAATTACCTTGTATATAGGCTCCCAAACCAACAGCATTTGCGTTGGCAACGTTTGCGAATTTTCTGCTATATTTTTAAGGGTATTTTGTGCAACAGCAGATGTGCTTGCAAACCAATTCCCATAAAATTCAACTGATTGTTCTATCATTTTGGGGGGCGTTAGGTTTTCTGTTAAAGAAGTAACAGGGCTAATCCAAGCCTCAAAAAACGTTTTGGGTGTATCCATTTATAATTTTTCTTAAAATTTGGACAAAATTAAGATTGTTATTTTGATTTAACAAAAAAATAATAAAAAAAACACATATTTTTTTCTAAAAATTATGTTAAAAAAATATTGTTTAAATCGTTTGCATTATGCTTTTTGAATTTTATTGTACTTTTTTTATATAAAATATTATTTATCTTATAAATTGTACTTTTCTAAGATTTTATTTTTTTGAAAAATCCAAAATACCACACAAGCCCAAATACTACCCACCAAAGCACCTACCAAAATATCAAGCGGATAGTGCACACCCAAATATATGCGTGTGTAACTTATAGTGATTGCCCACAACGCCCACAAACCAATGAATATTTTGTAATTATTTACCCAAACGCCTCGCATACACAATATAATCCACATAAGTAATGCAAATGTATTGCTTGCGTGTGAAGATGCAAAACCATATTTTCCGCCTTTGTAAGTATTGCCTTTGAGGTCTTTTACAAGGTGAATTTGAGATTTTAAAGTTGGTTCGTGTGAAGGTCGCAAACGTTTGAAATGTGGTTTCATAATCCCTGATGTTGTAAAATCAGATAATCCTACACAAATAACTGCCCCAAAAAATAACACAAAAAATTGTTTTTTGCCTTTTTTTAACCACCAATTTACCAATAATCCTATATACAAAGGCACAGAAAACCACTCTTGGCTTATCACATACATTGGTGTATCTAAAACAGGGTGATGTAATTGATTGAAGAAAATAAATAATGAAGTATCCACAAATGAACTATCTAAAAATATAGGTGTGTTTAAATAATTGACAAATTTACTTTTTCCCAAAAAAACGCATTTATAACATATCATTTTCTTATAAATTTCTGATATTATAAAAGTTGTGTTGCAAAAATATTGGTTTTTATTTGTTTTTTAATTTAGGTGTTGTAAAAAAATAAAATTTCAAAAAAAAACTGCAACGGAAATTTTACAGAAATCATTTTTCTGAATATTCAATAATAAAATTACTTTTCTATGAAATTTTTTTTAGTTTTAATGATAAATATTTTGTCAATGATATTCATTTCAACTATTGTATTTGGCATTTCAGAGCAATACATATCCCCCCCATTTATTCTTACAAGAATTATATCAACATTGCTTGCTTTACCATTTTTTATGGTATTACCAAATGCTTTTTTATTTTTTTTTGCAGAATTTTTAAACAAAGAATTTTACAATGAATTGCGTGAGGCTGTTGTTAATTTTACTTTATTTTGGGCAATGATTTCTACACTCATTGCATTTGAACCATACAGCGTAATCGCTTTAATTTTATTTGTTATTTTTGTATTTATATGGTTTATGTTGGAGGGTTTTTTTAGGATTTCAAAAAACTAAAAATTATATAAATTCTGAAAAAAATAATAAAATTATGAAAAAAAATTATTTATTTTTTATTGTGTTGTGTTTGTATATATTAGCATTGTTTTGTTATGTAATTATGTCAAATAAGTTTGAGTTAAATATTTTTCGGAAACAGGAAAATCTTAACATAAAAAAACTTTCAAATAAAGAAATAGAATGTCTTGAGCCTTTTAATACTGTTCTTGCAGATGGGATAGAAATTTATTTTGCTTATCCACCAAAAACAACTGAAAATGGGATAAAAGATGAAGGCAGAATTGTTTTTTCTGAAACAGGTAGGTCTATACTTTTTTATATGAATGATACCCTTCGCTTTTCTAATAATTCCAAATTTAGTTGGAAAATAATATATTTAAAGGCACAAGGTAAAGATACTTGTTTGTGCATTAAAAGAATACCGTGATGAAAAAATGCACATAAATATTTTGTTCTTTTTTACCTTTGTCGGTGTTACCAAACGAAAAAATCTGTACTGTTGTTGTGTGTTTAGAAAAATGCAAGCACACTACAATTATGAATCTGCTACCAAAAAAAGCACAAAAGATAGTATTGTTACAAGTGTAAAAGCATTTTTCGTCACCAACAACATATTGCAGAGGCTTGTTCGCTGATGAGTTGTTGGTGGAAAAATGCACGTGAGCATTGGGAATTATAAAGGCATTTGGTTTTTATAATGGTTTTTGTGCTATTTTTGCAGTTGTAAAAGCATTTTTCTAACACCAACAACGGAGAAAAATACCAATTATAAAAGGAGTTTCTTCTATTAATGGTTTTCTAAATTCTAATTTAACACCTTATGTCATATCTCAAAAAAAATAAAATTTTCATATTTTTATTAGTTTTCATTGTTTATGTTTTTTATATCTACAATAGAGAAGAACAAATCGATGTTAACACATTACTTTTAGTGGATGATCTAAAAAAGGATATAAAAGAAAGTGGCAATCCTCAAGCTCTGCATGGGGATACTCTTTGTGAAAGAGATGGTGATTTTCCAACTTCATCAATGGTTGACAATACACACATACAAAAAACACACAACAAAAATAAAAATTTAACAAAAGAAGAACAATATTGGTATTATAGAAAAAGCCTTTCAAACATAATGCTTTGTACAACATCTAAGGGACTCTCAATTTTACAGATGATGCGATTGGATAACACATCAAAAATTTTGGAGAAAAAAATAAAAAAAAAATTGCCTGAAGATGTTTTTGTAACTGCCTTTAATATTGCTGTATTCACTTCATCTCCTTATACAATACTCGAAAAAACATATTTATCAGCTAACATACCCATAGAAAAAAATGTAGATGCTTTTTTTTCATTGAAAAATAATTTTGAAATATTGAAACAAATTCATAATTTAAAATACCAAAATGATGAAAATAAAAAATTTGATATTCATATTTGTTTGAAAAAGGTAATTGATATCTATAAGATAAAAACAACAGATTTGTTTACTTTTATGCGAAAAAATTCTAATGAATTATCTGACAAGTTTTTTATTACAGAGCTTGATAATTGGAGAAAAATTAACAAGGAGATGAAAAATGCTTTAGAATCATCTGTTTTAGAAGAATTTCCAAAGATAATAGAATTAATAGACATAAATGAAAAGCTGAACAGATATGTAGTTGGTTTCCAAAGGTGGGATTATTCTTATCAAAAATTGGTTTATGTAGAACACAACTCAAATAAATATCTTTGTATTGTTGAAGAAATGCCAAAATTTAATAATGGGTATGATATTAGAGTAGAAGGTAGAAAGCGAAAATACAATTTTTTGAGTTTTGTAACTGAGCAAACAAAAGATATTGCAGTTGAAATAAACAAAGAAAGAATGAAAGATATTAAGATTTCAACAATACTCTCCTATTCCATTAATGATTTTCCCAATCCTGAATATGAAAATTTGAAACCTTATGTGATATCTCAAAAAAAATAAAACTTTTGTTACTACTTAGGTACTCAAACAAATTTTAATACTGTTTTAACAGGAAAATAAAAATTTTAACACTTAAAAAACAATTTATTAAAAATAATATATTGTTATTTTTTTATGTATTTTACCTTTGTCGGTGTTACCAAACAAAAAATCTGTACCGTTGTTGCGTGTTTAGAAAAATGCAAGCACACTGCAATTATGTATCTACTACTCAAAAAAACATAAAAGATAGTATTGTTACAAGTGTAAAAGCATTTTTCGTCACCAACAACGTATTGTAGAGGCTTGTTCGCTGATGAGTTGTTGGTGGAAAAATGCACGTGAGCATTGGGAATTATAAAGGCATTTGGTTTTTATAATGGTTTTTGTGCTATTTTTGCAGTTGTAAAAGCATTTTTCTAACACCAACAACGGAGAAAAAAATATCACACTTGAATTTTTTCTTTATGCACGAAAAAAATCTTATTCCATACAAGTTCCTCCAAATAATAGAAAAATAATAGATTTTAGTTTGGAAATGTGTCCTGCTGGTGGTCAAGGGGATAATATGTGTTCAGATTCTGTAAAAGTAACATTTGAAGATGGAAAAATAAAAACAGATAGAATATGTACAATTTTTGGCTCAAATACAGACCCAAGAACGATTGAATGTATGAATGACCCTGTTAATATTTTGTACAACACATACGTTGAAAATCCAACAACTTATGTTTTTTATGTGGGTAATGCTGATTATAACGAAGCCAAATAAATAAAAATACAAACAAAGCAATCTGTAAAAAGGTTGTTTTGTTTGTTTATTTTAAATAAAAAATCAATATGAAAAATGTCAAAATTATTTTTGTGGTGCTTTCAATGTTATTTTTATTTGGGTGTCCTTACAAGGGCGTTGAAGAAACAAAATATGCTGTAAAAAATACTACAGATAAGTCTGTAAAAGTAGAGTTTTTTGCTTATTTTGGAAGAGAGAAAATTATTTTAGACCTCTTACCAATGGAAAGAAAAAATATTAATCTCAGTGCAACTATGATAAAAGGTTGTCCAAGTGATGTTATGTGTTCTGATTCTGTAAGGATTACTTTTGCTGATGGAAAATCCAAAGTAGATGCGAGTTGCTCAATTTATGCAAATGACAATGGAACACCAAGAAACCCAAAAATGGATGAATGTATAAAAGATTCTATTAATTTTTTATACACTACATATGCTGAAATGCCAACAAGTTATGTTTTTTATGTGCGTGATGCAGATTATCGTGAAGCCAAATAAATAAAAACACAAACAAAGCAATCTGTAAAAAGGTTGTTTTGTTTGTGTTTTTTGAATAAAATTATATTTTTAGTATTCTTTTACCAAAAAATCGCATTAAAAACCCTCGTTTTCAATGTGATTTTTTTTTACCTTTGTCAGTGTTACCAAACGAAAAAATCTGTACCGTTGTTGCGTGTTTAGAAAAATGCAAGCACACTGCAATTATGAATCTGCTACCAAAAAAAGCACAAAAGATAGTATTGTTACAAGTGTAAAAGCATTTTTCGTCACCAACAACGTATTGTAGAGGCTTGTTCGCTGATGAGTTGTTGGTGGAAAAATGCACGTGAGCATTGGGAATTATAAAGGCATTTGGTTTTTATAATGGTTTTTGTGCTATTTTTGTAGTTGTAAAAGCATTTTTCTAACACCAACAACGGAGAAAAAAAGTTACTAACCTTAATTCTTGGGAATTTTTAAAATGAAACATTTATTATTATCTATATTATTTTTGTTTGTTTCAACTTGTCAACATCAATCAACTAATAATCAAAACTCAAAAGATTTGTTAAAAAGTTTTATTGACCATTATGACAAAAATAATAAAAAAATTGTTGAAAGTAAAGAAAATTCAGACAGAACGATTGAAAAAGCATATCAATTAGATTTTGCCAAAAAAATATTTGCTGAAATTCCTGAAAAATCAATTTTTTTTGTGGCTATCATAGGTGGAGAACCAGGTACTGTGAATATTGGGATTGCAATGTCAGAAGACGGAAATTGCATTTATTCAGATTTAGCATATAGGGACAATCCATCAGCAACTGCTATTTTTAATTTGCCTTTTAAAAAAATGAATGAAAAAATATCTTGGAACTGTTTTCAGGATTTTTTAGAAGAAATGGATAAAATTAATTTTTTTTTTCTTCCTGATATCGTTGAACTTGAAAAGGAAGTCAAATGCTCACCACCTAATATTTATCTTTATGTAAAAAAAGGGAATAAGACAAATAAAGTTGTATTTGAATCTAAATCAAAAATGCTTGACAAAGTAGAATTAATAGTCAAAAATTTCTTATTTGGCTGTGCCAATATTACAACAATAAAAAATCTATAGTTTTTTACCTTTGTTGATAAGTACCAACGCAAAATAAATGTTACAAATCATTTTTTTAAAAAATATATTTCAGTTATTTGAAGCGAATTTTTAATAGGTTTTAAATTTTTCAAATGTAACTTTATTTTTGCAGAAGTACTTATATGCAAGCACACTGCAATTATGTATCTACTACTCAAAAAAACATAAAAGATAGTATTGTTACAAGTGTAAAAGCATTTTTCGTCACCAACAACGCATTGCAGAGGCTTGTTCGCTGATGAGTTGTTGGTGGAAAAATGCACGTGAGCATTGGTAATGTTTTTTGTGCTATTTTTGCAGTTGGGAAAGGGTTTTTCTAACACCATAGGAATTTGTAATTATTTTTAAAATATTTAAAAATTTATCAAAAAAATTTGGAATTGTCATAGGAATCAATGGAGAAATAAATTATTTACCATTTGCAATTTGTCTAAATAATCGTGTATTTTTAATTTGAACGATAAAAATATAAAAACGCTTAATAGTAAATAATTAGAAACACTTACTTAATTTACTTAACTATTTTTTCAAAATGAAAAATATCATTACATTATTTTTTTATTCACTTTTAATAACAAATACATCTTTCGCACAAGATATTTTGTTTTATAGAGATGATTTTAATGAATATTTATTGACATATGATGGTATAAAACATGCTTATCAATGTGGAAAAGGTAAGATAAAAAAAATTACTTATCATATTAGTCAAGAAAGAAACAGTCTATGGTATCAAGAAATAATACTTCTCTTTGACAAAGAAGGTAATCTTACAAAAAGAAAATCAAGAACAATTTTTCCTGATAAACAAGAAAAAAAAGAAATAATAGAAAAACAATATCAAGGAAATTATATTGATATTGGAAATACACATTTTCAACATGATTATCATTATAACCAAAATAAAAAAGTTTCTCAAATTGATACTTATTTAGCTATGAATATAAATGAAACACCTCATTATAGAAAGCTAAAGATAACATACAATAAAGATAATAACATATTACAGAAAATCGGAATATATGAAGACGAAAAAAATAATAGTATATTCCCTTACCAAAGTTTTTCTTATAAATATAGAAATAATGATAAGTTAGATTCTATAACTTTTATATACAACTCTTTTAATCCAAGAATATACACAAAAGACGAAAAGAAAAAAAAGGATAATGTTACCACGCATCAATTGGATACCACAACTTTGAAAGTAACAGCAAAATATGTTTACAATGCAGAAAATAAATTGCAAAATATAATTATTTATCAATATTTTTCAGGAAAATCTCATAAAGAAATTTATGAAATGTTGCCAATTAAAAAAAGGGATAAAGGTCAATATGCACTCAAAAGTAATAATCACATAATTGCTTTTGATAAAGAAGATAATTGGACATTTATGATAGAACTAAATGATGATTTCATGGACACAGTTATAAGCAGAAGAATAGAATATTATAAGTGATCCATTATTTTCAAAATTTACTCAGCAAAATAACCCTCTTGTGTGAAATTCTAAAAAAATTCCTTAAAATTTTTTTATCTTTTGTTGATATTCCAAACACAAGAAACTGCACCATTAAATTTTCATAGAAAAAATCTTTTCCCAAAAAATCGCATTAAAAACCCTCGTTTTTAATGCGATTTTTTATTTTATATCTAAATTTACTTTTTCCCAAAAAAACGCATTTACAACATATCATTTTTGTATAAATTTTTTTACCTTTGTCAGTGTTACCAAACGAAAAAATCTGTACCATTGTTGCGTGTTTAGAAAAATGCAAGCACACTGCAATTATGAATCTGCTACCAAAAAAAGCGCACAAAAGATAGTATTGTTACAAGTGTAAAAGCATTTTTCGTCACCAACAACGTATTGTAGAGGCTTGTTCGCTGATGATTTGTTGGTAAAAAAATGCACGTGAGCATTGGGAATTATAAAGGCATTTGGTTTTTATAATGGTTTTTGTGCTATTTTTGCAGTTGTAAAAGCATTTTTCTAACACCAACAACGGAGAAAAATTTCAAAAAAAAAACTGCAACAGAAATTTTACAGAAACAATTTGTTTATAATGCTCAAAAAAAATTATTGAAAATATTTGCATTTCTCAAAAAAAATATATAAATTAGCACGAACTTAAAAAACCCCTCAAAATATCATGGAAAGAATACCAAAAAAACACAACACAATAAAAAATAATACAACACAACACAACAAAACAACAATTCTTTTATCCCAGGAGGTAAAAACCCTTTCGTTCCAGAAGGAGTAAATTTTATCAATCCGTTTTTGCCTGTTCAAGCGAAAGAAAACAATATCGAAAATACAGTAGTACAGAGGAAACCAACAGATGTAATTATAAAAGGCAAAAAAGAAACAGCAAAAGAAACGTTTGAACAATTAAAAAAATCAACAAGTTTAACATTAACAATGGATGAGCAAACAGGTAAAGTTATAGCTACAGGAAAAGCAAAAACTAAGGCGGATAAAATGTTATTGAAAGCTTGTAAAGATAAAAAGGTGATAGTGGAAATAAAAGCAACAAATTCTAATTTTACAGATTCTGGTCATTGGTTTGCTGGTGGTGCTTATGGTGGTAGTGAAGTAAAAGATGGAAAAACTTTTACGAAACAAACAGTAAATCCTACAATGACAGAGAAAATAGATAATTTTTATGAAAAACCAATAGGGGTTTCAGTGTTACATGAAGTTTTGGAGTCATATATTGGTGGAGTGAATTCACCAGGAATTGGTGCCCCAACATTTGATCCGGAATCGAACGAGTATAAAGCATATAAAAAAGCCCACGATGAAACAAAAAAATTGGATAAACGACATCCTGAAATGGAACTAGTTATTGACGATAAAACGGGGCAAATATATATCTCAAAGCCTAATTCTAAAGGGGGATATGATGATACGCTAATAAATGATTTAAAAAAAGACAAATGAAAAATATAGTATATTTCGCATTTTTAATGTTTTTTTTATTTTTTAATTTTGGGTGTTTGAGAAAAAAAGAGAATTTTCAATATATAACCTGCAAGATAGAGAATTTTCAATATATAACCTGCAAGATTACGAGAATAAATGAAAATAAAAATTTTTTTACTTTTGTGGGATTGAATAAAATCACAAAGGACAGTATTTTTATTTTTTCAAAAAAAAAAACTGATACTGATAAAAATTTTGATAATTCTAAACAAATATATTTGGATAGTCAGTATGTTTTTAAATTGAATAAAATTAAAATAAGGGTTGGACATATGGAGCAATTGGGTGCATTTATGAAAATAGATAATGATACTATATGGAAAGGTATTAACGCAAAACAGGCTCCAATATATTACTATTCATTAAATACTATTGGTTTAAATGTATTGTACCAACTAAAAAATAAATAATACACTGCTTTTTTTGTCCTTTGTTGATATTCCAAACACAAGAAAGTGCACTATTGAATTATAATCAACACAAAAAAATCGCATTAAAAACCCCTCGTTTTTAATGCGATTTTTTATTTTATGCCTAAATTTACTTTTTCCCAAAAAAACGCATTTACAACATATCATTTTCCTATAAATTTTTTAAAAAATTTTAATAGAAAAATTGCTTTTTGGGCTTTAACTGTGTATTATTGGTGTATTATTAGAAATAAATATTAGAAAAATAAAATAAAATTATGAAAAAATCAATCTTCCATTTATTACTTGTATCATTTTGTTTGTTTTTTGCAGGAAAAAATCCAATTTCTGCACAAATTTTAACCCAAAATTGGATAAATTTCTCCCAAAGTTATTATAAATTGTCTGTTGCACAAACAGGTATTTATCGCATTACTAAGTCAGATATTGATGCGTTGAATTTGGGCAATATTAACCCAAAACAAATGCAGATTTTTTTTAGGGGAAAAGAACAAGCAATATTTGTGCAAGGCGAAAGTGATAATACTTTTGATGCAAATGATTACATAGAATTTTATGGAAAACGCAATGATGGTACGCAAGATGTAGGGCTTTATGTGGCTTCATTTGAACAAATGAATCCTTATTATAACCTTTATTCAGATACTACTGCGTATTTTCTTACGTATAATCTAACCAATTCGCAAGGAAAACGTATGGTACAAAGCCCTTCGCAAACTATGCAAGCAAGCAATGTAGCATATCATTGGGCGGAAGATGTAAAGTTTTTTGCGGAAAGATATACATTAGGACAAAATTATAGAATAGGTACAAACGAATTTATTTATTTAGCAGAATCTGACCAAGGCGAAGGCTGGGTTTCTAATCCCATTGATGCTAATTCCTCAAGAGATTTTTCATTTGTTACACCTAATTTTTATAATGCCAATCCTGCACTTGTCCCCAAGTTAGAAGTTACATTAGCAGGCAATACAATAGATGCTTATAGATATCAGGTTTGGATTGGGAGTTCTGTAAATTCTTTGCGTTTGGTAAGAGATGCCACAGGATATTCTCACGAAAAAAAACTTGTGGTAGAAAATGTTTTATTAAGTGATTTTGGGGCGAATACCATTGTGCGTGTTACTTGTCCAAATGGGTCAGGTGTTGGGGGAATTGTGGTGGCATACACTAAAATTACTTATCCACAAAATTATGTTGCTAATGGAAATAATCCATATTATTTTAATGTCCCAAATACAAATAATGCAAATAATTTTTTGCAAATAAACAATACTCCAAATAACTGCACACTTTACAATATTACTAATGAAGATAATATTTCTTTGCCTTTTGTTCAAAATAACAATGGAAATATCCAAACAATAATAAATGGTGCAATTCCAAATAAATTGTATCTTCATAATAACCAACCTTTGAGCGTATTGAAAAAAGAAAGAATATTTTTTCAACAAATTACCAACCCAGCACAATATAATTATTTGATAGTTTCGCACCCAAAATTGCGTATTCCGCTCAATGGGCAAGATATGGTGCAGGCTTATGCCAATTTTAAAGCAACACCAACAGGGGGAAGTTTTGCACCTTTGGTGATGAATATTGATATGCTTTACAATCAATTTGCTTATGGAGAAAAAACGCCTTTGGCTATTCGCAGGTTTGCAGAATATATGTATCAAAATCGCCCTGTGAATAACCCTGTGAGATATATGTTTTTAATGGGGAAATCTGTGGCATTGCCTGATAAATACAATAATCTTAATGTTCGCCAAAATCCAATACATTTTTCTATGGATTTAGTACCAACAGGAGGCGTACCTGCGTCTGATAATGTCCTTGTGGCAGGTTTCAATAATACAGGTACACCTCACCCTGATATTCCGATTGGTAGGCTTTCAGTAAGTAATCCAGATAAAATTAAGAATTATTTGGATAAAGTAATGGAACACGAAAGTACAGATAACACACTTTGGCAAAAAAACTTTATTCATTTAACAGGTGGAAATAATGCAACTGAACAGGTTTTATTCAGAAGTTATGCAGATTTTTTTAAAACCATTGCGGAAGGGCTTTATTTGGGTGCAAGAGTAAGTAGTGCCTCCAAAACCACTACAAACCCTGTGGAACTTCTCAATATTTCTGATTTGGTTAATCGTGGTGTAGGTCTTATTACATTTTTTGGACACTCCTCTATAAATACTACTGATTTGGAAATAGGATATGCGTCTGATGACCTCCAAAACTATCGCAACAAAGGAAAATATCCTATGGTTTTTACGAATGGTTGTCAACTTGGAGGGATTTTTTCTGATGCTGTAACACTTTCAGAGGATTGGGTTTTGACCAAAGATAGGGGAAGTATAGGATTTGTAGCACATAGTTTTTTTGGATATTCTATCCCTTTGTACGAATATACAGCACGTTTTTATACGCTTTCTTTTCAAGACCTTAGTTTAATTGGAAAACCAATAGGCAATTTATTAAAAGAAAATGCAAGGCTTTCACCTGACAATGTAGTGGATAAATCAACTGCCCAACAAATGATTTTGCAAGGCGACCCTTCCATTAGATTTGTAAATGCTGATAAAGTGGATTATTACACCGCCAATAATCAACTTTATTTGGAAAGTTACGATAATAAACCAATTACTGCTTCTACGGATTCTTTCAAATTAAAAATTATTGTTTCTAATCTTGGGAGAATACAACCCAACCAAAACCTTTCTGTGCGTGTAAAACGCACTTACAGCAATGGCACAGTTACCACACTTTTAAATCCAACAGGTTATCCTTACATTCGTTATAGAGATACCTTGACTTTTGTATTAAAAAGAGAAAATGCCTTAGATGCTTTTGGGCTTAATCGTATTCAAGTGGAATTGGATTATTTGAATTTAATTGATGAAATAAGAGAAGATAATAATTCTGGAATTTTGGAATTCTTTTTCCCAAAAGTAGGCGTAATTCCTGTTTATCCTCCTGAATATAGTATCCAAAATGTGCAACCTGTCAATCTTAGATTTTTGGCATCAAGTGGCACAAATGAAGGCAAAAATTTTGTGGTGGAAATAGACACCGTAGCCACTTTTAATAGTTCCGCAAAGCGTGCAAGCATTATTCCTGCTGGCTCACAAGGAAATTGGGAAGTAAATCTATTGACAGATAACAGCACAGATAGCACTGTTTATTTTTGGCGTGTAAATTACGCAGAAGAAATAGGCAATCCAAATGCAATTTGGGGCGAAAGTTCATTTATTTATATCAAAAATAGTTCAGAAGGTTGGTCGCAAAGTCGTTACACCCAATTACCAAAAGCCCAACTTAATCAAATGGTAAGAGATGATAATGCCCAACGCATCAATTTTGCAAAACTTTCTAAACCACTTATTGTAAAAACCATTGGTGGAAATCCTATAGGCATTGATACCAATTATGTAAAATCAAATACTTTTGTGGATTTTTTTGGGCCTCAGATATCAGGTACAAATGAATGTGGCATCAATACGATTGTTTGTATGGCTTTTGACAAAACAACAGGAAATCCTTATTTGGTAAATGCTATCAATTCTTGCGGACAAGTATTAAAATTAGCTAATTTTTATAATAATGCTCAAATTGTTGGGGGTGCATTGCAGTCATTTTTGGCACAAGTGTCTGCTGGTGATTTTGTATTATTTTTTACCAAAGGAAATATTGATTTTTCAAGTTGGTCAAGCAATAATTTTAATGTTTTTGGACAAATAGGTGGAAATCCAAATAAATATAATACGCTTCAAAATGCACATCCTTATATTATTTTGGGTAAAAAGGGCGGTGCAATGGGTTCTGCTTACGAGGTAACTGCAAGCAATCCTACCACTGCAAAAATGGAAAAAATACAATTTAATGGTGCAATAGAAGTTCCACAATATTATGGTACAATTACCTCGTCAGTAATTGGGCCTGCGACCAAATGGAAAGAGGTTATTCACACCATCAAAAAAGAAAACCCAAGTGATTACTACCGTTTGGAAGTATTTGGTATGGACGAAAACCGCAACATAAGTGCTTTACCTGTTGCTACGGTAAATAGTTTGAGTTTTAATATTGCTAATATTAGTGCAACACAATATCCTTATATGGTGCTAAAAGCCACAATGGCAGATACTTTGCAAAAAACCGCTCCACAACTCAAAAAATGGATGGTGCTTTATGACGGTGTGCCAGAGGGAATGATAGACGTGGCGAAAATAGGTGCGGTTAATTATGTAGTGCCTCCAAAAGATGAAGCAGAAGATTTTAAACTTGATTTTGCATTTACCAATATTGGCAATGTAACATTTCTTGTGGATAGTTTGAACGTTACTTTTACCATTCGCAACAAACAAACTTTGGCACAAACCATTACCACCAAAAAAATAAAAGCACCTGCTTTGCGTGAAAGTACAAGATTTGATTTTTGGGTAAGAACATTAGGTTTGGGCGGAAATTATGAATTAAAAGTTTTTGTAAATCCTTATTTGACGTTGGAATATTATTATGAAAATAATGTTTTGACAGTGCCTTTTACTATCAGAAAAGACGTTGCACCGCCATTGTTAGATGTTGCTTTTGATGGAAAAAAAATAATGGACGGAGAAATTGTTTCGCCTAATCCGCTTATTACAGTTGCTTTGAGGGACAATAACCGCAATGTTCCAATGAATACCAGCAATTTGTTAGTTGCCTTAAAACGTCCTTGTCAAACTTGTGATTTTGAAGATATTAACCCTTCACAACCTTTGGTTACATATTCTATCCAAAATGGTGTTTTACAATTTAATATTCAACGTGAAAATCTCCCTAATGGCATTTATACACTAAGGGCACAAGGAACTGACGGAGCAGGAAATAGGGCAGGAAGTACGCCTTATACAATTCGTTTTGAAGTGGTAAATGAGGCAACTGTTACAAATGTGTACCCATATCCTAATCCATTTTCTTCGCACACAAGGTTTGTATTTACGCTCACAGGCAAAGAAATCCCTGATGAAATCAAAATCCAAATTATGACTGTAAGCGGAAGGGTAATTAGGGAAATTACGCAGGCAGAAATAGGTACAATTCGTGTAGGAAACAATATTACGGATTATATGTGGGACGGAACAGATGAATTTGGCGACAAACTTGCCAATGGTGTGTATCTTTATCGTGTAATTATGCGTGCCAAAGGGCAAGACCTTGACCTAAGAAGCACCGCAGGTGATAAGGCATTTAAAAATGGAATTGGGAAGTTGTATATTGCAAGATAAAAGGGAATAAAAAAAAGGCTTACCAAAGTTTTTAAAAATTTGGTAAGTTTTTTTATGTAAAGCACAGGCATTTATGCCTGTGAAACTTAAATTTTAAAAATAATTTCTAAAAATAACCCAAAAACAATATGCTTTCTCCTTGGTGGAATAATTTGGATAAAAAATGGAAACCCATTTTTTCAAAAATATTAGAACTAAAACCTCGTCAAATTCCTACAAATGAGGAATTGAACAAACTTGTAAGCACAACAGAATTAAATTTGGAGGATTGTAAAATTACAGATTTATCGCCTCTTGTGGTTTTTGAAAATCTAAAATCATTGAATTTGTACTATAATCCTTATCTAAAAGATATTTCAATAATTTCGTCTTTTTCACAACTCCAAAAACTCAATTTACACGCTACCAACATAACAGATGTTTCTCCGCTTGCATCTTTGCCTAATTTGAAATACCTTGATGTCAGACGCAACAAAAAAATAGTTGATATTTCGCCTCTCATTTCGTGTCAAAATTTGGAATATTTATATTTTCAACAAAATGATTTTAAAGATGCATCTGTTTTGGCAAACCTTACCAATCTTAAAAAATTAGAAATTTATTGGTCAAAAATATCAGATATAAGTTTTGTAAAATCTCTTACCAAACTTCACACACTTTCACTTACATCACTCAAAAAACCTGATGTAAAGCATTTGGAAGGACTTACACAACTCACAAAACTTTATTTTTGGTCTAATGATATAAAAGACCTTTCACCACTTTCTTCGCATTTCAGCCTCAAAACGCTTCATCTTGGGTCAAATGAAAAACTAAAAAATTTGGAGTCTATCATAAATTTATCAAATTTGGAGATATTAGATGTTAGATTTAGTGCGGTGGAAGATATAAGTGTGCTTGAAAACCTTAGAAATCTTAGGAGTTTTTTTGCGTTTAAATCTAAAATCAAAAATATTGATGTGGTAAAATATTGGCAAAAATTAGAAGAAGCAGATTTTGGATATAATGAAATCAAAGATTTAACGCCTATAAAAGATTGGGCTAAAACAAAAGAAAATGAAATGGGCAAAGATTATTTGCTTAAAGTAAATTTTGACAGAAATCCTATTGAGCAAGAAGAATTAGCGGATTTTAAAACAGAATTTCCAAATATTAAACATAGTTCAAGCATTGGCTCTTTTAGAATGCATGAAGCAGGTTGTGATTATGCGAAGATTTATGATATAATGTAAAAAAAAGACTTGCCAAAATTTTTAAAAAATTGATAAGTCTTTTTTATATCAAAATAATTTATTTTTATAAAAGTTTCGTTGCAAAAATATTGGTTTTTATTTGTTTTTTAATTTATAGGATAATTTGGGACAAGATTAATCTCTGATTTTTTTAAACTTGTAAAAAAATAAAATTTCAAAAAAAACTGCAACAGAAATGTTACAGAAACAATTATTTCAAAAACACCCCTGCAATTTTCAAACTCATATCCAAAAACAACATTTTAGCATTTGCATTGCGTTCTATGTGATAAATTGCCTGATTAAAATGCTTATAAAGGCTTTCCCATTGTGTTACATTTTTAAATGATTTACTAATATTCTGCACAAATTCAAGTTTTTTTGGTGGTAATCTAAAAAATTCTCCTGAATCAGAAGTATTATCAATATTACGAATTATCATCATTTCTCTGCATACATTTATAGAATATTGCAATAAATTTTTTTGGGTTTCTTTGGGCATTTCATTAAAAATATCCATTTTTTCCAAAACACCTACTACAGAATTGTTATTGATTTTGTAACATTCACGCATCCAATCTCTAAACCAATCCAAAAAATCAGCTTCTGCGGTCATATTCATACGCAATGCAAGCCCAAGATTGCCTTCGGAAAGATAAGCAATATTTTGGGCTTTGTCTTTTGGTACAAATTTTTTACTTTTTAGGTATTCCTCCACTTCTACATCTTCAAAAGGCATTACTTGCACCCTTTGGAGGCGTGAAATAAGCGTTGTGAGCAGATTATTTGCATCATTGGTAACCCAAAGAAAAAGCGTTTTGGCAGGCGGTTCTTCCAATATTTTCAGTAAAACATTCGCAGAAGTAATATTTAGAAATTCAGGCAACCAAAGCAAAAGAATTTTATAACCACCTTCAAATGATTTTAACATCAATTTTTGTAAAACTTGCCTACCTTCTTCTGCTGAAATATTTGCTTGTTTGTCCTCTGCTTCTATGTAAGTTAGCCAATCTTTGAGTGAAATATAAGGATTTTGGGCAACCAAATTATAAATATTTTCTTTTGCTTTGAGTTCTTTATCCTTTGCAATGAGTTCAGGGGATTTTTTTGGTGAAATAATATCTCGCCAATCTTTCATAAAATCCTGACTTAATGGCTTGCTTTCTACTTTTTTGGTAATCGCAACAGGAAAAACAAAGTGCATATCAGGGTGAATGCCTTTTAAATGTTTTCTGCAAGCAGGACACGTGCCACAAGCATCATCTTCTGTGGGCGTTTCGCAATGAATACGTTGTGCATAAGCCAAAGCCAACGCAAGATTAGCACTTCCTTCTTGTCCTGCAAAAAGTTGTGCGTGTGCTACGTGATTATGTTGAATTGAACCCAAAAGCTGTGATTTGAGGTTTTGGTGTCCAGGAATGTCTTTAAAGTTCAAGGTTTAAGGTTTAAAGTTTAAGGTTTAAAAAGTTTAAGGTTTAAAGTTCAAAAGTTTAAGGTTTAAAGTTCAAGGTTCAAAAAAGTTCAAAGTTCAAAAAATTACGTTTAACTTTGTTTTTTAGGCGAAATTACCACTTTTTTTAGAATTTTCCAATATGATAAATTAGTAAAATTAGGTTTTAAATTTATAGAAAAACAAAAATTATTTATAATTTTGAACAAATAAATTTTGTTAAGGAATGTGTAAATTCTAATGTGGATATGTTTGTTTTACGTTTCACAGGCATAAATGCTTGTGCTATACATAAAAATACAAAAATATGTATAGAATAGGCATTTATGCCTATTTTTAAAAGTATCCATTTTATTTTTAATTCATTCCTAATCCTCGTCATTTTGAAAGAATTTGGCTGTTTCATTCCTAATTTCTAATTCCTAATTTCTAATTCCTAATTTCTAATTCCTAATTCTTAAAATTATGCGATATTCTGCTATTTCTCCTGAATTATTCATTCAAAATCGTCAAAGATTTATTCAAATGCTCAAATCAAATAGCATTGCGGTTTTTAATTCAAACGACATTATGCCCAAAAATGGCGATGGCACAATGCCTTTTTTTCAAAATAGTGATATTTTTTATCTTTCTGGCATTGACCAAGAAGAAAGTATTTTGCTTTTGTACCCTGATGCACCTGAAAATCATTTGAAAGAAATTCTTTTTTTGCGTGAAACCAACGAAGAAATTGAAATTTGGGAAGGTCATAAATACACCAAAAGTGAAGCTACTGCAACATCTGGCATAAAAACCGTATATTGGCTTTCAGATTTTGACAAAATTTTTCAGGGATTGATGGGACAATGCGAAAACATTTATCTCAATACTAACGAGCATAGCAGGGCTGTGATAGAAGTAGAAACACGTGATATGCGTTTTTTGAAAGATTGCCAACGAAAATATCCATTGCATAATTATCAACGTTCTTCGCCTATTATGCACCACATTAGGGCAATAAAATCAGATTTTGAAACCCAAATTTTGCAAAAAGCGTGTGATATTACAGAAAAATCATTTCGTAGAGTGCTTAATTTTGTAAAACCTAATGTAATGGAATACGAAATAGAAGCAGAATTTGCTCACGAGTTTTTGAGAAATGGCTCACGTGGATTTGCCTATACGCCTATTATTGCGTCAGGTTATAATGCGTGTGTTTTGCATTACATTGCCAATGACCAACTTTGCAAAGATGGTGATGTGATTTTGTTGGATGTTGGGGCTGAATATGCTAATTATAATGCAGATATGTCAAGGTCAATTCCTGTAAATGGGCGTTTTTCTGCACGTCAAAAAGACGTTTATAATGCGGTTCTTAGGGTAATGAAATACGCAACTTCTATCTTAAAAGTAGGAAATGTAATGTCAGAATATGTAGAAGCAGTTGGGGAAGAAATGCAAAAAGAGCTTGTAAATTTGAAATTATTGACACAAGAAGAAGCCAAAAATCCAAATGCTTTTAGAAAATATTTTATGCACGGAACTTCACATCATTTGGGGCTTGAAGTACATGATGTAGGCAATAAATACCGCAGATTTGAGGAAGGAATGGTTTTTACGATTGAACCAGGGATTTATATTCGTGAGGAAAGTTTGGGTATTCGTTTGGAAAATAATTATGTCATTACAAAAAATGGTAATTTTGATTTAATGCGTAATATTCCTTTGGAAATTGAGGAAATTGAGGATTTGATGAATAAATAAATTAAGTGGAAAGATGTAAGGAGTACAAAACAGAAGTGCTATGTTCTGAAAATAGGTTTTATTTTTTATGAAAAAAAACAAATAATATTTTAATAAATAGTATTTTACTCCCTAAGGAATTAAATATAAAAACCACTAAAACAATATAATATTTGGCTCTTTGTAAAAATATAGTACTTCTGTGGTACAAAATAATGAAAGAAAGTGGAGAGTTGGGAATTAAGAATTAGAAATTAGAAATGGAACAGCCAAAAACCTTTTTTAACTTCTTAAAAACAAATATAAATAATTTAAAATATCGTCTGTATCGTAGTTTACGAAGGTCTGACGATATTTTTTGAGATTTTTAACCACAAATTTTAGTAGATAAAAAAGGTCAGACCTCCGCAAGCTATGGTACAGACCTTTTTTTAGTTATAAAAATTATTTTTTAGACATTTTTCACAAATAAAAAATTGCTTAAAATCATTAAAAAATACTTTTTAATACTTTTCTGCGGTTCCCAGTAAAAGTAATTTTTATGGAAATAAACAAAAAATTTATACTTGATATATTACTGTTTGTCAAAAAACACAATGGTAGAGTATCACGTTATTTATTTGATAAATATTTAATATCTTCATATTTTTTTGAAGTAGAAGAAAGTTTTAATACAATACCAAGAGTGCTTTTGGAAAAAGAATTTATTGTTTTAGAATGTGTAACAAGCAATATTTTTATTATTTTAACGCCTTTAGGGAGTGCAGAAATAGAATAAGAAAATAATTTATATTTTTAAAAAATACCTTTCCACCAATTTCTCTGCACATTTTTCGCCATCAATACCTGCTGACACGATACCACCTGCATAACCCGCACCTTCTCCACAAGGAAAAAAACGCATAATGTCAGGGTGTTCAAAAGTTTCTTTATCACGTGGAATACGCACAGGCGACGAAGTACGACTTTCTACGCCTACAATTTGGGCATCATTGGTAAGATAATTTTTTATTTTTTTACCAAAAGTTTTAAAACCTTCTTTGAGCGTATAAACCAACGCAGGAGGCAATACATTTGCCATATCAACCGACACCAAACCAGGCTGATAAGAGGTTTCGTTCAGTTCAGGTGAAATTTTATTTTCCACAAAATCCAATAACCTTTGTGCTGGTGCTTTTTGGGTATTTCCTGCTAATTGACACGCTTTTTCTTCAATACTTTTCTGAAAATAAAGCCCTGCCAATGCCCCAAATTGTGCAAAATCTTTTACTTCTTCCTCGTCTATACTAACCACAATACCAGAATTGGCATATTTGGAATCCCTGCGTGAGGGTGACATTCCATTTACCACGATTTCGCCCTGTGTGGTTGCAGCAGGCACAATAAAACCGCCTGGACACATACAAAATGAAAAAACACCTCTTTGTTTGCCTTTATACACAACTTGATGTACCAAACTGTACGAAGACGCAGGCAAATACTCAGGACGTGGCGTGTATTTGTATTGCGAATGGTCAATAGTTTGCTGTTGGTGTTCCACACGCACCCCAAGTGCAAAAGGTTTGAACTCAATTTTTATTTTTTTTTGGTAAAGAATTTCAAAAATATCTCTTGCAGAATGTCCTGTTGCTAATATTACACCAATTCCTTTGTGTGTTTTGCCTGTGTGGTCTGTTACACCAACCATTTCGTTATTTTCCACCAAAAAATCCACAACTTTGGTATCAAAAAGCACTTCGCCACCGCTTTTTATAATGGTTTCTCTAAGATTTTGGACGATTTTGGGTAATTTATTTGTGCCAATGTGAGGGTGTGCATCTACTAAAATATCTTCCACTGCACCGTGAGCCACAAAAATCTCCAAAATCCTGCGAATATCGCCCCTTTTATTTGACCTTGTATAAAGTTTTCCGTCTGAATATGTGCCTGCACCACCTTCCCCAAAACAATAATTACTTTCAGGATTTACAATGTGTTTTTTGTTGATGTCAGCTAAATCAAAACGCCTTCCTCTCACGTCTTTGCCACGTTCTATGACCAAAGGACGCACACCCAATTCTATCAAACGCAACGCACAAAACAAACCCGCAGGCCCTGCACCTACTACAATAGCAGTAGGTTTTTCGCTGACATTTGGGTAATTGATGCCATATTGAAGAAGTGGAGGAGGGGCTTCATTGAGATAAACTTCTAATTGTAGATTAACTTTGATTTCTTTTTGGCGTGCATCAAGAGAACGCTTCAAAAGGCGAACTTTTATATCATCATTTTCCGAAATTTTCAAATAATCTTTTATGTATTGATGTAAAACTTCTTGGTCAAGTGCAATGTGTGGAGGCAATACCCACGTAAATTGATGTAACATTTTTTTTCTTTAAAAAAATTTTTAACAAAGTTATTGAAATAAAATCATTATTTAAAAATTTTTATAATTTTAATTTTTATAATAACATTATTTTTTCATTTAAAAAACTAAAAAATTTTTGTTTTTTAAAAAAAATAATTATTTTTAAGCAATTTTTTTAATATTTATCTTAATTTACACAAAAAATTGTTTAAAAATATGGCAGACAAAGAAGAAGAAAAAAAAGCAGGCTTAAAAACTGCAAAACTTATTATGGTTACAACTGATAACAACAATAAGTTTTATGATATGCAGGAAAATGCAGACGGTAGTTTTACCGTAAGTTATGGACGTGTAGGTGGCAGGGCAACCGTTGCAAGTTACAATATGCGTGAATGGAATAGCAAATACAACGAAAAAACACGCAAAGGTTATACTGACCAAACGCATTTATTTGCAGAAAAAAGTGCTGATGATGTAGAATTTGCAGATATTGCCTCACCACAAGTTGCACAATTATTTAATGAATTGATGCGATATTCCAAAAAATCAGTTAGCCAAAACTACAATGTATCTGCTGACCAAGTAACACGCAAACAGGTTACAGAGGCACAGCGTTTGGTGGATTTGTTGGTAAGCAAAGCAACTTTGAATACTGATAACCAAGAAGTAAATAAATTATTATTGGATTTATACAAAATAATCCCTCGTAAAATGTCCAATGTCAATGATTTTCTTTTTAAAGAAAAAATTGACACCAAAGATAAATTGGATAAATTGGAAAGCCATTTGATGAACGAACAAGCTACGCTTGATGTAATGAGCGGTCAGGTAGAAATTTCTGAAAAACGCAAAGTTGCAATGGAAGCACAACCAAAAGAAAAAGTTAGCCTTTTGGATACTTTGGGAATTGATGTGGATTTGGTTACAGATGCGTCTGTTATCAAACAAATCAAAGACCTTATGCAAGAAAATGCTGATAAATTCAAAAATGCTTATGCAGTTACACACCACAAATCACGCAAAAAATTTGATGTTGCTTTGGACACTAAAAAAGACAAAAAACTTGAACTTTTTTGGCACGGTAGCAGAAACGAAAATTGGATTTCTATTCTTGAGACAAGTCTTGTGTTGCGTCCTGCCAATGCAGTAATTTCAGGCAAAATGTTTGGTTATGGAATTTATTTTGCAGATAAATTCAAAAAATCTTTGAATTATACCTCTTTGCGTGGTGCTTATTGGACAGGTGGCGGTGCAAATCAAGCATTTTTGGCGTTGTTTGATGTTCACGTTGGAAAACAATTTCATATCCAAAAACACCAATCTTGGTGCTATGAACTCAACGAAGATAATCTCAAAAAACAAGGTGCTGATTATGATTCACTTTTCGCAGAAGGCGGTGCTGACCTTGTAAATAATGAATATATCGTGTATAATGATTCGCAGTGTTCTATTAGGTATTTGGTGGAGGTTGGCGTTTAAAAAATTAGGAATTAGGAATTAGGAATTAAGAATTGGTAATGAAACAGCCAAAAAAGAACAGGATTTTAAGATTTTTTGGATAATTCAAGATTTTAATTTAAAATAAAAAAATCACATCTACATTTTTAAAAAATATAGATGTGATTTTTTTGGTTTTATTGAGAACTGCGGAAAAGTATTAAAAAGTATTTTTTAACGATTTTAAATAAATTTTCTTTATAAAAAATGCCTAAAAAATAAATTTTACAACAAAAAAAGGTCTGTCTGACCTTTTTTTTATCTATTAAAATTTGTGGTTAAAAATCTCAAAAAATATCGTCAGACCTTCGTAAACTACGGTACAGACGATATTTTTTTGAGGTTTATTTCAATTTCAATTAATTTCAAACACAAGTTTTTTTCTTTTCAAAAAAAATAAAACCTAAAACCTGTATTTGGCTGTTTTGTACTTTCCCTTTCCCCTGTTCCCTGATACCTATAAATTTTTAATTAAACTTCGGTTTTAAGAACCAAGTTCGGTCATTGATGGTAACGCCAAAATGGAATTGAACATAATTTTCACGTACAAGCCCATTGTTTGTGGTACCATTTTGTCCCAAAATAACTGCAATGTTCAACATAGAAAGACTATTAGACTTTATCAACGGAATAGAAGCTCCTAATCTTATCGCATAATCATTTATGATAATTCCACGCAAATTAATGGGAGATTGTTGGTAAGAAAAACCAGCACGATACACCGTTCTACGCCAAAAACCTTTTTTGACAGATGTAAAATCAGGAATATAATGACCGCCAGCACTTACCATAAAAGTAGTTCCGAGTGTATCTCTACGCTCAAAATTGCGATAATTACCCCAATTTTGATACGAAATATCAGCATTTACGCCCCATTTGTACGACCTTTCGTAAGCAATGCCTACTTTTATTTGTGAAGGCAAATTTACCCTACCTTTTTCATTTCTTTGAAGCGTATCAGAAGAAATAAGTGTATTTTCTCGTCTTCTATCTACTGCAATAAGCCTTTTTGCATTCAAGTCAGAGCCTATGGTATAAGTAGCTCCTACGTGAAAAAGTTTGTCTTTGGCAGGTTGATAGGTGTAATGCAAAGCAGGCATAAAATTAAAATCATCAAAACGAGTGCGTTTATACAATGATGTTTGCAAATCGTCAAATACATTGGCACCCAAAAATAATTTTGAAATAGATTCTTCAATAATAGACCCAAAGATATAATTTACACGCAAACCTGCTGAAAAACGGTGTTTGAGTGTATCAGGTCTTGTGCCTTTACCAAAATCATAACCTACCGAAAAATGAACATTGTTTAACCCACCTGAGCCTCTGTAATTGATGTCAGCCAAAAAATTAGAGTTTTCAACAGGTTGTCTGAAAGAGTGATTATAATTCACACTGCTATAAGGACTAAGTCCCAAAGATGCCCCCATTTTACTGGACAAAGGAAACGCCAACATCAAATACCCCAAACTTCCTGCGAAATCTCTTTGTGTGGTACTACCCTGTTTTATTTCCTTCAAATTGCCTATTACACCTGCCTCAAAAACCGTATTTTTGGTTTTGGAAAGGCGTGAAAGTGTAGCAGGATTGAGCGGATTGATGGCAAAAATAGGAATGTTACCCACGCCTGCACCCATACCTTGCTGATGGGCAAAAGTTGCAAAACGTAAATCACCTATGCCCACTTGTGAGTAGGGCGAACTGCCAAGATTTTGAGCGAATAAATGGTTAGGAATGATATAAATAATCCCTAAAAGGAAGAAGATTTTATGAAATTTTTGCCACATTGAACTTTAAGATTATATACAAACCCCATAAGGCGAGATTTGGGCGTGCAAATATCTGAAAATTTATTTTAGATAACAAAAAATCTGTATCTCCACCGCATAATATTGCACAAAAATCGTCTTTTGTAAGCTGTTTTTCTGTTAAATAGGCATTTATGTAACCTTTTATTTCAAAAATAATTCCTTGTACCACGCCATTGTGTATAGCTTGGGCGGTGCTTTTGCCTGTGAGCGTAAGAGGTGTTTGATTTTTTTCTATTTTTGGTAACTTGGCAGTAAATTCGTGCAGCGCTTTTAATCGCATTTCTAAACCTAAGGTAATATTTCCCCCTTGAAAATTGCCTTGATTGTCCAAAAAATCATACGTGATACAGGTTCCTGCATCTATTATCAAACAATTTTTTTGAGGAAATAAATGCCAAGCACCCACCGCAGTAGCAAGTCTGTCCATTCCAAGCGTTTGGGGCGTGTCATACATATTGCTAATGGGCAAAGAAAGTGCAGGATTTAGAAAAAATAAATTTTTGCCTGTTTCTCCAAAATGATAGTACAAAAAATTATAAAAATCTTCTGAAAAATTGCGAACACTTGAAATTATCAGATAAATAGGATTTTTTTCTTCTAATAATATTTTGGCTTGTTGTTCAGTAAGATTATATTGTGTTTCTAAACAATTATTTTCATCAAAAAAAGCTATTTTGATGTAAGTATTTCCTGCGTCAAGAGTACAATAAATCAAAGGAGGTTCAAGGTTTAAGGTTCAAAGTTTAAGGTTTTATTTTGCAAAAATAAAAAAAGCATTTGATAACTGTTAGTATTTTTAGTTATTTTTGTAGTTGTGATTTTTTGGTTCTCTGACAATTTTTGTGGAGTAATAATGTAGCACACACTTTTAGTGTGTGAAAACATAGTTAAAAGTATTTTTGACAAAGACACACACTAAAAGTGTGTGCTACAAAATATTATTTTCCCTTTTTTTCATAAAAATTGTCAGACAACCGAAAAAACGTTAATCATAACAAAAAATAAACCTAAAATTTATGAAAAAAAAATCTATTCTTCTACTTTTTATTTTTCTTGCACAAACCATTTCTTTTAATTGGGCTTGTATTAATGAATTTACAGGTACTAATGCCCATAATGTTGAGCAATATTATCATGGAGAAGCACTTTTTTATCTTTTGGATAAAATAAAACCTTTACCAAAAGATTATCAAGAAAGAGAAAAAGAATTATTAAATAAATTGCCTGAAAATATGGAAAATATAACCAAAGAAGAAATGAAAATTTGGTCAGATTTTGCGGTGGCTTTGATTTATAATGCTTCTTCCCAAAACGAAAAACTCACACAAGCCATTGAAATTTTAGAAAAAATGCTTTTGCAATTTCCAAATGAATACAATCTATACGCCAACATTGGAACTGCGTTTGAATTGCAAGGAAACCCTGAAAAAGCACTTTTTCACATCAAAAAATCATTAGAAATTAACACAGATTCACACAAAGGTTCAGAGTGGATTCACGTTAAAATATTGGAAGGAAAAATTGCTTTTGCTAAAAATCCTAATTTTTTTGTAGAAAATCCAAATTGGTTAGGTATTTCTTTTGGAATAGAAAAAAATACAAGTAAAATGAATTTTTTGGATAAAAATTTAGAACAATATATTGAGAATTTAGCCAAAAATTACAATCATCAAAATACACCACCACACGAACAAATTATAAACAAAAATAAAGTTATAGGCTTCATTTTACAACATTTTACATATCAACTTGGAGAACGCATAAATTTTGTATCTCCAAAAGATATTTGGGTGGGTGATATTTTACAATTATTGGGTGATTTGTTGGTAAATGAGTTTGACGTAAAGCAGGGATTGTCTGCTTATGAAAAGGCAAAAATATATACCACTTCAAAAATGGATTTATTAGAAAAAAGAATACAAAATGCTCAAGAATTATTAAAAAAACAAAATAAAGAGCCTCACAAAGTTTCCGAAAATAAAAAACAAGAAAATAAAATACAATTCACAAACTACATTTACGCAGGAATTTTAGCAGTTTTGGTGTTAGGTTTCTTATTATTTTGGTTTTTCAAAAGGAAAAAACGTTAATTTTTTCGTATTTTTGCATTAAAAAAAACAAACCTCAAAAAAAATGTTATTAAAAATCCTTTTTTGGACTGCATTATTAGGTTATTTGGGTTGGCGAGTGTATAAATTTTGGTTAAAAGCAAAAGAAAAAATCAATTTTTTAAAACAAGTTTTTAACCAAAAAAACAACCTCCATAACCAACAAAAAGATGATACTATCTCCAAACAATTTGGGGATATAACTGTAACGTGGAAAAAAAAATAACAGGTGTCAGGAAACAGATGTCAGGAAGAAGGTCTTAGATTAAATCTTAAACTTTTTATCCAAAATATATTTTTCGTCCAAACGCCTCAAAATGTAGCCTCAAAAAACAAACAATTACAGTTTTAGATTTAAAAAATTATAATTTGAAATATTTAGGAAATTAAAAAAAACCTAATTCCTAATTTTTTAATCAAACCTTACCGCTTTTATGGGTGTAATTCGCATAATTGCCCACGTAGGAAGTAAAATAACCACTGAAACAATCAAAAAAATCAAAACATTAGCCCCCAAAATTGCCCAAAAATCCCACGCAATAGGCACACTATTCATATAATAATTCTCAGCATCTAAGGGAATTATTTTGGTATAATATTGAAAAGCAGAAAAACCAATGCCTACCAAATTGCCCCAAAACATTCCCCTAAGCAACAAATACAAGCCTTGATAAATAAATACAAGCCTTATTT
>JAAFIN010000059.1 GCA_013297825.1 Cytophagales bacterium
GCACAAGTTACTGCAACTGACCCAGTAAAAGTAACTGTTACCACCAATCTTGCCCCTGCAAGTGGTGAAAATATGTTTGTGAGATACACCACCAATAATTTTGCTACTTCTGCTATCGTGCAACTTACATTCACAGGTGTAACAGGCAGAGCAACCATTCCAGCTCAACCACTCAGTACCAATGTAAAATACTATATATTTTCTTCCTCACGCACTTCTGCACAACTTGCTACGATTGTAGGAACAGCAGGCATCTTGCAAAATGACTATGATATGGCAACCCTCAATCTCAATAATAATGCAAATGCGAATTATTCTTATACAGTAGTAGCCCCACAGCCTTTTATCACAGAGTGGATTACAACCACAGGAACTATTACCATTCCAACATTCTCAGGAGAAACATACAATTATGATGTAAGTTATCGCCAAGTTCTCCCATCAGTAGGAGGCACTACCACACTAACAGGACAAACAGGTAACTGTACCATCACAGGACTAACCAATGGTAATACTTACGAAGTGAGCATATCAGGTGCTTTTCCAAGGATTTATTTTAGTGGGGGAAGCGAAAGTAGTAAAATTCGTAATATTAAACAATGGGGGAGTATTGCTTGGAGTTCTATGAATTACGCTTTTGCTTTTTGTAGTAATCTGAATTCCATAGCAACTGATATACCTAATTTAAGTAATGTTACAGATATGACTGGTATGTTTGTAGGTTGCGGAGTGTTCAATGGCAATATCAATAATTGGAATACAAGCAATGTTACAAATATGAGCGCTATGTTTGGTAATGCATCTTCTTTCAATCAAAACATAGATAGTTGGAATACAAGCGCAGTTACGAATATGAGTAGTATGTTTCAACAAGCTACGAATTTCAATCAAAATATAGGAAATTGGAATACAAGCGCAGTTACTGATATGAGTTATATGTTCTATAATGCAACCAATTTCAATCAAAATATAGGAAGTTGGAACACAAGCGCAGTTACAAATATGAGTAGTATGTTTCAACAAGCTACGAATTTCAATCAAAGTATAGGAAGTTGGAATACAAGTGCAGTTACAAATATGAGTAGGATGTTTCAACAAACCAACTCTTTTAATCAAAACATAGGAAGTTGGAATACAAGTGCAGTTACAAACATGAGTGGTATGTTTAATGTAAATACTACTTTTAACCAAAATATAGGAAGTTGGAATACAAGTGCGGTTACCAATATGAGTCTTATGTTTTATTATGCTACTTCTTTCAATCAAAATATAGGAAATTGGAATACAAGTGCGGTTACCAATATGAGTCTTATGTTTTATTATGCTACTTCTTTCAATCAAAATATAGGAAGTTGGAACACAAGTGCAGTTACAAATATGAGTGGTATGTTTGCTAATACAACTTCTTTCAATCAAAATATAGGAAGTTGGAATACAAGTGCGGTTACAAATATGAGTGATATGTTTGCTAATACAACTTCTTTCAATCAAAATATAGGAAGTTGGAATACAAGTGCGGTTACAAATATGACATCTATGTTTGTCAATGCTACTTCTTTTAATCAAAATATAAGTGGTTGGAATACAAGTGCTGTAACAAATATGAGTTATATGTTTAATGGTGCTTCTGCTTTTAATCAAAATATGGGGAGTTGGAATACAAGTGCGGTTACAAATATGAGTTATATGTTTGGTAATGCTACTTCTTTTAATCAAAATATAAGTGGTTGGAATACAAGTGCAGTTACAAATATGACATCTATGTTTGTCAATGCTACTTCTTTTAATCAAAATATAAGTGGTTGGAATACAAGTGCTGTAACAAATATGAGTTATATGTTTAATGGTGCTTCTGCTTTTAATCAAAATATGGGGAGTTGGAATACAAGTGCTGTAACAAATATGAGTTATATGTTTAATGGTGCTACTGCCTTTAATCAAAACTTAGCTACTTGGAACGTTACACAACTAAATGCAGGAACTTCTAATGGTGCAGATGGGATGTTTAATAATTCAGGAATAAGCAGGTTAAACTATGATAATATACTCATTAGTTGGGCTTCCCAAAATGTAAAAACAGGCGTATTGTTAGGCGCAACAGGGCTTAGATATTGTGCAGGGGCATCTGCTCGCAATACCCTCATCACTTCCAAAAGCTGGGTCATAAGTGGTGATATATTAAGTTGTCCTGCTATCAACCTTCAAGGCAACAGCACCACCATAACAAAAGGAGATATTACACCTTCACTTACAGACCATACAGATTTTGGAAATGCAAGCCCAAGTACCCCCAAAGTACGCACCTTTACCATTCGAAATACAGGGACAGACGTATTGAATGTGTCTTCTATTAACAATACAAATAGCACAGATTTCACAGTAGGAGGTATTACTTTGCCTGCTATGGTCAATGCAGGAAGTAGTGTTACTTTTACCGTTACACTTAATTCTGCTGTTTTAGGCATTAAAACATCTACCATTACCGTCAATAATAATGCTCCTACCAATGGAAGTTATGATTTTGCGATACAAGGCAATATATTTGTGTTCCAAACCGCTACAAATGGCAATTGGACAACTGCATCTACTTGGGTAGGCGGAAATATACCTGATGGCACTAATAGTGTCATCATAGCCCATACCATAGATATGGACACAGATTACAGCATCAATGCCTACACCCTCACGGTACAAAACAACAAATCACTCAACATCAAAAACACACGTACCCTTACCAACAACACAGGAGGAACAGTGAGAAATGAAGGCGTTTTGATAAGCAATATAGGCGGTGCATTTGTCAATCAAGGCACATTTAATAATTTGGGGATATTTCAATGCAAAGAAATTCTCACAAATAATGGTACAATATTAAACAGTGGCATCATCAACAATGTAAAAACCATCAATAACCCAAATATTATCACCAATCAAGGCATTATCAACAATAATACACTTGGGACATTAACCAATAATGGGACTTTTAATAATACATTGGGGATTTTTAATAATAATGCAGGTGCTACACTCAATGGTGCAGGAACTTACGCAGGGCTTTTGCAAAATGATGGTACATTTTCACCTGGCAATTCGCCTGGTGTATTTGTTGTAAATGGTACTTTTATCAACAATGGTACATTGTATATGGAAGTAGCAGGAGATGGCGGTTTTGGGGTGGCAAATGGACACGATAGACTTATAGTAAATGGTGATGTAACATTGGGCGGAACACTTAGGGTGGTGCGATTGGGTGGTTTTGTGCCTGTCAATCTCACCACTTACAACATTGTCAATGCCACCACTGTAACAGGCACATTCGCAACGGTCAATGCTTCAAGATGGGGCGTTACATATACCAGCACACAGGTTAATATTTTGTATGATAGTTCTTTACCCATTACATTGTTAAGTTTTGAAGGAAAAAGACAAGACGAAAACAATGTTTTGTTAAATTGGAAAACTGCCCAAGAAATCAACAACAGAGGTTTTGAGGTAGAAATGTCTGAAAATGGCGTTAATTTTAGTAAAATAGCTTTTGTTGATGGCTCAATCAATAGTAATTCAATTAGAAATTATGAATTATCTGTGATACAGCCAAACAGTGCATATTTTAGGTTAAAACAACTTGATATAAATGGCAGTTTTATGTATTCCAATATTATTTTTGTGGGTGCAATCCAAAAAGAACTTACCATTTACCCAAATCCAACTTCTGATTTTGTGATATTGGAAAATATTCCTCAAAACTCAAAAATTTCAATTATTGATGTTTTGGGAAAATCCATCTTAGAAACTGCTACCACCAACGAAAACACGCTAAAAATCAATGTGAAAAATTGGGCAAAAGGCGTTTATGTGGTGAAGATTGGGAGAGTAACTAAGAAAATTGTAGTGGAGTAAAAAGCCCCCCAGCCCCCAAAGGGGAAGTTTTTAATGTTAAATGAAACAGCCAGGTTGCTGTGTGGTGACAATTCAGTTTTTGGTTGCCATTGCGTAGCAATCTGGCTGTTTCTTGTCTTTGTCATTGGCTGTTTAATCCTGATAATCCTAAAATCCTGTAAATCCTGCTTCAGACATTGTATTTAATTTGAAACTTTTGTATTATTTTAGTAGTTTTGGACTTATAATTTATTAGAAATAAAAATATAAAAACTATGACACAACAAATTGCCCCTGTAACACGAAACCTGCTTATACTTCATATTTTCGCATTTGTTGTGCAAGCATTTGCATTAGAAAATAGGATAGATATGAGGGAAATATTTGGCTTGCATTATTTTGAATCCAAAAATTTTCAGATATGGCAGATTCTCACATATATATTTATGCACGGTGATTTTCACCATTTTTTGAGCAATATGTTAGGGCTTTTCTTTTTGGGAAGTTTTATAGAATACACATTAAGCTCACGCAGATTTTTGGCTTTTTATATGGTGTGTGGTATGGGTGCAGGGCTTTTTCATTATGGGGTTTTATTTGGAGAAATGCAACTACAAAAAGCAGGTATTGAAAAATTTAGTAAAAATCCCACAGAAGAAAACTTTTTAGCGTATCTTAATGCTTTTGAAAAACAACTTTCTATGGTGAAAGCTGATGACATACAAGAATATGTAAGAAAAGAGAACTACAACCCAACCGAAGCAAAAAAACTTGTAGAAATGCGTCTGCAAAGTCGTATGGACGCACACAATATTGTGGGTGCATCTGGGGCAATATTTGGTATTTTGGGGGCAATGTTTTTGTTGTTTCCTAATTTGCAAATGATGCTTTTATTTTTTCCTACGCCTATCAAAGCCAAATATTTATTGGGTGCATATTTAGTGTATGAACTTTGGGCAGGAATGGGTTTTGGATTTTCTGATAATATCGCACATTTTGCACACTTAGGCGGTGCTTTGATGGCTTTTATCCTTATAAAATTTTGGGGATTTAAAAGACAATATTAAAAGCCCCCTAACCCCCAAAGGGGGAATTAATTATAAAATATTCAATGAAATAGCCAAACAGCCTTGTTATTGCGTAGCAATCTGGCTGTTTGGCATTTATATTCTACGAAATTCCCCTTTGGACTTGCTCCCCCTTCGGGGGCTGGGGGGCTTTTTTACAAAAACCTATTTTTTTCTTCTTGTGTAGCAATTCTACAAGTGTTTTTTTTTCCAAAAAAACGATAACGATTTCTTGCAACCAAATCATAAACAATATCACGCAAAAATGCAGGAATGACCTGAAAAATATTTAACAAAAACCAAAAACCTGACAATCTTTTTGTAATTTGGAATACTGCACTTGATTTTTTATAAATGTTGTCTTGATAAATTACAATAACAGTCTTGTATTTTTCTACATCTTTGACTTCTTTATTTTGATTTTTATTTACTTCAAATTTTTCTAAAAAATATTGTCCAACTTCTGATTGTAAAGAGGCAAAACGAAAAAATGCTTTTTTATCTCTTTTGATAATAAAATCCACAGAACTATTGCACAAATTGCAATGCCCATCAAACAAAACGATTGCTTGCTTAGAAGTATCATATTTGTTTTCTAAGGTTTTATCAGAAATATCTTGAAATGATTTTTTCATAATAAAAAGTTCAAAGTTCAAAAGTTCAAAGTTCAAAAGGCTCAAAAAGTTCAAAAGTTCAAAGTTCAAAAGTTTAAGGTGTAACAAAATCCTATAAATTTGTATTTCATATTATAAAATCCTGCTAATCCTTAAATCCTGTAAATCCTGCTCTTATTTGGCTGTTTAATTCCTAATTCCTAATTCATAATTCATAATTATTCCTCATATCCCCATTCCACATTACCATTTTTGAGGTCTTTTATGGTGAGTTTATTAGCTTTAAAATGTCCACGAATTTTGTCCACAATCGCATAATTTTTTTCTGCTTTTGCTTCCTTATAAAATTCCAAAAGTGCTACAATTAAGCCTTCAGTATTGTCGTTTTTTTCTTCTTGCAAACCCAATACATCTTCCACAAGTGCTATAAACAAGCCTTTCATACGTGCAAAAGTTGTTTCTGCGATTTGGGGAATAGTTTCAGGTTGGAGATAAAACGTATTTATTTTTTTGACCATATTAGAAATTTGCCCAAGAGCCATTGCAGTATTAAAATCGTCTTGCATAGCACGCAACGCATTATCACAAAATTGGTGAATTTGCGTGTCTATTTTTTCATCAAAAAGATTTTTGTCAAAATTTTCTTTTGGAAATTCTAATTTTTTAATAATATTTAAGGCATTTATAACCCTTTTATAGCCTTTTTGGGACGCTAAAAGTCCATCATTTGTAAAATCCAATGTACTGCGATAATGTGCCTGTAGAATGAAAAAACGCACCGTCATAGGCGAATATGCTTGTGCAAGAATTGGATTATTGCCTGAAAATAATTCTTCTATGGTTACAAAATTCCCTGTTGATTTGCTCATTTTGGCATTATCAATGGTAATCATATTGTTGTGAAGCCAATATTTTACAGGAGCTTTGCCTGTGGAGGCTTTCGCTTGTGCAATTTCGCATTCGTGATGCGGAAACATCAAATCCATTCCGCCACCGTGTATGTCAAATGTTTCACCCAAATATTTGGTACTCATTACCGTACATTCCAAATGCCAACCTGGAAAACCCTCGCCCCAAGGCGAAGACCAACGCATAAGGTGTTCAGGTTGGGCTTTTTTCCAAAGAGCAAAATCCGCAGGATTGCGTTTTTCTTCTTGTCCGTCCAATTCTCTGGTTGCTTCTAACAAATCATCTAAAATTCTACCTGAAAGCTCACCATATTTTTCTTGTTTGTTGTACTTATGCACATCAAAATACACCGAACCATCAGCAATATAGGCAAGTCCTGCATCTAATATTTTTTGTGTGAGTTGGATTTGTTCTACAATGTGTCCTGTGGCTGTGGGGGTAATATTTGGGCGAATTACATTAAGTTTGTCTATTACTTCAAAGTATTTTCTGGTGTAAAAATCCACAATTTCCATAGGTTCAAGTTGTTCTAACTTTGCCCTTTTTGAGATTTTATCTTCGCCCATATCACCATCATCAGTAAGGTGTCCTACGTCAGTAATATTGCGTACATAACGCACTTTATAGCCCAAAAACTGCAAATATCTATTTACCACATCAAAAAAAACTGCTGGTCTTGCATTGCCAATGTGTGGAAGATTATAGACTGTGGGACCGCATACATACATTCCTACGTGAGGCGAATTGATGGGTTCAAAAACTTCTTTTTTTTGTGAAAGTGTATTTTGTACTTTCAAAGGAGGAATTACGCCTGTGTGTTGGAAAGGAAGCATTTTTAATGTTAAATGGTAAATATTGAATGGTAAATGGAACAGCCAAATTCAATGGTAAATTAAGAAATATAAAATTCAAAGTTAAGAAAGAATTTTTTAAACCTTAAATTTTTAAATCTTAAACCCTAAAAAGTATTTAAAAAGTTTCAGAAATGAAGGAAAATAAAGAAAAAATAAAATATTTTTTGCAAACCTATAAGGTTTTTAAAACCTTATAGGTTTCAGCCAAAATTATCAGACAACCATATTTTTTTCATAGTCTTGAAAAAAAACCTCCATAAATTTCTAAAAACTTATGGAGGGTTTTTTTATTTTTTGAGCTTTTTGAGCTTTTTGAGCTTTTTGAACTTTTTAAGCCTTGAACTTTGAACCTTAAACCTATTTTACCTTATCCGCTTGTGCTTGTCCTTCTGCTACGACTTGTTCAGCACGTTTATCAGCTTCATTTACGAGTTGGTCAGCACGTCTGTATGCTTCTTCACGAGGTTTGGAGGCAACTTTATCAGCAAGTTTTTTGGCAAGATTTCCCGCTTTTTCTTTGGCAAAAGGTGCTTCTTCATAACCTTTTTTATAGGCTTCATCAAGAGCTTGGTTATAGATTTTGTCTGCTTCTTGTTTGATTTGGTCTGATGATTCACGTGCTTTCTTTTTGATTTCGTCAGCAGTTGCACGAGCTTTGCTCATAATTGCCTCTATTTTTGGTGTAAGGTCTTCTTTTACTTTGGCAATAACTTCTTCTTTTTTCTCGTTGATTTTTTCTTTGACCTTTTCTTTTACCATTTCTTTCACATTTACAGATTTTCCATCTGTTCCCAAAAGATTAAAAGAAGGATTATTATACATTCCACCTACACCAATATTAAATGAAATAAGGTCTAAACCTGAAAAATTTTGCCCTACAACTAAAGAAAGAGTATTTTTTGCGAGTGCGTCTAATTTTTCTGATGGAATGTTCATTTTTATTTTAAAATCAAGATTACCATCAATACTATTGCTTCCAGTTACTTGCATTTTGGAACCAAATGTTTGGATATCAAAGGGTTGGTATATTACCTTTCCGTCTTTTATTTCACTTTTTACCACAAAATCTTTCAATAAAAATTTATCTGATTTGAAAAAAAGAGGCACAAATTTAGTTAATGGACCTTTAAAATAAGCCTGTATTTGTTTTATCGTATTTTCATCTTTTATTAAGACTTGTGCGACATTCATTGCGATACTTCCATTCATTGATTTGTCGTATTTTGGCATCATATCTTGTCCAAGTTCGCCAGCGATTTTGAAAAGCGAATTTATTTTTCCGCCATAATTGTCAGAAAGTTTGCTTTTGTTGTCATAAGCCTTGTACGCATTGCTCAAAAATAATTCTTGAATACCAAAATCCAAGCTATATTTTGGGCGAAGTTTGTCCGTAGGATTATACACAAATGTTGTATTAAATCCTGCACCAAGCATATTAAAATTCACTTTATTAACATTTAAAATACCATTTTTTACCAAAATATTTCCTTTCAAATTTGAAATTGGCGTTGTTGCATATTTTATTTTTTTAATATCTGCATTAAAATCAAAATCAATATTCATAGGAATTTGCGTTACACCGCCTTGTGCAGGTGGATTATTGGAGGTAGTATTTCCTGAATTATTTGGATTATTTGTTGGCGGATTATTATTTGGTTTTTGTTCGGTTTTTGGTGCATTTGTTCGTGTATTGGTGGTAGAAGCAGGTGCAGGAGTAGCTGGTACCCATTCGTCAGCATCAAAGGTATTGATGTCTAAATCCATTTTTCCCTGTAAAGTTTCACCTTGAAATGCGTAAGCAATGTAATTATTTAGATTTCCTGTAACTGCATAATCACTTTTACCCAAAAATCCACTTAAAGATTTTATTACTAATGCTTTTGGGGTAAAATTCGCCTCGCCTTTTGTGATTTTAAAGCCTTGTGGCAAATATTCTTTGTGGTTATATTCCAAATCATTAACTTTTACCAAACCAGAGGTTTTGATTTTGTCGTATTGTCCTTTGGTAAGGAATGACATTTGTCCAGCATTTTCTATGTCAGCGAATATTCTGCCCAAAAGTTTGGTTTTGTCCAAAGGAAATATTTTTGTCATTTTGCCCAAATCTATGGTTCCTTTTGCTTTAAAATCATATTTTACATCAGCCAAATTTTCTGCAAAACCACTCATTTTGAATGCTTCTTTATCCAAAACCATATCAAAATTATTTAATTTTATTTTAAAATCATCAAATTTTCCTGTAACATTTTTTACGCCAACTACTGCGTTCATTTGTTCCAATGCTTCTGGAAATTGGCTACTTTTTGCATAACCATTTGTCAAATTCATACCTGCGTCAATGCTTGGCATTTGCATTGTGGTTGCATTAAAAATACCTTTTGCGGTAGCGTCTAAGCTATAATTGCCTTTGAGAGCAAGCCCCTGCATAGGAAACATTTGCATAAGTTCCGCAAGATTGATTTTTGCGATAGCTTTTGCATCTACTTTCATATTGGTAAGCGTTTGGATTTTTGCTTTTACATCAATAGGATTTTTGCCCAAATCCACGTGGAATTTTGCCAAATCAATATTTGTATTGTCAATTACACCGTCTTTGTTGTCAATAGACAAATCCATTTGTACGTTATTTACTGCAGTTGGAAGGCTTGGATATTGGAACATACCATCTTTTATTTGGGTTTTTAAACCAAAAGCAGGTAATTTATTTTTGCCCAAAAATCCTTTTACATAACCTTCAAAAGCAAGTGTTCCGCTTGTTTTTAGGCTTTTAAAATCCTTTGTAAACATATAAGGCACAAGCGAAAGAATGTTTTTAAATTCATTTTCTTTTGCCTTGTATGTAAGGTCAAGACGCATTTGATTGTCCTTTAACATCTGAACAAATCCATCAAAACCTACTGCAAAATCATTTAATCGGATTGTATTTTCTTTGAACGTATATTTTTGTTCTGGTAAATTCATATTCAATGTTAAATTCAAATTCAGGAATTTATCATCAACCATTTTTTCGCCATTCATTGATACGTGCAGTTTGTCCAAAGAGGTATTTGTTGCAAGGTCAAAGACATCTTGGTTAAAATTCCCACTTCCTGAATGATTGAGTTTATCAATTTTGGTATAAATTTTTTGCACTCTGTCATCATACATTAGATGTCCATTTTCTATTTGCCAATAACCAATACTTGCCTGATATTTAGAAGGTTTTTCCTCCTTTTTTACGGTGTCAGGCGGTTGAGGAATCATAATGTCCCAATTTGCCTTTCCGTTAGCGTTCATACGTGCAAATATGCGAGGTTCTCCCAAATAAATGCCTCTTACTTGTGCCTCGCCTGACCAAAGCACCGCCCAAATATTCACAGAAACACGAAATTGTTTCATAGAAAAAAGCGTATCGCTTTTGAACTCACTTTCTTTTTTGTTGGTAACACTAAAATTATCTTGTCCAACACTAAGGAAAGGAAAACTACGAAAAACTGAAAGACTAAAATCTTCAATTTTGTAATTTACATCAGCATTTACTTGTTTTTGTAGTTCTTTGTCAATCATTGCTTTGATGTCGTTGGAAAAGAACATTGGAATAATCCAAGTTGCGAGCCAAAGCAATACAAAAATGCCTAAAAATGAATATCCTAAAATTTTCGCTATGCGAATGAGCCATTTTTTCATCTTAAAAAATCAATTTTTTGATAAATGAATTTATAATTTTTGTGTCAAAATTATTGTTAGGAATTTGATAAAACAAATATTTCTAAAAATAAGGTTTTTTTTTGGGGGAATAAAGGAAAAGAAGAAATCAGTTTTTTATTTTACAATTTTGATTATGCAAATGGATTTAAAATAGTTAAATCTCCTATTTTTTGTTGATGACTTAAATTCTCTGAATACAAGATTGTACATTTTTCTTGTAGTGCTACTGATACAATCAAACTATCCCAATATGAAAATTGATAACGTTCTCTTAAATTGGAAGCAGAAATAAAATTATTTTCAAGAAGTGGAATTACCTGATATTTTTGATAAAATGATTGTATGATAGATTGCAAAGAAATTTCATCAATTTTTGCTTTTCGTAATAAATTCACAGAAACTTCTGAAATAACCTGATTACTTATGATAATAACATCTTGCATATTTTGTAATAATAACTTTGCTTTAAGATGTTTTGTATTATCTTGCCCTTCTATAAAGGCATATAACCATAAATTACTATCTACAAAAACTTTACTCATAAATATCTTCACGTTTTAGAGGTTGAAAATCTACGATTTTTAAAGGATGTGCAAAAAGTTTTTCTATTGCATTGATTGAAGCATCTTGTTTGTTTTCAATTTGTTTTTTTTCAATAACTTTTATATGATATGTTTGAAGCGTGTGTAGAATTTTATCAACTTCTGCATCTTCTACTGATAATACTAATGTTGTCATATTTTTAATGAAAAGTTTAGTGTAATAATTTTTTAAAAGAAAAAAAATCAATTTTTTGATAAATGAATTTATAATTTTTATGTCAAATTTATTGTTAGGAATTTGATAAAACAAATATTTCTAAAAATAAGGTTTTTTTTTGGGGGAATAAGGAGAGAAAAATTTATCTCCCCATAAACCCTTTAAACCATAATAAAAGTTCTAACAAGGCAAATACAACACTTTTATAAATGTAGGAAGTCCCTGAATAACTGTGTGAATTGGTTGAAGTCCATTCTTCTAATAACTTTACAGTTGAGGAAATTGCAGGACTAAATATGATATTATTACGATTTGAAATTTGAAATACATTGTTTGAAACTCTTGAATTTGCATGCCTTCCACTTAAATAAATCCACATTGACTCCAAATTCCCCACCAATTCATCAGGAATATTATTGTTGTCTTTTTCCTTTATTTTTATATAAATTTGTTCTAAAATTTTTCTTACAGCTGTAAAATTATCGTGTATCGCAACATCAACGTCCATTTTTCTGATAATTTCTTTCAAATTAACACGCAAAGAATCATCAAGATAACCAAGCGTAAAAACTTCAAAAACATTACGATAAATCCATTCATCAGTATTTTGGATTTTATTTTTTAAAAATTCAAAAAGTGCTTGTGAATTATCTTCACTACTTGATTTTTTAAATATCTTACCATTTCGTTTTTCTACAAGTTCAGTATCAACTTGGAAAACTTCCATATATCCTGTATTTACTACCATAGGGTAATAAATTTGATAATCTTTTTCAAAACGTTCTAAATATAAAATTGCTTTATTAAGGAACATATCATTTGCTTGGCTTTCTTTATTCCACACACATCTTGCATCAAAAATAATTCCTTTGTATTGATGAGGATTATCTTTTAGATGCTCAAAGGCTTCTTCACCTGTTTCAAAATGTTTGATATTTATTCCATAAGAACGTCCAATGAGTATAAGAGAATCACTATAAAGCTTATCATCATCAATCAATAAAATAGGAATTGGATTTGACATAATTAGTATTTTTTGTGTATAAAATTGGGAAAATAAATTCTATTTGAAAAGGATATGTTTCGCCTTCAATATCTTTTGGGCTTATATTTTTCATTTTTGCACTGTGTAATTCTACGGTTTTATTGATGGAATAACCACCTATTCCAGAACCTTTTGAATTGGTAGTTTTATGATAAAGTCTTTTAAAATTTTTTTCAAAGTCAAAATCAGCAGGAAAAGGTTTGCCATTATTTTTGTAAATAATTGAAAGATTGTCTTCATCATTTGCATAATCAAAAGAAAATGCTATTTCGGTTGCTTTTCCGTGTGTTTTGGCATTATCTATTAGATTTCGTACCATATTTTTAATACGATTTTTGTCTAATTCAATCTCAATATTTTCACCTTCTGTTAAAAAAGTTATATTATTTTGATATAATGGTTTGATTTCAGTATCAAAAAAATGTTTAATTTTTACTTTTTCAGGTTTTATTTTATTGTTTTGAACTTCTTCTCTTGTTGCATTGAGTTGGGCAGAGGCTTCATTTCTTGTGTTAATAATATTTTGTAAAATAGCTTTTAATTTAAAGCTTTCTTTCATTTCCAAAGTATCTGTTTCATAAATGGGAACTACAAAATCGTCAACTAAAATAGGTTCATTTTTTTGACTTTTTTCAGAAAAAAAACGTTGAATCATATTTAAACCGTTTTGCATTGCTCCTAATTTTTGGTTTAGGTCGTGTATGGTAATTGCCAATACATCGTATTCTGCATTTTTGATTTCTTGTTCTTTTATTTTATTTTCTTCAAAAAATTGCTGTATTTTTTCTTTTTGAATATTAACTAGAATTTCTTTCTGTTTTTCAATAGAAGGCAAAATAATGCTAATATCTAAAAAGTCATCTATTTTTAGCCTTTTCAAAGTATCACCTACCAATGACATTTCTACCTGTATTTGTGTAAGTTCTGATTGTAGTTGTTCAATCAAATAATCAATGTTTATAGGCATTTTTTCAGAAATTTTGAGGACAATAATATCAGAACTTACAATAATAGGTTTTCCTTCATATTTAAAATATGTAGGGCGTAATTTTCCGCCTAATAAAGCCACCAAAATCACAGCATAATCTATTATTTTACTTTTAGTTATATTTTCAATAGAAACTTGCCTTTTTATTTGGGTAATGTTAAGAAAGTAATTTTTATTATCCTTGTTTAAATCCCCAATACCAATGTATGGAATATAATTTGTGTTATTATCAACAAAAAATAATTCTTTAATGTAATCTTTTGAAATAGGAATACCTAAAATAGATTGTTTAAAAAGTTCATTTAGTTTTATTGCATATTCTTTATTTTTAGCTAATTCTTCTTTTAGAAATACTTTTTTAGGATGTAGATATCTACCAACATTAAGTATATAATTTTCTTTTTGTATTTCTTCATTTGGAATTAAATCTAAAAATGTTGCTTTTAATATACTTTCAAGTGAATGATGTTGTTTTACATCAGCAGTTTTTTGAAACAATACATGATTTTTCTCTGAATCTTTTTTACATTGTTTAATTATGACAAAAGAAAAAAAATTATTTCCAATACTGAAAGACATTGATTTTGGTAATTCTGATACCATTTGAATCAAATCGGATTCTATAAGTGTTTTTCTAAAATCAATATATTTCTTTGCTTTATTACTAAGAAAACTATCCAATACACCTAATATTAAATTGCCTTGTGGTGTTAATTTTGTCAATAAAAATTTTACAACTTCAACTTCATCATTTTGGTTTTTGAAAATATTTTCCTCCCATTTTGTATAATAAGTAAACGTTATAATATTATCGTATAACATTGTATCTTTATACACATTTTCCACAAAATAAACATTTTGTATTTCGTTTATCCAAAAATACATTTTAGTCAATAAAGATATGTATTTGCTTGTATTGAATAATGAAAAATACAAGTTTTTATCTTTGTTAAAATTTGATTCACGAAATATAAAAAGGGCTTTTCCAAAAACAAAATTTGGAAAATATATATTTTTAACATTTGAAATTTCTGACGTTAAAAAATCATGTGCTTTCCAAAATTGGCTCAATGAAAGAATTTGATTTTCATTTTTACTCTCAATGTATAATAAAAAATCATCAAAAACCTTTGAAAGTTCTTGTTTTGAAATTGTGGAAATATCTGTTTCATTTTCAAAAATATAATTTATAATATTTTCATCTTCTGAAAAATTTGTAATAAGTTCTTGTATATTTTCATCAAAAATAAAATTTTTGTCTAAACAATTTTTAGCTAAATAAACCATTACATTTGCAAAAACAGACATTTCATTATCATATTCTGGTTGTGAATTTATGAGGTTTTGTGCTTTTTTATAAATGCTTGTAAAATCCATAGTTTTATTTGAAAATATTATTTTTATAAAAGAATTAAAAATTAGAAATTAAAAAACTTCTCTAAAAATAACGCTTTTTTTGAAAAAAAATATCTAAAAAATGTTAATTTCCTTTATTTATGATTGACCTCTTTTTTTAATTCTTCATAATGAATTTCCCCAAAATGCAGTTTTTTGTGTTTATTTTTTAAAATAAGGGTAAAAGGAATTGCACCGTCCCAAGTTTTTTCTATGGGTGAAATCCAAGTATTGCCATCTTTTTCATCTAATAACCAAAATTCTATTTTATTTTTATGAATATTTTGGGTAAAAAATTTCTTTTTTTCTAAAAAAGAAATTACTTTTTTTAAATCATCTTCTACTGCAATAAAAATGAATTTTTTTGGCGTAATTTTATCATTGGAAATACTTTTTTCATCATTTTTTTCTGTGGCTAATTTCATAAAATCAGGCAATTCTTTCACACAAGGCACACACCAAGTCGCCCAAAAATTAAGTACAAGGGTTGTATCAGCAGTATTTTTTTGCATTTCGTCCAGTACATTTTTGAGCTTTACCACTTTTACATTTTGATTATTATTTTGGGCTTGTGTTTTTTTTATTGGAAAAAAAATTAGAAAAATGAGGATAAAAAAAGATAAATACAGGTTATTTTTTAAATTTTGTATCATAAAAAGTCTAAAAGTTTTTAAATTCAGGTTTTTTGCTTTGTGCAAATGTAATATTTTTTCTAAAAAAATCATTTGAAAAATCTAAAAAGAAACGTAAAATCCTGTCGTTCATATACAAAATCCTGTCGTTTGTCCCAAAAAGATTAGAAAAAAAACAAGATATTTATAATTTTGAAAAGTTTTTTATTATTACACAAAAAATAATATAATACCATCTAAAATTTTTTTTATTTAAAATTATAAAAATATCAAAATATAAAATTATTAAAAACTTTAAAACAATTATGCTAAATCGTAAAGAATTTTTGGAAAAAATGGGGCTTGCACTTGCAGGTGTAGTAGTTGCTCCTTCTGTTTTGTCATCTTGTACTGATAAAGGCAATAATAATCCAACACCAAAAGGTGATGTTATTGTAATAGGTGCAGGAATGGCAGGATTGGGTTGTGCCAAAAAACTCAAAGATAGTGGTTATACAGTTACCGTTTTGGAGGGAAGAAATAGGGTAGGAGGGCGTATTTTCACAGATAGAAGCCTTAATGGTGTGCCTGCTGATATGGGAGCATCGTGGATACATGGCCCTGATGGCAACAATCCAATTACGCCACTTGCCCAACAAGCAAATGCAACCACATATCTTACAGATAATAACAGTCTTTTGGTGTATGATGTAAATGGTGCAGTAATTCCTGACAATGTAATAGACCCAGCTTACAATAATTACAAAGCACTTTTGCAAAATGTAAAAAATAATAGCAATCCCAGCAAAAGCATTAGAGATGTTTTACAACAAATAAGCCCAAACTCGCTTAATGACCTCACTATGCAGTACCAATTTTCTGCTTATGCGGAATTTGACGCAGGTGGAGATATTGCAAATATGTCATCAGCTTATTTTGATAATGATGAGCGTTTTCCTGGTAAAGATGTGTTGTTTCCTAATGGTTATGATGCCATTCCAAGAAAATTAGCGGAAGGTTTGGACATAAAACTTAATCAAAAAGTTACAAAAATTGATTATTCTAATCCAAGTCAGGTAACAGTTACCACCAATCAAGGCACTTTTACTGCAAAATATGTTGTAATAACCTTGCCTTTAGGTGTTTTGAAAAGTGGAAATGTGAGTTTTACGCCTGCACTTCCTACCAATAAACAAAATGCTATAGGTCGCCTACAAATGGGCAATGTAAATAAGGTTTTGGCGGTATTTAACAATGCTTTTTGGGATACCAATTTACAATATTTTGGTTATACTTCCCAAATAAAAGGACAATACAATTATTTTTTAAATGTAAAAAAATTCTATAATGCAAATGCCTTAATGACTTTTGGCTTTGGGAATTATGGTGTAACAATGGAAACACAAACAGATGCCCAAGTACAAAGTGATATGATGAATAACCTCAAAAAAATATTTGGAAATAGTATTCCTAATCCTACCAATTTGTTGGTATCACGTTGGGGAAGCGACCCTTTTGCGTATGGAGCGTATTCTTTTGCTAATGTGAATACTGATAGCACCGAATTTGATACAATTTCGCAAGCAATTGACAATCGTTTATTTTTTGCTGGTGAGCATACACACGCTACTTATCGTGGAACAGTGCATGGAGCATATTTGAGTGGTACAAGAGAAGCAGATAAAATTATAAGTTTGTAAGTGAGAAAGGATAAGTAATAAGTAGAAAGGTGAAAAATAAGTACAAAAAGACAAAACGTTGAACACAATCAAAAATAAATTTTCCTTTTTCCTTATAAATTATTACAAATACCGTCAGGGCTATCACGATAATAACGATAAGTAGGAAATTTTACTTTTTCTACTTTAAAACCTGTTTCTATGGCTCTGTCTATCAAATCAGAATCAGAAGCATAAGGTAATTTTTTAAATTGGAGAGATTTAATAATGTGATTTTTCCCAAATATTGTTCCGCCTGCTACACAATCATCAATGTGTATCATCTTGGAAGTATCATATTTATCAGGCACAAAAGTATTTCCAATGATTTCCATTCCACCGTGAATGATGTCAATAGTTGGATTATTTTCAAAAAATTCTAATCTCAAAGCCAAATGATTAGCTAAATATTCATCATCACTATCCAAAAATGTAATAAAATCACTTTCAAATGCTCCAATAGTTTTTAAAATACCATTATTTAATGCCAATGCTTGCCCTGTATTCTCTTGATATTGATAATAAATAGATGGTTTTTTATCTGTATTTTCATATCCCTTCAAAAAAGAATTTATCACTTCTTTTGTATCATCTGTACTGCCATCATCTATTATCCAAAGCTCCCAATTTGTAATACTTTGGGCAATAACAGATTTTATTGCCCTCAAAATAGTATGAGAACGGTTATAAGTTGCTGTAATGATAGAGATTTTTTTCAAGTTTAATATTTAAAGTTTAAGGTTTAATGTTCAAAGTTTAAAGTTTAATGCTCAAAGTTTAAGGTTTAATATTTAATTAGTAAAATATTTAGTTTAATTAGTAAAATATTTAGTTTAATTAGTAAAGTATTTGATTTAATTAGTAAAATATTTAGTTTAATTAGTAAAATATTTAGTTTAATTAGTAAAGTATTTAGTTTACTTAGTAAAGTATTTGATTTAATTAGCAAAATATTTAGTTTAATTAGTAAAATATTTAGTTTAATTATCAAAATATTTAGTTTAATTAGTAAAATATTTAGTTTAATTATCAAAATATTTAGTTTAGTTATCAAAATATTTAGTTTAATTAGTAAAATATTTAGTTTAATTAGTAAAATATTTAGTTTAATTAGTAAAATATTTTATTTAATTAGTAAAATATTTAGGTTAATTAGTGAAATATTTTTATTAATTATTAAATTTTTTAATTTATTTATAAATATTTAAACCTTAAACCTTGAACTTTAAACCTTGAACTTTAAACCTTAAACCTTAAACTTTAAACTAAAATTGCCAACCTGTTGTATATTCCAACATATCTGCAGCACCTCCGTGTGATTTTAGGGCTAATAACACAAAAAATTTTGGATTAAGATGACATTTTACACCAATGCGTGTATAAATAGGCAAATCTCTTTTAATTTGTTGCCACGTATAACGCCCCAAATGTGCAATAATCGCAAACCTGTCAAACATTACCTCGTGAGAAAGATGAACACCCTGTAAAAAATATTGTTGAAAAGGAATATCTGTTTTGGGAAAACCTTCCAAAGATTGGTCATAAAAAATATCCACACCAAAACCCCATTTCTGCACATAACTAAATTGTCGCATATAGCCCACTGTCAAAGCACCACCCCAATACACAGGACTATTCGGAATAGATTGTTTCACTGCCCAACCCCCCATTACATAAAGTTTCCAATTAGGCACATATCTTGGGTGTGCATAGCGTACCAATTCCAAATCCAAAGGAACATCTTTTTTGGGCGAAAAATAATATTTTGCTCCAACACTAAAATCAAAAAGATTTAAGCCTAAATTTGGTTGTGCGACTGTTCCATTGGAAAAATGCGTTAAACCTGTACCTAATTTTAAAGTTGTGCGTTTTGAAACAGGAATTTCTGTTTGAATGGTATAACTCATTGTGAGATTGGTGCTTGTACCAATGGCGGTATTTGTAGGATTTTTGATAGAATCAAATTTTGCAAAACCAAAACCCAAACCGCAGGTAATTTGTCCAAATACATTCACATAACGACTTCTTAAAATAGGCAAATTCACATAACCATACAAAGAAAAAGGATTTCCAACTGTATTTTTTCTATGAAAAGTATAAAAAGTTGCACCCAATCCGTATGTAGGAAAATTTAGTTTTTGTTCCCAAGCACGTATAGGACTTCCTTTGGTTTGATTACCCCACAAAATAGAAACCGCTTGAAAACCATTAAAACCACTTTGTACCAAATTTTCTAAGGCTTTTGTATGCACCAAAATAGGCCCTTGATGCACTGTTGCACTGATAAAATTTGCATTACCACGTGAAATTTTGGGTATGCTGTCCAAAGAACGAAACCCTGTTAATATTCTTTGAGAAAATAATTTATTTGGAAAAAAATTAAAAATTAAAATTAAAAACAAATTGAAAATAAATAACAAACGCATTTTCTTAAAAAGTTCAAAAGTTCAAAAGTTCAAAAGTTCAAAAGTTCAAAAGTTCAAAAGTTTAAGGTTCAAAGTTCAAGGTTGTTCTCCTGATGCCTGATTCCTGACACCTAAAAAGGCTATTTTACTCCAAATTCTCTAACAAATCAGGTCTGCGTGTTTTGGTACGCAAATATGCTTGGTCATCACGCCATTGTTCCACCAATTTATGATTACCACCCAACAAAATTTCAGGAACTTTATTTCCTTCAAATTCCGCAGGACGTGTATAAACAGGAGGAGCCAAAAGGCTATCTTGAAATGAATCTGTCAAAGCAGAAGTTTCATCACTTAACACATTAGGAAGCAATCTAATAATAGAATCCGCCAAAATCGCAGCAGCAAGTTCGCCTCCTGAAAGCACATAATCACCAATGCTAATTTCTCTTGTGATAAACATTTCTCTTGCACGCTCATCTATGCCCTTATAATGCCCACAAAGCAAAATTAAATTCTTTTTTAATGACAATTCATTTGCCATTTTTTGGTTATGTGTAACACCGTCAGGCGTAAGATAAATTACTTCGTCATAAGTTTGCTCACTTTGCAATTTGCGAATACATTTTGCGATAGGCTCAATCATCAAAACCATTCCTGCACCGCCTCCAAATGGATAATCATCAACTTGGCGATATTGATTACTCGCATAATCTTTCAAATCGTGCATTTCTACTTTTACAACGCCTTTTGTTTGTGCCCTTTGCAAAATAGAATGTGCAAAAAAACTATCCATTAGGCTTGGAACACAAGAAATAATGTCTATACGCATAAATTTAATGTTGAATGTTGAATGGTAAATGGTGAATGAAACAACCAACAGCCTTTATCATAGCAATATGATTGTTTTCATTGTAAAAAAATCAAGTTTTTTTATTTTTAAAGGGCAAAAATACGAAATATATCATAAAAAATACGATTTTTGTAAAAAAGGAATTAGGAAACAGGTGTCAGGCGTTAGGAATCAGGAATAAGAAATTAATAATATTTTTAAATTTTGACTGTTTCATTTATCATTCATCATTCGTTGTTGGCTGTTTTCATTTATCATTTACCATTTAACATTCATCATTTGTTGTTGGCTGTTTTCATTCAACATTTACCATTTACCATTTAACATTTACCATTAAAAAAGATGTTTTCTTTAATAAATCACCAAAAAGACATTACAAACAACGAAATAATCGTTGCAGTACCACAAAAAAGCGATAAAAATCTTACAAAAGATGTGATAAAGCAGATTTTAACTGCATACAACATCAATGATAATATCAACTTATCTGCTATTATTGAAGATTTTAAGGCAGATGCCAAAGAAATCCAGATAATTTACACCGAAAACACCAAAATACAGCTTTTTGGCATTGGACAAGACCAAAAAACCAAGTCCATTATCAACATTTTTAGGTGGTTTTTTCATAATAAAAAAACAAAATTACAGCCAAAAATAAGCCTTGACTTATCTTTTTTGGAAAATGCAAGCATACAACACGCTGTAAATGGTGTATTATTGGGTAGTTATGATATAAATTTCTATAAAACCGATAAAAAACCTGAAAATTTTAATTTTTTCCAACAAGAAAATCCTAAAATTCAAGTTATTTATGCTGAAAAAGAAGAAACACAGGATAATAACCAAAAATTTGGAGAAAATGAAGCCAAAAATTCGGTTTTTGAAGGAACACAAACTGCATTTGCACAAATGGAAGCAATGAATTTGGTTAATCTTCCTGCAAATGTAAAAACACCGCAGTACATCGCAGAATGGGCGAAAAAATCAGGCGAAAAATATGGCTACAAAGTAACTGTTTTGGATAAAAATGAGTTGGAAAAACAGGGACTTCACGCACTTTTGACGGTTGGAAAGGGAAGTAATCGCCCTCCTTATCTTGTCATTATGCACTACACCCCAAAAAACCCTAAAAACACGAAAAAAGTAGCATTAGTAGGCAAATGCTTAACCTTTGATATGGGCGGAATTTCCATAAAAGACAGTCAAAATATGCACTTTATGAAGTCAGATATGGCTGGTGCAGGTGGAATGATGGGAGCGATTGAACTTGTGGCTCGTTTGGACTTGGATATTGAGGTAATTGGGGTAATGTGTGTAGCTGAAAACAACATTGGGGCTGATGCGGTGTTGCCAAGTGATGTGTTTTCTTCGTATTCAGGTATGACAATAGAGATGATTGACACAGATGCGGAGGGGCGTGTGGTGCTTGCTGATGGCGTAACATACGCAAACCGCAATTTTAAGCCTGATATAATGATTGATATGGCTACTTTGACAGGAAATAGCATTTTGGCATTGGGTTATGCGACAGGAGCATTATTTTGTAATAATGAAGAATTAACCCAAAAACTCATTAAATCAGGACAAAATACCCAAGAAAAACTATGGCAAATGCCACTTTGGGACGATTACAAAGAGGACATTAGCAGTGATGTAGCTGATGTACGCAATTTTAGTGGAAAACCTATGAATGGGAGTATTTCCGCAGCGAAATTTATAGAAGTTTTTACTGAAAAACACCCTGCTTGGGCGCATATTGATATGGCTGGAATGGGATTACAGGCAAATGAATTTGGAAAAGACCGCAACGCAACTGCTTACGGTGTGCGATTGTTGGTAGATTTTTTGAAAAATCTTTGATTTTGTGTCAATGTGCTTTAGCTTGTTGTGTAAAAAACAAGCTAAAGCTCGTTGGTACGTAGAAAAAATCAATAATAACCCTAAAATACAAAATTTTTATTTTACCAAACTCAAAAAATCATTGTCTTCCCACAACCATTCAAAATCTGTGTCTGTTTGGGCATCTGATTTGACATCAATATCCAAAGCGATAGATTTTGTAAGGTAATCCAAAGCTTCCTCTTTGTTTTTTTGTAAGCTGTACGTGCAAGCAAGATTATAAGTAGTAGAGATAATATTACTATTATCACCATCATTGGGTAAGAGCGTCAACGCTTTAAAATAACATTCTTTGGCTTTTTCGTAATCAATGAAATTACATTTATACAAAACCCCCAAATTATTCAGAATATCAGGAAGATTTGGATTTATTTCAAGTGTTTTGAGGTATGTTTCTTTTGCTTTTTCAGGGTTTTCCAAGTATAAATCATATAAAAACCCTAAATTACTCCAAATTCCATAATTATTTGGTTCTATTTTGATGGCTTTTAGATATGCTTTTTCTGAATTTTGATAATAGAGTTTTTAAAATGAAGTCTAAAAATTGATAAAAAACATCAAAACTTCACGAAAAAAGAAAAAAAATCCGTGAAAATCTGTGTTAATCCGTAAAATCCGTG
>JAAFIN010000060.1 GCA_013297825.1 Cytophagales bacterium
TCATTGTCATCAATAGAAATAAAGATAGCCCCATCATCGGAGAGGAGTTTATGGAGGAGTTTGAGGCGAGGGTACATCATACAGAGCCATTTATCGTGGCGAGTAAGGTCTTCGGATTCTTTGCCTACGGTTTGATTGAGCCATTTTTGGATTTTTGGGTCATTAACGTTGTCATTATACACCCATTGTTCGTTGCCTGTATTGTAGGGAGGGTCTATGTAGATACATTTTATTTTGCCTTCGTATTGCGGAAGGAGGGCTTTAAGTGCGAGGAGATTATCACCGTGAATAATTTTGTTTTCGGTGTTAGGATTGGTTTTATATTGTTGGTCAAGGACGTGAAAAGGCACGTCAAGGTGGTGGTTAATGACTTTGTCTTTACCAATCCAATGAAGATGGGGCATATAAGAAGAAGCCCCCCAGCCCCCAAAGGGGGAGTAAATACAAGGGGGAATTTTTTGTAAAATGAAAAAAAGGCGTATAATTTTCTGTAAAAATAATAAAATTTATACAATAAAAAAAACAAAAAAACCACATATTTCTATGTGGTTTTTTTGAAAAGTCGAGATGGCGGGATTCGAACCCACGACCTCCAGCACCCCATGCTGGCGCGATACCTGGCTACGCTACATCTCGTTATTTTGATTTTATTGGAATACAAAATTCTTAGGTTTTTTTGAAAAAAACAAATTTTTTTTAGAAAAATTGCCACAGATAACTGATACCTGTCCCCTGATACCTATAATCATTCCTTTTGCTCAATATAAACTTTCATTGCCAAGAAAATTGATTTTGCTATCATTTTTTGACCTATTTTGTTCATCAAAAAATCTTCTTCTGTGGGATTGGACAAAAAACCAATTTCAGTAAGCACGCTTACATTTGGAATTTCACGCAACACCGCAAAACCTGCTTGTTTTACGCCTCTACTTTGTCGTTTGGCATTTTTTACAAAAGATTCTTCTATTTTTTGGGCTAATAAAGCACTATTTTCCAAATAAGTTTGTTGGTGAAGGCTTATCAAAATCTGATTTTCTTCCTGAAATTTATCTTTTTTGAGTTTCAAAAAAAATTGTTTATCACTTTCTGTGATAGGCGTATTTTCTTTTTCAGCAATTTCAAGGTTGTCATCTGAACGTTGCAAAGCCAAAATATACGTTTCTGTGCCACCTACATTTTTGCGGTTAGGATTTTCGTGTGGCATAGAATTGCAATGAATAGAGATAAAAATATCTGATTTTTTGTCAATCGCAATGCGTGAGCGGTAATGCAAATCCACATATTTGTCTGTAAGGCGTGTATAATGAATATTTATTTTTGGAAATTCCTTTTTGAGCATTTCCCCCAAAAGTTTGCTTACAGCAAGATTTACGTGTTTTTCTTGTGTTTTTTTACCCAAATTTCCAGGGTCAATGCCACCGTGACCAGCATCAATAACAATATTTTTTACTTGTGCAAAAACCGAAAACCCACAAAAAAAAACTAAAAAAGAAATTATGCCCAAACAACCCAAAAAACGTATTTTATTTTTATTTTTTAGTATAATTTTGAACATGATTTTTTTTAGTTTCTTTTTTAATTTTTAAAATTTCACAAACTTTGTTTTAGCAGTTTATTCCTAAAATCTCTTTACTGACACCTATTTCCTGTCTCCTGACACCTTTTTCCTTATTCACTAAACACATCTAAAACCGTTTTGAAAGTAACAAGTGCAATATCACGTGCTACACTTTCGTATTCGTCTAAGTCCATTTCTTCCTCATAAACAGGCATTTGAAGATAAGGATTATCTTCTTCTTCGTCCTCATTTTCGAGGTCTTTGCCATAATCATAAGCGAGGGTTACGATATAGCCACACATATCATTTTGAATGTGTGAGTCAATCATTTTCTCAAAAGCATCAGCAAATTGTTCTTCGTGTTCCAAACCGTGCAAATCGTCCAACATTTTTTCATTTTTTTGGAACGCATCTGTGATTTTGTCATCAGTAATAGTTGGGATACTTTTTTGGAATTTGGTAAAAGTGTACCAAATCTGCATACCCACAAAATACAAAAATTCAAGTGTTTCATCACTCAAATCTTCTGCAAATTCATTCCAAAGAAACTCTGCAAGAGCAGGTTGTTCTTTTTCAAAGGTATCCATTATTTTCTGAAATTCTTTTTCAGAAGCGGAAGAAAATTGTTCATTTAAAGCAATAATTTCTTCGGTAGTTATTTTTTTAGTTGCCATATCAAAAAATTACACCTTGTTTTATGTTATTATTTTTTAATTAACACAAAACAAGGTTATTTCATTTAAAAAATTTCGCAAATATACTAAAAAATTACCAATATTTCAGAAGTTCAAAGTTTAAAGTTCAAAGTTTAAGGTTCAAAAAGTTCAAAATTTAAAATTAAAAAAATGGCTGTTCAAATCCTGTTAATCTTTAAATCTTGAAAATCCTGCTTAAAAAGGCTGTTGGCTGTTTCATTTACCATTCACCATTATTCTTTCACTTCTTTATACGCAAAAACCTGTTTTTCTTTGCCTTCTACCATAGAAAGCACCATTTTCCTACTGCTCAATTTTTCAATAGAAAAAATTTGTGGAGGCTCATTGGCAGGCGTAATGATAAGTTTTTGTTGATTATCTTCAAAACGCCAAGTATTTTTAAGATTTTTTTTATTTTTAGCGGTTTTAATACTTACATCACAAGTACCATTTTTGCGAAAATGCAAAACAGTTATCATACCATTTTGGCGTTGGCGTTCAAGCATTTTTTCAGAATATTTTTTGCCTTGTACTTGCATTTCTGACATTATCCAAGCCCTTGCAAGCAAATCAGTGCGGTCTTTTTGAGGGTTTGTGAATGAAAAATGTAAGATTGAAACTGTAAAACTAAACATCAAAAAAACGAAAAATAAATATTTTTTCTTAGTCATAATTTTTTTTATTTTTTTATTTTTTTATTTTTTTATTTTTTTATTTTTATTAAAAATTCCTAAAAAACCAAATAAAATTTTGTTATAAATTTTCTTGTAAAACTGACCTTTTGAGTGCCAAAATATACCCAAAATGTAATCCTTCGTGATAAACCATAAAAGCAAGTGCTTCTTCTAAGGTTTTGATTTCATCATTTGACATAGATTGCCAAGCCTCAAATTTAGTAAATTTTCCGCTTTCATAATCTATTTTGAGTTGATTGATAACTTTATCAAATGTTATAAAAAGCACTGCAATTTCTTGTTCATTAAGCACTTTTTCAGGTTTTGTATTAGGTTTGTAAGTTTCCACAATAGTTGAATCAATTGGAAAATCCAATCCCGCAGGTTTATACACACGCAAACAAATTATAGCAGAAAGATGTCCTATATGCCAAATAAGGTTATTATTAAATCCTTTTGGGATATAATTCAGTTGTTGGACATTAAAACCTTCTAAATTTTGTTTAATACGATTACGTATTCTTTCAATTAAATAGATTTGAAAATTCATTTTAAAAAAGGTGTCAGGAGAAAGGAAAAAGGTGTCAGGAAAAAGGTGTCAGGAGAAAGTACAAAACAGCCAAATTATTCAACATTAAATTTGTTTTTTCATTTATCATTTATCATTGAACATTGCATTTGGCTGTTTCATTCATAATTCATAATTCCCAATTCCTAATTATTCTGTGGGTGGCGTTTGAATTTTTTGTAAAAGTTCTTCAATTTTAGAGGCATATTCAGCAGTATCATCTTTAAAAAAATTCAACTCTGGGATAATTCTAACAATTTTTCCAATGCGTTGCCCAAGGGCTTGACGAATATTTTTTTTATTTTCCTCTATAATTTCCAACACTTCGTCTGCTTTATTTTGTGGTGCATTTGGCGTTTGTTCGCCCAATGCCAAACACGTAAAATATATACGTGCAACGCTCAAATCAGGCGAAACACGCACTGTAGTAATAGTAACGAAAACATTGCCAAACATATCACGTTTATCTCTCTGAAAAACTGCACTAAGTTCCTCACGTATCATACGAGCATATTGTTGTTGGCGTTTGCTTTCTCCTTGATTGTTCATAAAAATTTGGTTTTTGCTAAAAAATTAAGGTTTTTGACCTTTTGATTAAGACGTAAAATTAGATAAAAAAGTATAAGCTAAAATGCTATTTTTATCTTTTATTTTACAAAAATACAAATAAAAAAAGAATAATAAGATTTTATTTGTGTATTATTATCCAAAAATAAGCAATGTTTGGGCTAAAAATAAAATTTATTTTTTTGAAAAAAGAAAAACCAATTTTATTTGGCTGTATGAAATCATATTTTTTCTTAAAAAAATAATATCTTTGCCAAATATCTTTTAAATAATTTATTGTCATTAAATTTGCTTTAACAAAAAAAACATATTTTTGTTGAAGTTTTTAATTTTTTGTATGTCAGTAAAAATATTCCATGAAATATTTTAATTTTATTTTTATAAAAAAAATCATTTTTATTTTTTTATATTTTTTTATATTTTTTTCTAATAAAACATTTGCACAGCCACAACTCGTAACACAAGGGTTGAACGCATCTGTCGTGGAAAGATTACAAGGTTTTTTGGACAAAGCCATTAAAAAAGAAAATGATGGGGACAAAAAAGAAGCATCTCGTTATTATAATAACATTGCTTCGCTTTATTGGGAACAAAAATTTCACCAACAAGCCATTAATTTTTTTGAAAAATCATATAGTTTAAACGATATGATAGGCAATGAAGCTGGAAAAATGAGCCTTATCAATAATTTTGCCCTTGTGTATGCAGATATGGGCGAATATACCAAAGCATTGCAGTATTTTGAAAAAGTATTGGCTTTTCGTAAGTCGCAAAAAGAACCTGAAAGTATTTTTGCCTCCCTTATCAATATCGCAGTGGTTTGCAATCGCCTCCAAAATTATGAACAAAGTGCCAAATACGTAGAAGAGGCAAAAGATATTGCCCAAAGAACTTACAATATGAAAAATATGCGACTTGCGTATGGAAGTTTGTATGAAATTTATGATAAATTAGGAAATACACAAAAAACCAAAGAAAATTTTGAGCTTTATAAAACCATACACGAAGAACTCATCAAAGGCACACTAAAAAATTCGCAAGAAGCAGTAAAAGAAAGTGAATTTAAAAATCTTTTGCTTGAAAAAGAAAACAGAATCAAAGAACTTATGCTAAAGAATGCTGAAACAAAATTAACTTCTCAAAATAACGAAATAAAGTCCCTTAGCATTGAAGCAAAAGCCCTTGCTGATACTTCTGATAAATTACACCTTGCAGTAGAATTTCTTAAAAAAGATGCTGAAATTAAAGCCAAAAATAACGAAATAATCCACCTCAAAGACCTCAAAGAAAAAGCTGAAATTGCTAAAAAATTAGACGAAGAACGTGTTTTTAGGAATTATTATATTACAGTTATTATTTTTATGTTGATAATTGGGATAATTCTTCTAAAAATAAATTATGACCGAAGAATACAAAATAAAATACTCAACAAACAGAAAAAAGACCTCAAAGCAAGTAACCAAGTCAAAGACAAACTTTTTTCTATCATTGCACACGATTTGAGGGCACCTTTTAATGCTTTGAATGGTTTTATTACACTTCTTAATTATGGCAATCTTTCTGATGATGAAACACACAGCATTACCCAAAATCTTCAAAAAACTTCGTCCTCTACGCTCCAAACACTTGATATTTTGCTTGCGTGGGCAAAAAGCCAAATGAATGGCATCAGTGCCAAACCTGAAAATGTAGATACATACGTAATTGCTCAAAAACAAATTGACCTTTTTCTTACGATTGCAGAACAAAAATATATTACCATTGAGAATTTCATTGCACCACGTACTTTTGCGTGGGCTGACACCAACCAAATTGATACTGTGTTGCGTAATCTGGTAAGTAATGCCCTAAAATTTACACCAAAAAATGGAAAAATTATTTTAGATGCGATTTATCAAGATAACAAACTTTATATTTCGGTTACTGATTCAGGCATAGGCATTTCAGAAGATAATCTCAAAAAATTATTTAATACTGACACGCATTTTAGTACAAAAGGCACAGAAAAAGAAAAAGGTACAGGCTTAGGGCTTATGCTTTGCAAGGAATTTGTGGAGGCAAATAAAGGCAATATTTTTATTCAAAGTGAAATAGGAAAAGGTACAAAAGTATATTTTTCGTTGCCAACACACGGATAGAAAAGTTTAAAAGTTCAAGGTTTAAAGTTTAAGGCTTAAATATTTTTTGGGAATGCCTTTCTTTATGTGGTTGTCTGACAATTTTTGTGGAAAAAGGAAAAAAACGATATTTTTGTAGCACACACTTTTAGTGTGTGTCTTTGTCAAAGCCTCATTCAACTATGTTTTCACACACTAAAAGTGTGTGTTACATTAGTCTTCCATAAAAATTGTCAGAGAACCCTTTATTTTGGTGTCATTCTGAAAAAATCTGGCTGTTCTATATAAGACACCAGATTACTACAAAATGACAAAGTTGTTTTTTTCTTTTTCCACAAAAATTATCAGACAAAAAAAAATCTATCAATAAATTATATTTTTTTTATTTTTTTTTGTAATTTTAATCCAAAAAAACCATTTTTGAGAAAAAACATTTTAATTTTGTTTTTTTTAAAATTATAAAAAAATCCATTTATGAAAAAAAGTTTTTTTTGTTGCATATCCATTTTTTCCTTTTCGGTACTTTTGGGCTTAGGTGGCTGTAATTCTGCCTACAAAAACGCCATAAAAAGTTTTGAAAAAGCAGAATATCAAAAAGCAATTACGCAATTTGAACAATTACGCAAAGATGGCAACAACGCTACTATTGATGCTTATATCGCAGAATCTTATCGCTTGTCCAACCGTATTGGCGAAGCTGAAAAATATTATCAAACTGCCCTACAAGCAAATAATAATGATGAAAAAATCAAATTTTATTATGCCCAAAGCCTAAAATCTAATGGCAAAATCCAAGAAGCACAAGCACAATTTAAACAATATTTGCAAAATGGCACCAACCAAGATTTTACCAAAAGAGCAAAAGCTGAAATCCAAAATTCTGATAAAATAAAAGAAATCCAAGATACTAAAACGCCTTATATTGTGGAGGCGTGCCAAAATCTTAACACAGAAGCAGACGAATTTGCACCAAGTTTCCACAAAGGAAAATTATTATTTAGTAGCACACGCAAAGAAGTCGTTTATGAAGGTTCTGGTGGTCGCACCGCAGGAATTTATAGCACCGACGAAAAAAACATTGACCAAACTTCGCCAAGTGTGGAAGTATTTAGCTCAAATCTTTATCTTTCAACCGCTAATGAAGCCTCACCAACATTCGCACCTGATGGCAGTTATGTTGTATTTGCACGCAGTAGTTCAGGCAAAAAAGGTGAATCCAACGAAGTGGATTTATACATAGCAAGACGTGTGGGAAATGATTGGTCAGAACCTGAAATATTGCCTTATCCGCTTAATATCAACAAAAATCTTGCTGATGCAGGCAACCAAGAACTCAAAGGAAGCCAAGAAAATGTTTGGACTTCTTGTCCATTTATTCGTGGTGATGGCAAAAGATTATATTTTGCATCAAACCGCAAAGGTGGTTATGGTGGCGTAGATATTTGGATTGCTGACATTGCAGGCGGAAGATTTAACAATATTCGCAATGCAGGAAAAGACATCAACACCGCAGGTGATGAGCTTTTTCCTTACGTAAGTGATGAGGGAGTTTTATATTTTTCTTCCAATGGACACGCAGGACTTGGTGGATTGGATATTATGGAGGCAATTATTGACAAAGGAAGCATCAAAATCAAAAATATGGGCGTTCCGCTTAATTCTCCACAAGATGATTTTGGATTTATGGGAAAAACTGATACAACAGGTTATTTTTCTTCCAACAGAGCAGGCGGAAAAGGAGGTGATGACATTTATAAATGGTCTGAAAAAATTGACCGCCAAAAACGTGTAAACTATTTCTTAGGTATTGAAGTTGTAAGTATTGACCCAACCGACAAAACCAAAAAAGAAACGCCTCTTGCCAATGCCAAAGTAGAACATTTTTTAGGAAATATTGCCAAAAAAGACGAAAAACTCCAAACACTTACCACAGACGCACAAGGCAAAATCGCACCTTTTCCAATCAAATTGCAAAGTAATTATGTCTTTAATGCAAATGGTGGAGAAGATTTTTTTCATAAAGAAGAAGAATTTAGTACCTTTGGGAAAGCAATTCCACACGAATTATTAACCAAGCCTGTTACAGATACAACTTTTTACACCAAAATTATTTTGGAAAAAATCGTTATTACTGACACAGTTGCTTACCAATTAGAAATAAATTTTGATTTTAATAAAGCAAATATTCGCCCTGAATCTGCGATTGAATTGGATAAATTTGTGAATTTCTTAAAAGAAAATCCTCAAATTGCCATAGAACTTGGCTCGCATACTGATGCAGTAGGTTCTGACCGTGATAATCAAGCACTTTCGCAACGCAGAGCTGACAGCACCGTAGCGTATTTGGTAAAAAGTGGCATAGAAGCCTCACGTATGACCGCAGTGGGTTATGGCGAAAAAAAATTAAAAATAAATACACAACAAGCTGAAATACGAAACCGTAGAACTGAATTTAAGGTTACGAGGATTATTAGAAATAGAAAAGAAGACTAAAAATAATGGTGAATGTTGAATGGTAAATGTTGAATGAAACAGCCAAATAAGAGCAGGATTTTCAAGATTTAAAGATTAACAGAATTTAAACAGCCATTTTTTTAATTTTAAATTTTTAACTTTAAACCTTGAACCTTTGAACTTTAAACTTTTTAAACCTTAAACCTTGAACTTTAAACTTTTTAAAATGACTACTGACGAAAAAAAAGCTATTCTTCTACTTAAATCTGTTATTTTTCATTATCACGGATTGGACAATGAAGAAAAAATAATTTTGGATAATACCGCCCAAGAACTTGACGCTTGGCAAGAATTGCAATGGGCTAACGATTTTATTGCACTTGATTATTATACTGCTTTTGAACGTGCAAGAGAGTTTTTGAACGATATTGTAGGAAATTTTGATAAAGATACTCGCCTCAAATATATGAGTATGGTGTGGGAAGCAAATAATGCCAAAGGTTATGTTACTGAAATGGAAGCAACCGCTATGCTCAAACTTGCCAAAGATTGGCACGTACAAAAAGAATTGATGTTGCTAATAAGAAATAAATAATTAGGAATTAGGAATTAGGAATTAGGAATTTATAGTCATTTTTATTTAATTTTCCAAATTTTATTTTAATTATTCTCAAAATAATTCATAATTTTTAATTTATTTTATAATCTTGTTTGTATTTTTTATTCTCGTATTTTATTCTTAATTTCTAATTGTATTTCATTCCTAATTCCTAATTCTTAATTCCTAATTCTTAATTGTATTTCATTCCTAATTCTTAATTCCTAATTGTATTTCATTCCTAATTTCTAATTCTTAATTCCTAATTCATTCATGGAATCTTTCGCAATTTTCTTCGTGTTTTTTTTCTATATATGGGTTAGACTTGCATTGGGTCATCACAAAACACCTGAAATGCGAGATGAACGCTTGTATAAAGAAGGTTTTGCATTGATTTTTGAGAAAGAATATCAAAAAGCCAAAGAATATTTTGTAGAAAAAATACAATTTAACCCAAAATCAAGCCTTGCGTGGTTGCACAAAGGAAAATGTAATTTTTTGTTGGGCAATTATTATCAAGCATTGGCAGATTGTCAAAATGCAATAAAAATCAATCATTCGCTTGCAGAAGCATATTTTTGGCAAGCAAGGGCTTTTGTAGAAATTCAAGAATACGAAAACGCCTTAGAAACATTTAACAAAGGAATTTGGCATTTTAGAGAAGGAAATGCAGAAATTTTTAGACACAGAGGTTTGCTTTTTCTTATGTTAAATGAAACCGAAAAAGCAAATGAAGATTTTAAACAAGCGGTTAAACTTGGTGATGAGGATTCTGTGTATCTTATCCAAAAATTGAAAAAGAAAAATTAAATTAAAAACGAAAATCTAAAAACGAAAATCTAAAAACTAATGCAAAATTTTTTGCTTTTAATCCGACAATATCAAGTATTCTTGTTGTTTGTTTTATTGGAAATTATAAGTTTTTTGCTTTTGGTACATCATAATTCTTACCAAAATGCAACTTTTTTTAATTCTGCTAATAATTATACAGGTACTATATTAAGCTGGTCAAGTGGTGTGGGAGATTATTTTAAATTAAAAAATGTAAATGCTGAACTCGCAAAAGAAAATTTACGCCTTCACAAAGAACTCGCAGGATTTACCCAAAAAAATGATTACACAAAATTCAAAAAACTTTCTGATTCGCTGGTAATCAATAAATATACCTACGCTTTGGCAAAGGTTGTAAATAATTCTACGCACCAACTCAACAATTATATCACCATTGACAAAGGTGAAAAAGATGGTCTAAAAAAAGGTATGAGTGTAATATCTCCTGGGGGAATTGTAGGGAAAATTATAAAATGTAATCGCCATTTTTCTATTGTGATGCCTGTTTTGCACTCTAAAATGACTGTTTCAGCACAAATCAAACGCAATGGAGAGCTTGGCTCTATCAAATGGGACGGAAAACGCGCCCAAACTGCCAAATTGCTTGATGTAGGCACTTATACCAAAGTAAAAGTAGGTGATACTATCCAAACTTCAGGTTACAATGCTACTTTTCCACCACGCAGTATGATAGGTGTGGTTAAAAGAGTAAAAATTATCCCTGAACAAACTTTTTATGATATTGATGTAGAATTAAGCACACATTTTAGCAGTCTTGCGTATGTGTATGTGATACAAGATATTTTGAAATTGGAACAAGAAGCCCTTGAAATGGAACTTTTGCAGGAAATAAGTGAATAATGATAAATGTTAAATGATGAATGATAAATGAAACAGCCAACAGCCTTTAAATAGCAATTTGGCTGTTTCATTTATAATTTATAATTCATTTTTTATACTTTTCATTATCATATCTTTTAGTTGCAAAATGCCTTTTTCAGCCACAGAAGATATAAAAATGTGTGGAATATCTTTTGGTAATTCTTTTGACATAAGATTTTCTAATTCTTCATCAAGCAAATCTGATTTGGTAACAGCCAAAAGACGTTTTTTGTCCAATAATTCAGGGTTATATTTTTCCAACTCACCCAATAAAATTTGGTAATCGTTGTTGATGTCTTTGCTTTCTGCAGAAACCATAAACAACAAAATAGAATTTCGTTCTATATGCCTCAAAAACCTAATGCCCAATCCTCGCCCTTCCGCAGCACCTTCAATGATACCAGGAATGTCAGCCATCACAAATGATTGGTCATCACGATACGAAACCACGCCCAAATTAGGCACAAGTGTAGTAAATGGATAATCTGCAATTTCAGGCTTTGCTGCGGAAACCACCGAAAGAAGTGTAGATTTTCCTGCATTTGGAAAACCCACCAAACCTACATCAGCAAGCACTTTTAGCTCTAAAATCAAAGTTTTTTCTTTGGCAACTCCGCCCTCTTGTGCGTACATAGGTGCTTGATTGGTTGCACTTTTAAAATTATTGTTGCCAAGTCCTCCCTTACCACCTTTCAAAATGATGATTTCTTGTTCGTGTTCTGTGATTTCAGCCATTACTTCGCCTGTAAGTTCGTCTTTTGCGACTGTGCCAAGCGGAACAATAATTGTTCTGTCTTCACCCTGTGTGCCTGTCCATCTTGCCCCCAAACCTGGTTCGCCATTGGTAGCAAAAATATGACGTTGGAATTTAAGATGCAGAAGTGTCCAATAATTTCTATCACCTTTTAGAATAATATGCCCTCCTCTACCACCATCACCACCATCAGGTCCGCCATTTGGTCTAAATTTCCCTCTTGCAAAGCTCACTGAACCATTGCCACCAGCACCACTACGTATGTATATTTTGACGTAATCTATAAAATTTTCTGCCATATTTAAAAAGTTTAAGAAGCCCCCCAGCCCCCAAAAGGGGAGTTTGATAATGTTTTTATCATCTTTATGCTTGTTCCCCCTTTGGGGGTTAGGGGGCTTAAAAAAAATGCAAATTTAACACAATTTTTATAGAAATTTTAGGTAAATTTGTCTTTTATTGCAATTTGGACAAAATACCCAAATAAAAAATATAAAATATATTCAAAAAAAACAATGGAAAATATAAATATTTGTCTTGCTACACGCAACGCTCACAAAATACAAGAAATCATCAAAGAATTGTATGTAAAATTGGGGAATATCAACAAAAAAATCAATATCCTTTCCTTAGATGATATTCGTTGCAAAGAAGATTTGCCTGAAACCAATCCAACCATTGAACTAAATTCTTTGCAAAAAGCAAAGTATATTTGGGATAATTTTCAAGAAAATGCCCTTTCTGATGATTCTGGGCTTGAAGTAGAAGCCTTAAATGGTGAGCCTGGCGTAAATTCTGCACATTATTCAGGTTCAAGGAATTTTGAGGAAAATATTGCTTTTTTGTTGGAAAAATTAGGAGATAATCCTAATAGAAAAGCACAATTTAAAACCGTAATGACGCTTGTATTGAATGGAAATGTGCATCAATTTACAGGAATTATTGAAGGAACAATTTTAACAAAAATCAAAGGCACACAAGGCTTCGGTTATGACCCCATTTTTTTGCCTGATGGTTATGACAAAACTTTTGCACAAATGTCTGTTGATGAAAAAAATGCAATTAGTCATCGCACACGTGCCTTAAAACAAGTATTGGAATTTTTGACAGGATTTTGAGCAGGATTTTAAGATTTTTTGGATAATTCAGGATTAAACAGCCAAACTTTGAGCAGGATTTTAAGATTTTTTGGATAATTCAGGATTGAACAGCCAAACTTTGAGCAGGATTTTAAGATTTTTTGGATAATTCAGGATTAAACAGCCAAACTTTAAGCAGGATTTTTAGATTTTTTGGATAATTCAGGATTAAACAGCCAAACTTTAAGCAGGATTTTAAGATTTTTTGGATAATTCAGGATTAAACAGCCAAACTTTAAGCAGGATTTTAAGATTTTTTGGATAATTCAGGATTGAACAGCCAAACTTTGAGCAGGATTTTTAGAATTAAATACAAATTTACAGAATTTTATTGAACCTTGAACTTTTTGAACCTTAAACTTTGAACCTTGAACTTTTTGAACCTTAAACATTAAACTTTTTTGAACTTTTCGCCTGATATTATTAAAAAACACGATATATTATACATTTGGGACATTATTCGCAAAAAATATATTCAACTTACGCCAGAGGAATGGGTAAGGCAAAAATGTATTTTTTTGCTTATTACCAAAAAAAATTATCCAAAAGGACTTTTTAGGGTAGAAAAAGGCTTAAAATTCGTTCAAAATCTTAAAAGAACTGATATTTTGGTATATGATACTGATGGTTTGCCTTTTTTGTTGGTAGAATGTAAAGCCCAAAATGTACCGCTTGATGATGACGCTTTTAGGCAATTATTGGTGTATCACGCAGTATATCCAACGCCTTATTTGGTACTTTATAATGAAATTGATATAAAAATTTGGTTTTTTGATAAAAATACAAATGATTATACAAAAATAAATGATATTCCAGAAGCTCCTTGATTTTCATAAAAAAATAAAATAGTTTTTAAACTTTTTTTATTTCTTTGGGCATCTTTTGTAAGATTTCTTACGTCTAAGAAGTAAAAGATTTAATTTCTATTTTTTTTATACCATTTTGTTTGAATTTTTTTATGAAAATAAACATACCTATTCCTTGCCACGAAAATTGGGAAAATATGACTTCCCAAGACAAAGGACGTTTTTGTGGAAGTTGTCAAAAAGTTGTCGTTGATTTTACAAAAATGTCCAATGACGAAATTATTGATTATTTCAAAAAACAAGAAACTAAAAAATCAACTTGTGGCAGATTTTATGATGTGCAACTTCGCCAAATTAACCAAGAAACCAATTCACAAGATATTACAAAAGATTTTTTCTTAAAAAAATTCCTCCAAAAAACTGCATTTTGGGCTTCAAGTTTTGTGTTTTTTTTGGGAAATGCACCACAAAAGGCTTTTGCACAAACCGAAAATTTACAAAAAATCCAAAATCCAAATGTTGTTACTGAAAATGAATTTTTATTAAAGTGTGTTGTAATTGATGAAGATAGTAAAGATTCACTTATTCAAGCTCTTATACATATAAAAGACACAAATAAAGGTATTGTAACAAATGAGAATGGTTATTTTGAAATGTTTGTAAAAGAAAATGATATTTTATTATTTACTTATGCAGGTTATAAAAGTAAAGAGTTAATGATAAAAAAAAATTTTTGTTCTGATGATAAAATAACATTTGAATTAAAACCTGAAAATAATAATAGTTATGTTGTAATCAATAATTATCAGCATTTTGACACAAAAGTATCTATACCAGGCATCAAAGGCACTATCATAGAAAATTTACCAATGACTTCAATAGGTGATGTTTCTATGGATTATTATAAAAAAAAATCACACCCCAACATCTTCCTTCGTACTTGGCGAGGCATAAAATCTATTTTTCGCAGGAAAAAAGATTGATTTTCTTAAACTTTAAACCTTGAACCTTGAACTTTAAACCTTAAACCTTAAACCTAATATTAAAACCGCCCACATTTCAGCACTATAATCAATTTTATTTTTTTTGTGTAAATGTAGGTTTTGTTCAAATTGTTTTTTATCCAAAAATTCATACAAAATTGTAGGCAAATTCCTCAAAAAATCAATGTAATGTGCATTTTGAGGCAAAAACAACCATTTTCCCAAAGGCATACCAAAACCTTCTTTGGGGCGTATGGTATAAATTTTTCCATTTTTTTTGTTTAAAATTTCTTTCAAAAGCCATTTTTTACCATTTTTTAATAGAAATTCAGCAGGAAATTGCGAAATATAATTTTCTATATCATTGTCCAAATATGGCACACGCATTTCTGTTGTGTGTTGCATAGTCATCTGGTCAGTAATTGCAAGAATATCTTGTTGCAAAAAATGCGTTTTGTCATAATATAAGGCATCTTTTAGGGAAAAATTAGAAAATAACGAAAAAATCGTTTCTTTTTTTTCATTCAAAAAAATCCTAAAAAAATCCTCTTTCAAAGGAATACTCAAACGTGTAAAACCTAAAAATGTAGGTATTTTTTCCCAAAAAATATTTCCAAAAACCTTATCCAAAAGCCTTATTTTTTTTCTAAAAAAATCACCAAAAATCGCAGGATTTAGTACATTATTAAACGCAAATTTTGTGATGTCTTTCAGCCAAAAAAAGTATTTTAAATGATATTTTTCATACAAATAAAATGCTTTGTGGCGATTATAACCTGCAAAAATCTCATCTGCTCCTGCCCCTGAAAACAAAACCTGATGCATTTTAGAGGCTTCACGTGCCAAATGATACGTGAGCAAACCTGCACCGTCCGCTATGGGCTGGTCGCAAGCATTTATATAAGGTGTAAGGTCGTTTAAAATATTGGAATTAAGCACAAAAGGGCAATAATTTGCACCATATTGCAAAGCAGATTTTTCTGAAAAATAATAATCATTTGTGCCAAAATGCCTTTCTTCTGCTGAATTTATCGCAGAATACGCAGTAGTTTTGTAGCCCAATTCCTGACAATACGCCAACAAAAGCGTAGAATCTACGCCTCCACTCGCAAAAACGCCTATTGGTCGGTCTGCTACAAGTTGATTTTTGATGCTGTTTCTAAGGATTTCGTCCAAATCTGTAACAATGGACTTTGGTCTGTTGTGTGGAGGCAACAAGCTAAAGCTCGTTGGTACATTTGGAGGCAACAAGCTAAAGCTCGTTGGTACGTGATAAGCATTTATTTTTTCTTTTTTTGTTAAATAATCTTTTAAATTCAAAACAAAATTTTCTTTTATTTCAAAAATATTTTCAAAAAAAGTATTTGGACTTTCTGCGTATTTGAATGTGAGATAATGCGGAATTTGGCTAATATTTATTTTTTTTGCTACCAATCCACTTGCCAAAATTGCCCTAATTTCTGATGCAATAATTAAAAAATCGTCATTTTCAAAATAAAAAAGTGGTTTTATGGCATTTTTATCTCTGCAAATGATAAGTTGTTTGTGTAAATTATCATAATACACACAAGCAAACATTCCATTTAATAATTCAATATTAGAAAGAATTTTTTGAGGCGAAAATTCAGAAATTTGATGAAAAAAATACGCAAGTGTTTCGGTATCTGAATGTGTTTGATATTTTGGAAAATCCGAAAAGTCTTGTAAAAAATTTGGTTTAAATTTTATATTTTTTCGTAATGTTTGGTGATTATAAATTTGTCCATTGAACACCAAAACATTTTCCCCAACACAAAAAGGTTGTTTTGCCAAAGGCGAAAAATCAGAAATTGGCAAAAGATTATGCCCAAAATACAACGAAAAACTCGAAAAATCTAAATTTTCCTCAAAAGTTTTGACAAGGAAATTATTTTCGTTTTGAGTATTTAGACCTCTGTGTTTTGTTGCAAAAATCATTTTTTGGATAATATTTTCTCCAAAATTATCACCATAAAAATCCTTTTTTAAAAGGTTTTTTTTATCCAATATAAAATGAATGCCACACAAAATTAATGGTGAATGAAGCCCCCTAACCCCCGAAGGGGGAATTAAAGGCAGATTAAAAAAATAAAAACTTTATTGATTTGCTCCCCCTTTGGGGGCTGGGGGGCTTATTATTTTAAATATTCTTTCTTTATTTTCCACAAGCCCTAACGAGTCAGCACTTCTAAGGATTTCAGCTTGTTTGCCTGCAAAGGCATCATAAGCGGATTTGAGGGTAATGTAATTTGCTCTTAGGTTTTCAACTTCAGCTTCAAGTTTATTGGTTTGGCGTACCATTTTTTCAGCGTATTGGGCATTTGTGATATAAAAAATAGCCAAAAAAGCCCAAAACAAGATATAAGGAATAGCTTTTGGCGAAAAAGCGTGTTCAATAATTGTTTCAATGGGCGTACTAAGTTTTTGGTTGAGCCATTGAAGCAAGATGTATTGTTGTTTTTGTTTTCCAAATTTTGAATTATTTTTTGGAGTATTTAGATTTTCTCCATTTCCTTCATTTTTTGGATTTTTCAGGGTATTTTCCGCCATTTTTGCAATATTTTTTATAAAAATTTTTTAGATAAAAACTATTAAAATACTTCCAAAATTTTGATTTTTTTATCTCTAAATGTAAAAGTTTCACCTTGTTTTTTGCCTAACATTTCTTTCACAAGAGGAGATTCTAACGAAATGGCAAAAAAAGTATCTTTATCTATTTGGATTTTTCCAACATTGATGCCAATAAAAAGATTTTGAGGTGCATCAGTTTTAATAACCGCCCCAAGTGCAACCGTATCAATATATTGTTCTACTTGTATTCTTCTCAACGTATTAAGCCCAATCACTGCCTCGCTAAATTGTTTGGCATACATTTCTCTATCAGTGCGGAGTTGTTCTCTCATTGAATCCACATTTTCCTCTGTGGAAGGTTCTTCTTCATTAGCAGCTTGTTCTGCGGTTTCCATAGCGTTGCGTGTAGTTTCTACGCGTTCATTTTGGGCTTGGAGGCATATTTCAAGCAATCTTTTTTTGAGGCTTATTTGTTCAGTATTTAATGGCATTGTGATTTTGTTTTTTTAGAAAAAAACTTTTTAAAAAATATTGTAAAAAAATTTTATAAATAAGTTTTGGAATTTAATATAATTCAATAAGTAATAATTTTTGTTTTTTTAGCTTGCAAAATTATGCAAAAAAATATAAATTTACAAAAAGGTATTTTTAGCCTTCATTTCAAAAAAAGTAATTTTGTAAGTTATCAAAAAAAACATAGTTTCACCAAAATAAAAAATATTTAATTTGTCAATTAAACCAAAAACCATAAATTAACTCTAAAATTCACATTAAAAAATTCTTAAAAATAAAATGAAAAAAATATCAATCCTTTTCTTTTTTATCATTGCAAGTATTTCTTGCAAAAAAAATGATGACCCAACACCTGACAAAGACAGCGAACTCACAACCATCAATTTGCAAGTTGATGGACGAGATAGAAGTTTTTTGCTCTACAAACCAAAAGGCTACAATAATGCAGGTAAAATGCCTTTGATTTTTGTAAATCACGGAGGACAAGGCAACTCACAAGGAATGATGCAAGTTACAGATTTTAGACTACTTGCTGATAGGGAAAAAATTATGGTTATTTATCCACAAGGTTTTCAAAATGCTTGGAATGATGGCAGACCAACTACAGCCAACCAATTAGGCGTAGATGATGTTAATTTTTTTAGGCAAATGTGCGATTATGCAGTTGCAAATCTTTCGGTTGATAACCAAAAAATTTATTCAACAGGGCTTTCCAATGGTGGTTTTATGTCTGCACGATTGGCGTGTGAATTGAGTGATAGAATTGCAGGTGTTGCGGTGGTAGGTGCAAGTGTGGAACAAGGTGTTTTTAATAATTGTAATCCTGCAAAACCTGTTCCTACGATTATTATGCAAGGAACATTGGATACATTTGTGCCATTTATTGGTGGAACTGTATCACCAGGAGCAGGAGGCAATGCAGTATCACACAGCCAAGCCATCAATAAATTTATTAGTATAAATAATTGTTCTACTACGCCAATTCTTACCAATTTACCTGATATTGCAAATGATGGTACAACTATCACAGAAAGAAGATACATCAATAGCACCAACCAAAATGAAGTAACAAGTTATGTTATCACAGGTGGAGGTCATACTTGGCCTCAAGGTTGGCAATATCTTCCCGAAAGTAGTATTGGCAAAACCAGCCAAGATATGAATGCAAATGAAGTTATTTGGGCATTTTTTAAAAGATTTAAAAGAAGTTAATTTTTCATAAGTTTTTTTGAGAAGTTAGTTTTTTTTGAAAAAATTTTAAAAAATTATAAATTTGCAAAAAATTCCTAATTATTCAATAACCTTCTTTTGGAATTTATTATTTAAAAAACTCCCCCTTTGGGGGTTGGGGGGCTTTTATTTTTTATGAAAGGTATTATCCTCGCAGGCGGGTCAGGCACACGATTGCACCCACTTACGCTCTCTGTGAGCAAACAACTTATTCCTGTTTATGACAAACCAATGATTTATTATCCACTTTCTACGCTGATAAGTGCAGGAATTAGGGAAATATTGATTATTACCACGCCACAAGACAATAATTTATTCAAAAATCTTTTGGGTGATGGCAGTAAAATAGGTTGTAATTTCCAATATGCCATTCAAGAAGTGCCTAATGGTCTTGCACAAGCGTTTGTAATTGGTGAGAAATTTATTGGAAATGACAAAGTTGCTTTGATTTTGGGGGATAATATTTTTTATGGCACAGGTTTAAGAAATCTTTTGCAAAAAAACCTCAATCCTGATGGCGGAATGGTATTTGCGTATCACGTTTCTGACCCAGAACGTTATGGTGTGGTAGAATTTGACCACGAACAAAAGGCAATTTCTATTGAAGAAAAACCAAAAAATCCAAAATCAAATTTTGCAGTGCCTGGACTTTATTTTTATGACAATCAAGTCGTAGAAATTGCCAAAAATCTAAAACCTTCTGCACGTGGCGAATATGAAATTACTGATGTAAATAAACATTATTTGACACAAGGCAATCTTTCAGTAGCAATTTTGGATAGAGGAACTGCTTGGCTTGATACAGGAACATTTGCCTCATTGATGCAAGCAGGGCAATTTGTGCAAGTTATTGAAGAAAGACAAGGTTTAAAAATTGGTTGTATTGAAGAAGAAGCTTTTGATAATGGTTTTATTACCAAAGAACAACTTATTGAAATTGCTCAACCACTTCGCAAAAGCGGTTATGGAGAATATTTAATGAATTTGGTAAAATAACGCCCCCTAACCCCCAAGGGGGAATTTTTAATTGCATTTAAAATTTTATAAAAATAAAAAAAACGCTTTATTTCAAAAATAAAGCGTTTTTTTTTATAAAAATCTTGCTAATCCTTAAATTCTGAAAATCCTGCTCTCATTTAGCTTTTTTCTTATATTTTTCAGCAACAAATATAAATCTTTCACTGTCCATAAAACCTTCTTCTTTGCCCAAAAGTTTTCCATCTGCATTGAAGAATAAAATAGTAGGATATGCTTCCACATCAAATTTTTCAGAAAGCCCAACACCTTCACCTTTTTCAGCATCAAGTTTGTACGCCAAAAAATTAGAATTGATGTATTTTCCTACCTCTGCATCTTGAAAAGTTTCTTTGCTCATTTTTTTGCAGGGACCGCACCAAGTTGTATAAACATCAACAAAAAAAGGTTTTTTGTTCTTTTTTGCGTCTGACAAAAGTTCATTCCAAGAACCTTTATTAAAAGAAATGCCTTTTGCAACTTTATCACCAGGGTTTTGGGCAAATGTATGTTGTGTTTGGAAGCAAAAAACAACCAATAACACAAAACTAAAAATATATTTCATATTTTTGCGGAGATATTTTATTTTAAACTTTTATTTTTTTGAATAATTACACAAAAAACGCACAAAATTTGGAAATCTTTATAAAAAATTTTAATTTTTTTCTATTTTTTTTTATTGCAATATTTTTTTCTAATTTTAAAAATACTTTTGCACAAAAAAAAATATCAGAACAAGAACTAAAATCGCTCAAGTCTGAACTAAAACAATTTAAAAAAAATCCTTTGGCTTTTTTGCAATTTAAACAAAAATTAGATAGTACCCAAAAATATTATCAAAAATTAGACAGCATCAATAAATTTATTACTGATAATAAAATTCAAAGTACCAAAGAAAATTTTGATAAATATGCTTTTTTATTGGAAAAAAAAGACAAAATAATTGATAGTTTGAATGAAGAAATTACTAAGACTAAATACCTTTGGAAACATTATCAAACAAAAGTGAATTTTCAAATACAAATTTCTACCACTGAAAAACAACTTAATCAAATGTGGCTTTCAAGGGAATTTGTGGCTCGTAAAACAGAAAATAGACGTTTTATGTATTTTTTTGGGAATTTTTCGTCTTATTGGGAAGCAAAAACCTTAGCAAATTTTATGCGAAAAGGTGGTTTTGATGGATATGTGGTTGGCTGGGAAGGTGCAACAAGAATTAGTAATTTGGCAGGGTTTTCTGATTAAAAAGCCCCCTAACCCCCAAAGGGGGAATTTTAATGATAAATGATAAATGGGATAGCATTTTTTTATTTCAAAAAAAAACGGACAAACATCATTTGCTTGTCCGTTTTTTTATATCAAGAAAAAATCTTTTATTTTTTCAAATCGTATCTATCAGCGTTCATTACTTTTGTCCAAGCTTTCACAAAATCTTTTACAAATTTTTCTTTGTTGTCGTTTTGTGCGTAGTATTCAGCATAAGCACGCAAAATAGAATTAGACCCAAATACCAAATCAACCCTTGTGGCAGTCCATTTGGTTTGTCCTGATTTTCTATCCACGATATTATACAGATTTTCAGCAACAGGTTTCCAAGAATATTTCATATCTGTCAAATTTACAAAGAAATCATTGCTCAAAGTGCCTTCATTTTCTGTAAAAACACCGTGTTTTGTATTTCCGTGATTTGTACCCAAAACACGCATTCCACCCATTAAAACCGTCATTTCAGGAGCAGAAAGTCCCATTAGTTGGCTTCTGTCCAAAAGCAATTCTTCTGGCGTTGGGGCATAATTTTCTTTAAGCCAATTTCTATAACCATCGTGTAATGGTTCAAGCACCGCAAAAGATTCTACATCAGTCATTTCAGCAGTTGCATCACCTCTACCAGCCACAAAAGGCACATTTATTTTAAATCCTGCTTTTTCTATTGCCTGTTCCAAGCCAACCACGCCACCCAGCACAATCAAATCCGCCATACTTATTTTTCCCATAAATGACGTTTGGATTTCGTGCAGTTTATCAAGCACTTTTTGTAATCTTCCAGGCTCGTTGCCAGCCCAATTTTTTTGTGGAGCAAGTCTAATCCTTGCACCATTCGCACCACCTCTAAAATCAGAACCTCTAAACGTTCTTGCACTGTCCCAAGCGGTGTTTATAAGTTCGGTTTGTGATAAACCACTATTTGCAATTTTTGTTTTTAATGCTGTAATTTTACCTTCTGAAAGCGTATAATCTACCGCAGGAATTGGGTCTTGCCAAATCAAATCTTTTTTTGGAGCATCTGCACCCAAATAACGGTTTTTAGGGCCTAAATCTCTATGCGTTAATTTAAACCACGCCCTCGCAAAAACATCTTCAAAATATTTGGGGTCATTGTAGAATTTTTCAGAGATTTTTCTGTACTCTGGATCCATTTTTAATGCCATATCCGCATCAGTCATAATTGGATTTCTGCGAACACCTTTTATATGAGCGTCAAATGGTTTTTCTTCTTCTTTTATGCTAATTGGCTCCCATTGGGACGCACCAGCAGGGCTTTTTTTCAATTCCCATTCGTGATTTAATAACAAATGAAAATATGTACGATTCCATTTGTCAGGCGTAGTTGTCCAAGCACCTTCCAAACCGCTTGTAATGGTATTTGCACCATTTCCATGAGGATTTATCCAACCAAAACCTTGATTTTCCAACGCACCGCCCTCTGGATTTACGCCCAAAAGCGAAGCATCACCGTTTCCGTGAGCTTTTCCAACCGTATGACCGCCTGCTGCAAGTGCAACGGTTTCTTCGTCATTCATTGCCATACGTTTAAAGGTTGTTCTAAGGTCTTGAGCGGTTCTAAGCGGATTAGATTTTCCATCAACGCCTTCAGGATTTACATAAATCAAACCCATTTGCACAGCAGCAAGTGGATTTTCAAGCGTTTCGCTATCGTTGCCATCAGTATAACGAGATTTTGCAAGCCATTCTTTTTCAGAACCCCAATAAATATCTTTTTCAGGATGCCAAATATCCTCACGCCCTCCTGCAAAACCAAAAGTTTGGAAACCCATTGACTCGTATGCCATATTTCCAGCCAAAATAAACAAATCAGCCCACGAAATTTTATTGCCATATTTTTGTTTGATAGGCGACAAAAGTCTGCGAGCTTTGTCCAAATTGGTATTATCAGGCCAGCTATTCAATGGTGCAAAACGCAAATTTCCTGTATTACTTCCACCTCTACCATCTGAAATTCTATACGTTCCCGCAGCGTGCCACGCCATACGAATCAT